>JBBIKR010000110.1:4992-12684 GCA_037445395.1 Thermoflexales bacterium
CGAACTTCAGCATAGACAGCACGCCGCCGACGGTGGTGCTGACGGCGCCGGACGGCGGGGAGGTGCTGCGGGGCGGGGCGACGTTCACCATCACCTGGACGGCGACGGATGCCCATTTCGGCCTCAATCCCATTGCGCTGGCCTACTCCACCGACGGGGGGAGCAGTTACACGGACATCGTCACCGCCACCGAGAATGACGGCTCCTACCTCTGGACGGTGCCGGAGATAGACAGCGTCCAGGTGCGGGTGCGGGTGACGGCAACGGATGAGGCAGGATGGACCGCAGAGGATACCAGCGGTCCCTTCACCGTGGATAGCACGCCACCGAACGGCACCGTCGCCATCGCGGAGGGGGCCTACAGCCGTGTGCGGCAGGTCCACCTGTTGCTCACCGCGCCCGACGATACCGTCCAGATGTACCTGGATGGCGACCTGGAGGACGCGGCGAACGTGTGGCAGTGGGTGGCTTACACCTCACCGGTGACCGTCACCCTGGCCGGGGGCGATGGGGGTAAAACCGTCCGTGTCCGGTATCGGGATACGGCCGACAACGTCGGTGATTGGGCGGAGGCCAGCATCATCTACGACGCCACACCGCCGGTCATCTCTGACCTCTCTCCTGCGGACGGGAGCACGGTACCGACGGGAACACCGGCCATCAGCGCCACCGTCCAGGACGGAACGGCGGGAATAGACCCCACAACCGTCACCATGACGGTGGATGGCGTTTCTGTGGAAGTGGTGTATAATGGGGACACGGCTTCCTGGACACCCGTTTCGCCCCTGACCAATATTTCCCACACGGTCACCCTCCTGGCCCAGGACTACGCCGGAAATGAGGCGTCCGTTACCTGGGAATTCGCCGTCAACGAACCTCCCGCCACCATTTCCCTCACCGCTAACCCGCCCGCCATCGTCGCCGACGGAATCTCCACCAGCACCATCACCGCCACCGTGCGCAGCGTCTCCGGTCATCCCGTAGCCGACGGGACGGAAGTGGTCTTCACGACCACCCTGGGAACGCTGAACGGCAACGGGGTCTATGCGACCACAACCCAATTCGGGGCGGCCGTTGCTATCCTGACCGCACCCACCACCGATGGCGTGGCCCGCGTGACCGCCAGAGCTGGATCGGTGGAGGAGAGTATAGACATTCTGCTCATCCGTTACAGACTCTACCTGCCCCTGGTCATGCGAGGAGGCCCACCCTGAGCCTGGGGATTGAACCCCTGCCGGGCATCACAGGCAAGGAGTGGGGTTGTGACGGGCACACCGCCACAACCCCACTTGCCGTAATTTTAGGAGGATAACAATGACTTCCACCCGCTGGTCTCGTCGGGACTTCCTGCGTGCGTTTTTCATCGCTCTGGGGGGAGTGGCTGCCGGAGGGGGTCTGCGCTACTCCTTGCGGGGCCTGATCTCTACCGCGCAGGACGGAATCACCCCAACTGCCCGCGCCTACCTGCCCCTGGTGATGCGCAGTGAGCCTACTCCCACGCCAACGCCATTCCCTACCCCGACCCCCAGGCCCACCCGTACACCTCTGCCAGGTGCCTCGCGCGTCGTCCATGTCCACGACCCCGATGCCACCTCCTGGAACGGCAGCAGCAATTATTACTACAACTACGTGGACCAGTCGGTCGTGAACAACATGGTGGACCGCGGGGTTATGGCCCTCACCGGCACCTCCACCCGCGCCGACGCCTGGCGGGCCCTCATCCCCAACTACTCCGGCGGCATCGTCGCCATCAAGGTCAACTTCAACAACAGCCAGCAGGGCAATCTCATCAATGCCCTCATCCATCCGGTCAACGCCGTCATCCAGGGACTCCTGGACATCGGCGTGGCCGCCCAGAACATCCTCATCTACGATGCCGTCCGCCCCATCCCCGATTACTTCCGCACCGGATGTCTGTATTCCGGTGTTCAGTTCTACGACAGGTACGATGCCGATTTCCCCGTCGCGGTCTCCTTCAGCCGCTCCGGTATCCCGGCCGAGTATCTCGCCAGCGCGGTGGTGAACGCGGCCTATCTCATCAACGTCCCCATTATGAAAGGGCACAGTATCACCGGCGTGACGCTGGGCTTCAAGAACCATTTCGGCACGATTGACGAGCCTCTGAGCCTGCACGAGTACGTGGCCCCGATGTGGGGCAGTCACTACGACCCCGACTACAACCCGATGGTGGACATCTATCTGACCTCCCACATCCGCAACAAGACGGTGCTGGTGCTGGGGGACGGTCTCTTTGCCAGCCGCGATAACACCAACAGCGTGCCGGCGCGCTGGAGCACCTTCGGCAACCAGTTCCCCAACAGCCTCTTCTTCGCCCGCGACCCGGTGGCGGTGGACTGTGTGATGATGGACCTCCTGGCCGCCGAGGGATGCCCGTACGCCTGGGACGAAGCCGCCGACTATCTCCGGCTGGCCGAAGCCGCCGGGCTCGGCGTCTACGAGCGGGGAGACCCTTGGGGGAGCGGATACACCCGGATTGACTACGTGAGGGTGAACCTGTGAACCCGATACGCAGGCCCATTCTGTTCGTTCTGCTGACGGTTGCGGCCCTTCTGCCGGGCCTTGTCGGTCCTGGGGATACGCTGGGGCCGAGCCCTCCGCCCGTCGCACCTCTTTCGGACCCATCCGTCCCGCGCCTTCAGGCCATCCCCGACGCCGACTGGCCCCAACTTCAGCGCGACCCCCAGCACACCGGCACCAGCCCTCAGCAGATCAATCCTCCCTACCGCTACTACTGGCGCTGGAACGAGGTGCCCTTCGCCAGCCGCACCCAGCCCGTCGTCGCCGACAATCGCCTGTTCATCGGCTCCCTCAACGGGCGGATGTACGCGCTGGACGCCGACCAGGATGCCGGGGGCGGCGCGCCCACCGTCCTCTGGTCCTACGATACCACTTCCCCCATCCGCCACACCGCCGCCGTCTACGAGGGCAGGGTCTACTTCGGCGCCCACAACGGCCGGGTCTACGCCCTCAACGCGATCACCGGCACTCTGGTCTGGTCGTTTCAGACCGGCGGGGGCATCGCCAGCGCGCCCGTGGTGGCTGGCGGCGTCGTCTACATCGGCTCCGCCGACGGCGTTTTCTACGCGCTGGACGCCGCCACCGGCCAACTGCGCTGGACCTACAACGCCGGCGCGCCCATCCTCACCTCCCCCGCCCTCAGCGCCGATGGCCAGACCGTCTTCTTCGGCACCGAGGACATCTACGCCTATGCTCTCTCCACGGCCGACGGCCGTCTCCGCTGGCGCACCCGCCTGCAGGGGCAATCGCTGGCCGAACGGTGGCCGGTGATCGTCGGGAACACCGTCATCTACCGCTCTCAGCCCCTGCGCAACTTTCACTTCCTGCTCCACGAAGGGGACGACGTGATGGACCAGGCTGGCGCGGTCAACCCCAACTGGGCCGCCGACTGGGCCGCCGTCCGCCCGCGCATCGTGAATCATCTGACCGCCAACCCCGACCGGCAGACCTTCTTCGCGCTGGACACCGCCACCGGCGCCCTGCGCGGCCCGGCGCCCGTCCTCTACACCTACGGCGACGGCGATGCGCCCGCCCCGCCCGTGGTCAAAGACGGCGCAATATACCTCATCTACCGCGCCCGTCACGGTATCCAGACCGACGGTGGTTCCGGTCACGTGACGACGAGATACGATGCCGAACTGGGGCGGATGGACCCCGCCACGCTGGACATCGTCGGGCTGACCGCCAGCGAACCCTTTGACTACCAGATGCGCTACACCTCCGATGAGCCCTCTATGATTTCCATCGGCGGGAACCTGCTCTTTGTGGACAACTGGGAACGGCTGGGGGCGCTGAACCTCCAGACCGGCGCGCTGATCGCCATCGCCAACGTCGCCGATTACTGGCCTGCCTGCCCGCCGCCGGATGGCCAGTGCCCCGCCCATTCCGGGCCGATGCCCTTTTTCAATACCTGGCCCTTCCCCGGCCCGCAGGTGGGGGAGGGCGTCATCCAGCGCCCGCTGGTCATCGCCTCAGGGCGGCTCTTCTGGCGCGTCCTGGACGGCGGGCTGGCTTCCATCGGCCCGGCGACGGGGGCACAGGCCCTCGCCCTCACCCCCTCCCCCCTGCCCCCCTCCCCCTCTCCCACAAGTGGGAGAGGGGGAGGGGGTACGGGGGTGGGGGTGAGGGCCACCACCTCCCTCACCACCTACGTCTGGACTGAGCCGGTGCGGCCCGTGAGCAATCCCCCTGCCGACCTGGTCCAGCGCCTGGAGCAGGAAGTGACGCGCATCGTAAACGCCAACGACCACCTCCTGCCTTACTTTCTGGAGCGAGGCTTTACCACCAACATGCTCTTCCCCGGCGATTCCCTCTATCCCGAAGAGGGCCTGGCCGCCTGTCAACCGGGCAACATCTACTGGTTTGACCCCGGCGAACTGGTCTACACGCTGAGCATCGCCTACCCGTACCTCACCGATACGCTGAAGAGCCGCGTGCGCTCTTACCTCGCCGCCGAGATGGCCCGCTACCCGCCCCTTGAGGCCCTCCCGTGGGATAACCCTCCGCCCTGGCTGACCAGCGGCGTCGCGCGGGAACTCTACCCGGTCACCTTCCGGCCCAACTGCTGGCCGCCGCCGGAGCCGTCCCTTTCCACCCTCTATGCCCTCTGGGCCTACGCCCGCTATACCGGGGACTGGACCTACGTCCAGAACCGCTGGTCGCAGATTGACGCGCTCTTTGACCGCAAGAAGGGGAGCATAGACTCCTACGCCGCCATCAGCGGGGCCATCGGCTACGCGCGCATCGCCCGACAACTGGGCCGGACGACCGACGCCAACGAGGGGGAGCAGGTCGCTGTGGCCGCGATGACCGCCGGCCTCAACTTCCACCAGTTCCGTGCCACCGCCAACGACCGCTACCCCGATCCCCGCGACCAGCAGACCGGCTGGCGGGCGCCCGTCTTCTTCGGCCTGGTCCCCGAAGTGGGCCGCTACATCTCCGACACGAACCGGATCACGGCGACGAATTACCTCAACGACCTCACCGACGCCGACGGCGTCTTTCTCTGGTACCTCACCCGTCTGGGCGTCCAGGCCGAGATCGGCGAATCCAGTTTCCACGGCCCCGACCTGGCCTGGTCGGTCTTCCTGGCGAAGGCGTACGTGGAAGGGGCCGGAAAGTCTGCCCTGCGCGGATACCTGGACCGCCCCTGGGGGCTGGGGGACCTGTACGACATCCAGAAACTGATCGCCACCATAGAGGCCCCCGGCGTAGAGGACACCACGCCGCCGGTCATCACCAATGTTCAAGTCGTTAGCGTCACCTTCTACAGCGCGACCGTCTCCTGGAAGACCGATGAGATGGCCTCCAGCGAGGTGGAGTACGGCCTGACGACCTCCTACTCATCCCGCGTCATCCAGGGCGGCGCGGTGACCGACCACCGCGTCACCCTTGTCGGCCTGCGGCCAGCAACCCTCTACCACTTTCGCGTCTGCTCCACCAGCGCGGGGGGGCGCAGTTGTTCCGGAGACGGGACGTTCACAACCGAACGCGGCTACCTGTTGTTTCTGCCGGTGGTTTTGAGGCAAAGGTAACTCCTCACCCCTCCCCCGCCGCCTGCGGCGGCGCCGGGGGTGGGGTGAGGAAACCCCTGCGCGGTATCCGGCGGGGCTTTATAAGGAGACCCTTGATGAACGCTCAAACCATATGGCGAGTGCTCTGTGGACTGTCGGTATTGCTGGTGCTCTCAGGGAACCATTCCCCCCCTCACACCTCATCCACGGGCACCGAAGCCGCCGCTACCTCCACCCGCCGCGTCCACGTCTGGCGGACAACCTCCGGCCCCGTGGACGATGACACCGCCTCCATCTTCTGGTTCGGGCACGAAACCGGCCACAATCTCTACAACTACGTGGACGTGCGCGTGGGCTATACCAGCCAGTACCTGCGTATCTTCGTGACGGTGATAGACTACAACCTCTGGCAGATGCCTTCGGAGAATAGAGACCCCCGCCTCTACGACGCCGTCGCCATCTACCTGGACACGGCGGGAGACCGCGCGGCAGCCCCACAACCGGACGACTATTTCTTCGTCAACGGCTGGCGTCACTCGTGGCCGGGCGAAAACAAGGAGGCCTACCACCGGGATGGTCGGGGGACAGGGAGCGGATGGGATGAGAACTGGTCAGCGACGTGGACGGAGAGCGTCGGCTACGGCTGGTACAATACCGGCCCCAACGACAACGGGAACTGCCCCACCGTGCCGTCTGATTGCGACGCCGGCTGGTCCACCACCATCACCCTGACGTTTGCCTCGCTGGGCCTCTCCGGCCCGCCCGCGCCCGGCACCGTCTGGGGGCTGGGGATGTACCTCTACGACCGGGATGCCGCCGAGCCGGCGGGGCTGGTCAGCCCGCCGGCAATGTGGCCGGAGACCTTCAACGCCAATAACCCCAGCACCTGGGGCGAACTTGCCTTTGACCCGCCCCCCTACGTCCCGCGGCCCGCTGTCGCCACCGGGACGACCGTCGTCCGGCGCGACCTGGGTGGCACAGTCGCCGACGCTTACGTGGGCGGCGGCGGCAATTGCGAGGGCGGTTATCTGGGCGGCGGCGACGTCAACCACGGCGACGAGGGCCTCTTCGTCGCCAGCCAGTCCCTCGTTGGTGACTTTCCCTGCTGGAGCAAGTCCTACCTGCGCTTCGGCCTGAACGGCATCCCGCCGGGCAAGGTCATTCTCTCGGCCACCCTTACCCTGCATCTCTGGGGCAACGCCGGTCCCGTCCCCTCGCAGTCCCTGCCTTCCTACACCCACCTCTTCACCGTCGCCGAGGATTGGGACGAGCACACCATCATCTGGAACAACGCGCCGATGGCGAAGGAGAACCTGACGGCCATCTGGGTCTACCCGCGCAGGCCCGGCGATGGTGACCCTTTCCCAGGCATCCCCTATACCTGGGACGCGACGCAGGCGGTGGCCGAAGCCTACGCCGCGGGCCGGCCCCTCAACATCGCCCTGTACACATCCGACACGAATTTCGACAGTAGCAAGTATTATATTTCTTCGGATGCCGACAGTGATTGGATACCGGTGGGGAAGCCCACGTTGACCGTGGTATGGGGAGACCCTGCGCCTGGAGCGGAGAAGCGGGTCAGCCGGTCCACGGCCCGCACGGGGGACGTGCTCACCTATACTCTGCGGCTTTTGGGGGCCGGCACCACCCTCTATCTGCGCGACCCCATCCCCACCGGCACGGTCTACAGACCGGGGAGCGTCACCGGTGGCGCGTCCTATAATGCGGGGGCCAACCGCATAGAGTGGAGCGGGATGCTGGGCGCGGCGCAGCAGATGACCTTCACCTTTGGCGTCACCGTCACTGCCACGGGCCCCCGGGCCATCGTGAACACGGCCACCATCACGGACGTCATCTCCCCTTCTCTGGTTGTCTCCGCCACGACGATTGTGAACGGGTTCTCCGTCTACCTCCCTGTTGTGCTGAGGGTATGGTGAATCTTTAGCCCGACGCTGAAACGCTCGGTGTGAATTGCCATAGCACTTTCATTGCCCCTCACCCCCCTCTCCCCTGGGCCTTCGGTCAGGGGAGAGGGGGGATGGAGGAGGGGTTTTTGGGGGGGGGGGGGCGCCCCCCCCCCCCCAAAAACCCCCAGATGCCCCCCCCCCCCCCCCCCCCCCCCCCGCCGCCCGCGGGGGGG
>JBBIKR010000111.1:0-12052 GCA_037445395.1 Thermoflexales bacterium
ACCAACCCGGTTTTTTGCTCCTTTTTTTAATTACTGGCTGTTTTTAATCTTTAACCTCCTTTTAGGGCGCCCCGCCCGCCCTAAATCGCCCGCCCGGGACTCATCCTCCTACGGAGATACCACTACATTCTGGTCCGACTTGATGGCGTTGTTCCCCTCGTTGGACTCCGCCACACGGTTCAGATGGTCCAGAACGACGCATAACTGGAAGGTCCCGGCCTCGGTGAACCGGAACGTGCGCTGGAATACCTGAGAGCCGTTCGCGCCCAGCGAGGTGTGGTCGTCAAAGATTACCAGTCCCGGGCCCGGGCACGCTGTGCCGGGGGCCTGTCGGATCAGACGCACAGTAAAATCGGAGACAGGAGCATTGCCGCCGTTGCGAAGCGTGATACTGGCCGAGACGTCCTGATTCACGCGCGGGGCCCAGGTGTTTAGACCGATGAAGTAGGGATAGAGATCGGGAGGGCCCACGATCGTGATGTCCTTCTGGAAAGTGTTGTCGTTTTCGTTGCTCTCGTTGATCTCATTGAGATGGTCCAGAATCACGCAGATGCTGTAGTCTCCGGCCTCGTCAATGTGCGTATTCTCGCTGAAGATGCGGGTATCCCCGGCATCTACGCTGAACCGACGGTCAAACAGCACCGTGCCCGGTCCAGGGCAGGCCGCTCCCCGACTCTGCTTCACTGCCCGCACGTTGAAGTTGGAGGCATTGGCGAAGCCACTGTTACTGATGCGGATGTCTATGGCGAAAGTTGCACCGGGACCCGGAGTCAACGGACGGAAGTCCACTGCGGTAACCTGCAGATTCGCTCGCAGGACAGGCAGTATAGGCGTTAGTGGAACCAGGGTAACAGGGAATGGGCCTGATGTTGGCGTCGGCGCCTCTGTCGGCGGGATAGAGGTCGCCGTGGCCGGTGCCGGTACCACGATCTGCGCCCAGATGACCGCGCCGAAGCGGGTGCCGTCGGGGGCCTGGAACTGGTAGTTGCTCCGGTACGTCCCGGGGGATGCCGGGGCCACCAAACTCACGCTCACGTCGGTCTGGGCGCCGGGGGCCAGGGCGGGCACGTCCACCGCCGGAGGGCCGCTCATCGGTTCGCCGGAAACGAAGACCAGTTTCGTGCCCGGCTCCCAGGTGCAGGTGCCGGAGTTGCGCACGCGCCAGGTCTTGACGAAGGGGGTGCCGGGGGCGAACTCGGTGTTGTCGGGGACGGTCACATCGGCGACCCAGCGGGCGCCCAGCGTGCAACCGGCGGCGGTGGTCGGTTCGGGTGGGGCCTCCGTCGGGGTGGCAACGGATGGCGCGGGGGTTGCCTGGGGCGGGGCCGTCGCGGCGGCGGTCATCTCCGGCGTCGCCGTGACAACCACCGTCGCCACTGGCCCACAGGCCAGCAGAAGGATGGCCAGAACGGCCATCAGAGCCGGAATACGATAATCCTGTTTCATTGTTTCCTCCTTTTCTCGTACAGGATACCTGCCTGCTATCCCTGAAACGCCCGAGGGGGTGAGTTTGTTACACCGTGGACGGCAGTTCATCGGGTCTCCGGCCGGAGATTGTCCCCACGCACTACGCAGTACGTAATCCGCAATACGTCCTACGGCGCCGTCATCACTGTCACGGCCCGCATGGCCCGGTAGTCCAGCGCGATTCCGTACCCCATCGGGATTGGTCCACTGACCCGCATCAACAGTCCGGCTTCCAGAGGTTGCAGCAGCAGGTTGACCCCCTTCTCCGCCTCGTTCGGCCAGCCGACTTCATCCACCAGCCCGTTGACGCACCAGACTTTGCCGAACCCCCGGACGGGCAACTGGTAGCCCGCAGGGGGTTGCATCTGCGCGCACTTCGGATAGACCGGAGGCTGGCTCTCATCCCAGGTGTCGGTGTAGACCCGCAACAGGCCCTGGGAAGCGTTCGTATCCTGCCCGTCTATGACGTAAATTTCGCGGTTATCCGAACGCCAGACCATCAGGCTGAGGAAATGAGTACCGGGGTCGGGGTTCTCCACATTGGCAAAGAACTCCTGAAAGGCCCCACCGACGGTAGAGGATGCCTGTGTCGGACAGCCCGGATCGTAGGAGGGGTAAAGGCTCTGGAGACGGTTCAGCGCGGGCTGGAGCACCGGGTCCACGGGGATGGCGCATCGGGAAGGGAGTGAGGTAGGGGTCGGCATGGAGGTCAGGATCGGGGGAGAGGTAGGGGTATTGGCGACCGGCGCCGGTACGACGATCTGGACGGAGAGAATAGCGCCGAAGCGGACGCCGTCGGCAGTTTGCAATTGCCAGTTGCCCCGGTACGTTCCCGGAGCGGGTGGAGCCTGGAGGCTCACGCGGATATCCACCGTGTCGCCGGGGGCTACGGCCTCCACCGGCACGGAGACCGGCCCGCCCAGCCGGTCCCCGGAGATCGGCACCAGCACGGTCCCCGCGTCCCAGGCGCAGGTGCTGGAGTTACGCACCCGCCAGGTCTTGACGAAGGTGGCGCCGGGGGCGAAGGGGGTATTGTCGGGGACGGTCACATCGGCGATGAAATCGGAGTCGGGGACGCAGGGGGCGATGCCGGAAGAGGTGGGGGTTGCCCTGCGCGGAGGCGAAGGGGTTGGAGGCGACGGAGAGGGAGATGGAGGCGTTGCCAGGGAGGGCGGGGTGAGGGCCGGGGAGAGAATGGGCGGGGGCATCGGGGACGGGGTATCGGTGAGTGCGGAGAACGGGGGGATGGGGAGAGAGCGAACCGCCAGGGCGAGGGCAAGCAACAACAGGACGGCCAGAACCAGGCCGCCGCCCAGCCCGGCCCAGAAGGCCGGGGAAAGGGGCGGGGCGCGTCTTGTGGGTGGGCCCGATGGCTTCGCTTTGCTCGCGATGTCGGCCGGGGGGCCGGAAGGCGGGGGGCCGGACAAACGGGAGAGGCGGTTCAGAAAACGGGGCCGGAGGGACGGCGGGGGGAAGATGGGGGCCAGCGATGCCAGCAGGCTGGAGACCGCCAGCAGTTCCCGGCGGGTGCGCTGGCAGACCGGGCAGACGTTGATGTGCTGCTGGACCCGTCGGCGGGTGTCCCGGTCCAGTTCCCCGTCCATCTCCGCCGACAGGAGTTCGTTCAGTTCACCACACTGGAGCCGTCCCTCCTCCGCCATCACCTGGATGCCGTAGAGGTCGCGGAAGGCCATCCGGGCGCGGTGAAGGGTGACCCGGACGTTATCCAGAGAAAGGCCCATGACCGCGGCGATCTCCTGATAGGAAAGGCCCTCCAGTTCGCGCAGCACCAGGACCTGGCGGTAACCGTCGGGCAGACGGTGGAGGGTCCGCCAGACGGCAGTGCGGATTTCGGCCTGACGGGCCTGTTGTTCCGGGTCTCCCGTCGGGCCGGTATCCGCCGGTTCCGGCGCCCCCGAATCCCAGTCCGGAAGCGGCACCTCCCGATGGGACCGGCGGAGGCTATCCAGGGCGAGGTTTCCGGCGATGCGGTAAACCCAGGACTTGAAGTCATAGGGCGGGCCCAGGCGGTTCAGGTGTTGATGGGCACGAATGAAGGTATCCTGGGTCAGGTCTTCCGCCCAGGCGCGGTCCCCGACCATCCGGTAGAGGTAGCCGAAAATGCGGCCCTCGTATCGGATGAACAATTCGCCGAAGGCCCTTTTGTCTCCCTGCTGGGCGCGGCGAACCAGGTCACCATCCGCAAGAGCAGCACCCATTGCTACGAAAGACCGAAGGGATTGGGCTATCCGGGAATTGAGGCATTGGAGAAGTGGCCATTGGGCAATCCTCAGACCACCCCGGGGAATGGATGGCGGCCTTTCGGTTGCCGGTTGATGGAGCAAGAGGGTGGTTGGTTGAGGGCCAGAATTTCCGGATAGGTCAGTTACAGTATAGCATCCCTATCGGGAAGTGTCAAATGGTGTTTCCCCCGGCTTGTGCAGCCATTTCCCGGGCAAGAAATGGGTATGGGTTTTGCGTGCGGGCTGCGCCTGCCTGCAAAACCCATACCCCCTCCATCTGTGGCGCGGCGCTCCTCGCAGGAGACTCGCGGCCCGGGATCGGGTGTTTTCTGAACCTGTACAGGGCAGCTTCGCTTCCTCCATACAGGTGATGTTTCCCTCACACCCCCAGATATGCCTGTTTCACGGCCTCGTTCGCCGCGACCTGGCGGGCCAGGCCTTCCATCCAGATGCGGCCTTCGTTCAGAACGTACGCATAGTCGCTGATGGCCAGGGCCATGTGGATATTCTGCTCCACCAGCAGGATGGTCAACCCCTCCGCCTGCAGGCGGCACATCGTATCAAACAGGCTCAGGGAGAGGATGGGCGAAAGCCCCAGGGAGAGTTCGTCTATCATCAGCACTTCCGGCTCCGCCATCAGCCCGCGCGCGACCGCCAGCATCTGCTGCTCCCCACCGCTCAGCGTCCCCGCTTTCTGGTGCATCCGCTCCTTGAGACGGGGAAAGAGGTCAAAGACCCGCTCCAGGTTCCGCGAACGGTGGGGCAGGGCCCGGCGGGAGAAAGCCCCCATCTCCAGATTCTCGGCGACGCTCATATCGGTGAAGAGTTGCCGTCCCTCCGGCACCAGGACCAGCCCCATATCGGCGCGCGCGTGAGGTGGGAGACGGGTGATGTCCCGGCCCTGGAAGAAGATTTTCCCCTCCCAGGGACGGATCAGCCCGGTGACCGTCCGCAGGAGCGTCGTCTTCCCCACCCCGTTGGAGCCGACCAGCGTGGTCAGTTTCCCCGCCTCCAGCCGGAGGGAGACCCCCCAGAGAATCTGCACTTCGCCGTAGCCGGAGGAGATGTTCTGGGTTTCCAGCACGGTGCTCATCCCTCTCCCCTCCCTTCCAGCAATCCGGCCGCCAGTTTGGGGTCGCCCAGGTACGCCTCAATGACGCGCGGGTCGTTGGCGACCTCCTGCGGCGTCCCTTCGGCGATCTTCTTGCCGTAATCCAGCACGATCACATAGTCGGAGATGTTCATCACCGCCTGCATGACGTGCTCAATCATCAGGATGGTCACCCCCCCGTCCCGAATCTGGCGCAGGAGGTCCAGCATGGAGGCCACCTCCGCCGGGTTCAGCCCCGCCAGCACCTCGTCCAGCAGGAGGAGGTATGGGCGGGAAGCCAGGGCACGGGCCAGTTCCAGCCGCTTCTTCTGGGCCACGTTGAGGCTCCCGGCCAACTGGTCCGCCCGCCCTGCCAGGCCGACCCGTTCCAGCACCTCATCGGCGACACGGGCGGCGGCCGTGTAGGAGAGTCCCTCCCGCCCGAAGCAGGCCCCCACCATCACATTCTGGCGGACGGTCAGTTCGTTCAGCGGGCGGACAATCTGATGGGTGCGGGCGATCCCCCGACGGGCGATCTCGTAGGGCGGCCGGGCCGTGATGTCCTCCCCCCGGAAGATGACCCGCCCGCTCTCCGGCGGGTACACCCCGCTGATGACGTTGAACATCGTCGTCTTACCCGCGCCGTTGGGGCCGATCAGGCCCAGAATCTGCCCCTCCGGCAGGGTAAAACTGACATTCTGCAGGGCCTGCAAGCCCCCGAACCGCTTGGAAACCTGTTCCACCTGGAGAATCATTCCAGCCACCTCCGCAGAAACGGGAACCGGCGGCGCAGCCAGCCGATCAGGCCCGCTGGGATGAACAGCACGATCAGGAGCAGCGCCAGCCCGGCGAAGGCCAGGTGAAGGCTCTTGAAGAGGGGACTGGTCAACAGGTACCCCCGCAGCCGCTCGTAGGCCGCCGCGCCCAGGATGGGGCCCAGAATCGTCCCGTTGCCCCCCAGCATGATCATCACCAGCACTTCAATGGACATATGGAGACGGAAGGCATCCCCCGGTTCCACGTTACCGTTCTTGAAGAAGAACAGGGTGCCGATGATGCCGGGGAAGAACGCGGAGATCACGTAGGCCAGCGTCTTGGCCGTCGGGGCCCGAACGCCCATCACCATCGCCGCGTCCTCGTCCTCCCGGATGGCCAGGAGGCCCAGGCCGAAGCGGGAGTTCTTGATCCCGTAACTCAGCCCGACCACCGTTAGCGTGGTGATGACCAGCAGGGTGTAGGTGAGCCAGAGGGCCTGGGGCGCGCCGCCGTACTCCCGGTAGACGGCGAAATTGACGAAGAGGCCGGTGGGGCCGCCGAAGGGGCCGAAGTTGTTCACGAAAGCCCGCGCCGCCTCGTTGATCCCGATCGTCGCCAGGGCGAAATAGGCCCCCCGCAGCCGGAGGACCGCCAGCCCCAGCAGGGCCGCCAGCAGCGCGGAGGCCAGCCCCCCTGCCAGGGCCGCCGGGATCAGATGCCACCCCTGCTGGCTGATCAGGTAGAAACCGGTGTAGCCCCCCAGCCCGAAGAAGACGATGTGCCCGAAATTGACGTAGCCGGTATAGCCCATCAGAATGTTCAGGCTGGAGGCCAGCGCGACGTACATCAGAAGGGTGAACATCATCTCGCGGAGGGTATCCTTCCGGAGGACCAGGGCGACGCCTCCGCCCACCAGAATCAGCAGAAGAGGGAGCCAGAAACCGGGTTGACGCCAGGGCTTCATGTCCGTGCTCCCAAGAGGCCACTGGGGCGAATGAGGAGAATGAGGACGAAGAGGGTGAACTCCACCACGGACACCCAACTGACCGGCAGGACGATGGGGATCAGCCCCTCCAGCGCGCCCAGAATGAGGCCGCCCAGAAGGGCCCCCAGGGGGTTCCCCAGCCCGCCCAGGACGCAAATGACGAAGGATTTGGACTGATACCCGCCGCCGCTCAGGATGGTGAAGGGAAAGAAGGTGGTGATGAGCCCTCCGGCCAGCGCGGCCAGCATCGTGCCGATCCCGAAACTGAGGGCCAGCACCTGCGCGGAGGGGATGCTCATCAGTTCCGCCGCCGCGCGGTTGTTGGCGACGGCGCGGATAGCCTTCCCCGGACGGGTCCGGTAGAGGAAAAGGTACAGGGCGGCGGTGATGAGAAGGGCCGCCAGGGCCGCGGTCAGGCGGGTGCCCGGCAGGGCCAGAACGCCTGCCCGCACCGTCCCCAGCGAGAAGTCCACATTGTAGAGGGACGTGGTGAAGACGGCGGTCCCGATGCCGATGACCATCATATTCACGGCGAACGTCGCCAGCAGGCTGGAGAGGTAGGGAGCATTGATGATGCGGTGGACCGCCACCCCGTAGACCAGAAAGCCGAAGAGCAGGCTGGCGGGGGCCATCAGCAAAACCGCCAGGTAGGGATTCAGCCCCAGATGGGTGAAGAGCAGGTACGTCCCGAACATCCCCAGGGCCATGATGGCCCCGTGGCTGAGGTTGATGACCCGCATCACCCCCCAGATCAAACTCAGGCCCATCGCGGCCAGCCCGTAGACGAATCCCAGGAGGATGCCGTCCACCAGCGAGGCAAGGGTTTGGGCAAGCATCGCGCCTCCTCAGAAATAGAGGCCTGCCAGGTCGTGCAGACCTGGCAGGCCTCCCGTCCCCGTTACCGGGACAGCGGATACAGGGCTTCCGCCGACTTGGCCTCGGCGGGCCAGACCACCTGCTTGACCAGGTTGCCGGCCGCGTCCTTCTGCCACTGGATGTAGACCATCTCGTGGGCAACCTGGAGGCCGTGGGCCTCGGCGGAAGTGTCAAACTGGATGGCCCCATAGAAGGTCATAATGGCCATCCCGTCCAGCGCGGCCTTGACCTTCTCGGTCTCCAGAGAACCGGCCGCCTCTATGGCCTTCTGGAGAATCAGGCCCGCGGCGTAGCCACCCGCACTGTGGTAGGAGGGGTCTTCGTTGAACTTTGCCTTGTAGGCAGAGACAAACTCCTCCACCGAGGGGCCGTACCATTCCAGCCCGGCCGCCTTGGCCGCGTCTGGGTTATATTTGGCCTGGGGCTCCCACTGGCTCGGCCCAATGACGCCCAGCGCCGCGTCCCCCAGTTCGGCGAACTTCGGCTCCGGCGGGGCCACCAGCAGGGCGATGAACTTCACCGGCACGCCCTTCTCGTACAACTGGCGGGCGAAGGTGCTGCCGTCGGCGAAGTGACCACCGCCCATAATCGCCTCCGTTCCGGCCGGAATCTTGTTGATGAAGGGCGCGAAGTCCGCCGTCCCGCTGTCGTAGCCCTCGTAGAGGACAATCTCGTACCCCTTGCCCTCGCCGTAGGCCTTGGCCGCATCGCAGACGTCCGTGGAGAACTTGTCGTTCTCGTGGATGATGGCGACCTTCTTAACGGCGGGGTCCAGGGCGGCCAGCAGGTCAAACGCGCCCGTCAGGTAACGGCTGGCCGGAGTGTAGGTCTGGTAGACCAGGGTGTACCCCTTCTTGTAGGTGCTGTCGGAGGCGGCGCCGGTGGTGATCATAATCTTGCCGTACTGCTCGGCGATGACCGCCGCCGCGTCCGCCAGGCCGCTGGAGTAGGGGCTGATGAGGAAATCCGCCTTGTCCTCGTTGATCAGGCGGGTGTAGAGTTCCTGCACCCGGTCCTTGTTGCTCTCGTCGTCGTAAAACCTGGCCTCAAAGCGGACCATCGTACCGTCGGCCAGTTTCAGCCCCCCGGCCGCGTTGACCTGCTCCATCCACAGAGTGAGGCCGTTAATCTGGCGGGTGGACTCCACGTTCAGTTTCCCGGTCTGGGAAGCCGTGAAGCCGATGATGACGGTCTTGACGACGGGAGTGGGGGTTGGGGCTTCCGTGGCGGGAGCGGCCACGGTCGGAGCCTCCGTCGGTTTGGGCGGCGGAGGTGTGGGCGTGGGGGTCGGCCTGGCGCATCCGGCCAGAAGGGCAACCGTTAGCAACAGAGCCAGGGCAGAGAGAATGCGCTTCATGGTTCATCCTCCTTTCAATCGGCTGGGTAGATGGGGTCTAAAAGAGGGATAATGGTCGCCAGACAGGCAAGGAGAATCGTTCGCAATAACCACCTCCTTTCCCGTGCTGGGATTCCAGAGGGCGCGGCTTCCCTCCGGGGGCTGAAATCAGTATAGCATAAGAGAGGCAACTGCGCAAACCGAACAATTTTCGCCAGGTTGACAAATCCCCAATTCCCGCTATAATACCCCTTGTGGCCGTGGCCGCAAGGCGCGGCCACGATTGTGCCTGTAGGAGGAGGTTATCGGTGTACGCCATTGTTCGGTCCGGTGGACGTCAATATCGGGTTTCCGTCGGCGATCAACTGCTGGTAGAAAAATTGCCCGCTCAGGCCGGAGACCAGATTGTGCTGGACGAGGTCCTGCTGGTGGCCGGTGAGGATGAGGTGCGGATCGGCGCGCCAGTCGTGGAAGGCGCCCGGGTGCGGGCGACGGTGCTGGGTCAGGAAAAGGGGCCGAAAATCCGCATCTTCAAGTACATCCCCAAAGAACGCTACCGCCGCCGCCAGGGCCATCGGCAGACCTACACCCGCCTGCGGGTGGATGAGATTGTCATTGGAACGCTGTGATGTCAACCGTCCAGACCACCCTGAACGAGACAGATATTAAAGAACTGCTCAAGCAAGCGGTTGCCGAGGTCCTCCAGGAGCAGCGGGACTTTCTGTATGAGGTTTTCCTGGAGGCCCTGGAAGATATCGCTCTGGTGCAGGCCATCCAGCAGGGCGAGAACACGGCGATGGTGAGCAGAACCGCCGTTTTCCAGGCTCTGGAGAGCACCCCTTGAAGGTAGCGTTCAAAGAAAGTTTCCTGAAAGACCTGGAGCGGATACGGGATACCGCTATCCGACAACGGGTCAGAGAGATCATAGAGCAGGTAGAGGCAGCGGAAACACCATCGGATGTGGCGAACTTAAAGAAACTGAGAGGCGGCGAGCGTTATTACCGAATCCGAACAGGAGATTACAGAATTGGATTGGTTTTAGAGGGAGATACCGTTGTGTTCGTGCGGTTTCTGCACCGCAAAGACATCTACCGGTATTCCCCGTAGAATGACAGGAGGTTACCATGGCACACAAAAAGGGTGCAGGCAGCAGCCGCAACGGCCGGGATAGCCACAGCAAGCGGCTGGGCGTGAAGAAATTTGCCGGTGAGACCGTTCTGGCAGGAAACATCATCGTCCGTCAGCGTGGGATGCGGATTAAGCCGGGGCTCAACGTGGGTATGGGGAAGGATTACACCCTCTTCGCCCTGACCGATGGAGTGGTCCGCTTTGAACCCATCCCGGGCGGGCGCAAACGGGTCAGTGTCGTCCCGGAAGGGAGGGCGGCGTGAAGAAGGACATCCACCCCAAATACTATCCGGAAGCCCAGGTCATCTGCGCCTGCGGCAACACCTGGACCGTCGGCGCGACCGTCCCCGTCATCCACACCGACGTCTGCTCCCGCTGCCATCCGTTCTTCACCGGTGAGCAGCGCATCGTGGACGCGGAGGGGCAGGTGGACCGCTTCCGCACCCGCCTGCTGCGGCGAGACCAGATGCGGGCGGAAGCCGAGGCCCGACAGAAAGCTGCCGCGTCCCTGGAACAACCGGTCACCGTTCTGGGGTTGAGCGGCACGGCCGAACGGGCCCTCCAGGACGCCGGTATCCAGACCATCGGGGACGTCCTGGCCAGACTGGCCGAGGGCGACGACGCGCTGACCAGCATCCGAGGGATAGACCTGTCCGTCCTGGCAACCTTGAAGAAGCGCCTGCGGGCGCGAGGCTTCACCCTCCCCGGCGACCAGCCCTCCGCCAGCGCCGGCGGTCAATAGTCCTACCGACACGGCGAGGGCAGGCGGAGACATCCCCTGCCCTCGCTTTGTGCTTCAGGGAATCCGTATCCCGTCTCTTCGGCCAGGGGGTGTCCGATGTACGGTAAACCGACCGGGGGCTGGATAGAGGTCATCTGCGGGAGTATGTTCTCCGGCAAGACGGAGGAACTGATCCGGCGGGTCCGTCGGGCCCAGATTGCCCGCCAGAAAGTGCAGGTCTTCAAGCACAGTCTGGATGCCCGCTACGCTGAACGGGAGGTGGCTTCCCACAACGGCCTGCAATTGGAGGCCGTCCCGGTGGAGAACTCCACCCAGTTGCGGGCCCTCATCGCCCCGGAGACAACGGTCGTTGCCATAGATGAGGGACAGTTCTTTGATGAGGGACTGGTGCCCCTCTGCGAGGAACTGGCGGATCGGGGCCTGCGGGTCATCGTGGCCGGACTGGACCTGGACTTCCGGGGAGAACCCTTTGGCCCGATGCCCCAGTTAATGGCCCGGGCGGAGCGGGTGGACAAACTGCAGGCGATCTGCGTGGTCTGCGGGGGGCCGGCCAGCCGCACCCAGCGGCTCATCAACGGTCAACCCGCCGCCTACGACGACCCGGTCATCATGGTCGGCGCCGACGAGGTCTACCAGGCCCGCTGCCGGGGATGCCATCAGGTCCGGCGAAAGACGAACGATTGACACCAGACTGCTAATGGAGGAACAATGGGAAACCGGGTACTTCGGCAGGACTTTTCTGCAATAGACCGGGTGCTGCTGGATGAGGAGGCGATTCAGCGGCGAGTGGAGGAACTGGCGGCGCAAATCAGCGCCGACTACGCCGGGTTGAACGAAAACGGGCTGGTGCTGGTAGGAGTACTGAAGGGCGCTTTCATATTTCTGGCTGACCTGGCCCGCCGGCTGACCGTCCCCCACCACGTGGACTTCATCGCCCTTTCCAGTTACAACCGGGGGGCGGTGAGCAGCGGAGCGGTACGGCTCATTATGGATACCCGCGCTCCGGTGACCGGAAAGCACGTCCTGATCGTGGAGGATATTGTGGACACCGGCTACACGCTGGACTATCTGCTCCGCAACTTCCGGGCCCGTGGGACGGCCTCCCTGCGAACCTGCGTTCTGCTCAGCAAGCCGGAACGGCGGCGGGTGGACGTCCCGATAGACTATCTGGGCTTTGAGATTCCCGACGTCTGGGTGGTGGGCTACGGTCTGGACTACGCCGACATGTTCCGCACCCTCCCCTACATCGCGGCGCTGAAGCGGGAGGTGTACGAATCCCGGTAGGGCGGGCCTGAGGGGGAAACGACATGCGGTGCGGCGGCAGAAGCCGCCGCCCCCCATGTTTTTTAACTCACCCCACCCCCCCGGCCGGGCCCCCCACCCCCACCCCCCACCCCCACAAACATGGGCGGAGGGGCGCGGCGAGGGG
>JBBIKR010000112.1:0-10497 GCA_037445395.1 Thermoflexales bacterium
TTACTGGAGCCTCACGTCGTCCACATACACCGCCGCCGTCTGTTCGTCCCCGTCGTTCTTCACCCCGATGTACAGGGTGACCCGCTGGCCCGCGTAGGGGCTCAGGTCCACCTGCCGCTCCACCCAGGTCCCCTCCGGCAGGTCCCCCGGCCGCCACGTGTCCAGCAACCGGTACTCCCCGCTCCCGTCGTACAGGCTGATGTAGTAGAGGTCATCCCGGTCCCCCTCGCTGCGAAGGTAGACCCACAGGCTGAGGGTGGCCGTCGGGCCCGCCGGAACGACGAAGGCCTGGGAGACGGAGGAGTAGGCGTACTGGCCCGGTTCCCCCGGCGGGATGCCCAGCCGAACGCTCCGGGAGCCCGAATGCACCGGCTCGTTGACGTAGATGGCCAGCCGGTTCAGCACCCAGCCCTCGTCGGTCTCAAAACCGCCGTTGACCAGGCCCGACGGCGAAGGTGGCTGATAGTTCCGCATCACCAATGGTAGCCAGGCGTGATGCTGGCGGATGGAGAAGGTCTCCGTGACCCACTCGGAGCGGTTGCCCGCCGCGTCCACCACCTGCACGCCCCAGGTATGGCTCCCTTCACTGATGACGGGGACGGTGTATACCGGCTGGGTGGTAGTAAACACGTCCTCGTCCAGCCGGACAACGTAGGCAATCGGAGAGCCGGTATCCGTCACCGGTTGCCATTCCAGCCGCACCGCGACCGCCGTCAGCGACACGCCGCCGGTGGGAGTCATCAGCGAGGTCGCGGTCGGGGAGATGGTGTCGTAGGTGACGGCGACCTGGGCGGGAGTGGTGTCGGAGATGTTGCCGACCGCCCAGGCACGGGCGCGCAGGATATAGTCCCCATCCTGGTCCAGCACAGGGTTCAGGTCGTATGACCAGATGTCGGTGTAGGGTGTGGTGACCCAGAGGGGGGTGGTTTCCCAGGCGCTTCCGTTCCAGTAGGTCCCGTCCCTTTCCACCTGGACTTCCACCTGCTGCACGCCGACCTGGGTCAGAGCGGCCGCGCGGACGAAGGTGCTGGTCTCCTGCACCTCCACCGTCCCGGCGAAGGGCGGCGGGGTGTTGTAGGCGCCGCCATCCGGCGGCGTCGTGATAATCGTGTTGACGGCCTGCGGCGGGAGACAGTCGTCCAGAAAATCCAGTACCCGGCTCATCACAGTGGGGCGGGCATTGGGGTCAACGGTCTCAAAGGGGAAGGCGAAGTAGACCAGGCGCTGGCAGCCGCTGGCATACTGCACCGCGGCCGTGCCGCCCGTCCCGCCGACGTAGGCCAGTGCCGCGGCGGAACCGCCGGTCGGGGTGATGACGTCCGGGTAGTCGGGGTCGTACATCCCCGGCGCGTCAAAGCGGAAGGGGGCCAGCCCGGCGAAGATGGAACTGACGGTGGGGGTGACGACGTAGGTCCCGGCATCGTCGGCGGCATACTGGGCCCGCAGGACCTGCCGGTAAAAGTCCCGGTCGGCCCCCAGGAAGTCCAGATGCCAGCCGACCTCTGTCCCGCTGATGAAAAGCGCGCCGCCGTTCTCCAGAAACGCCCGCAGGAGCAACCGTTCCGTCCCGTCCAACGTCTCGTCCGGCGCCGACTCTTCCCCCAGAATCCAGTCCACGATGACGTAGTCGTTCAGCCGGACCATTCCGTCCCGCACGGCCTCGTTGCTGGCGCTGTCAAAGGGGTAAGGGATGGCCGCGCCGTGCTGGACGGCGTAGTCGTGGCGGTTCATCCGGTTCAGGAACATCCGGAGGTTGTAGCCCATTACCGGGTCGGTTTCGGGGACCAGCATGGTGCGGTTGAGGCGGTCAAAACCGTTGACGATCAGCACACCGGCCCCGTCCCCGACGCGGACGGCGAGGGTTTCGGTGGGGAAGGACTCGCCTCCGGCGTTGGTGGCCGTCACCCGGACGAAGAGGAGTTGCCCCGGAGAGAGGCCCGTCAGGGTGTAGACGGTCGTCCCGGTGACGGGGATTCCGCTGGACCAGCCGATGCCGTCGGTGCTGGTGTAGACCCGGTATCCGGTGGCGGGGTCGCCCCGCAGGCCCAGGGTGTCGGTGGGGGACGGCCTCCAGGAGACCTGCACCCGGCCGTCTCCAGCGTTGCGGACGGCCAGGTGGGTCGGGGGTTCGGGAAGAAGGGGCAGGTCCACGCCATCGCGGGTCTCAAAGTATTTGACAATGCCCTGATAGATGGCGCGGGCGGCCAGCATGTTGAAGGTGGGCTCTTTGAGCGCGTCGGTGTCGGTGGGGTTGTCGTGGAAGGCCAGTTCTATCAGCGCGCCGGGCATCCGGACCGCCGGGTCGGGGTCCCAGAGCAGGCGCAGTTCGCCCAGGTTTTTGCGTTTCACCCCCCGGTCCGGCCAGGCGGGGTCCCAACCGGCGCGCAGGTCGCGGATGAGTTCGGTGTGGACGGCCGTCGCCAGTTCCAGACTGCCCGGTGTGGTGGGGAGGTCCTCGCCGTTGTGGATGTACGTCTCGGTGCCACTGGCGGCCGTCTGGTAGCCGTTGAAGCCGTTGGTGTGCCAGGAGATGTAGACGGCGTCCTCGCCGGTACCGGCGTGTTCCCAGCGGGCGTACATCGGCCGGGCGACGACGTCGTTGAAATCGCCCCAGTTATCCTGCGGGTCGTCCGGGTCCAGGCCGAGGGCCTGCGGATTCAGCCCCATCCGCTGGACGGTGTAGAACGCGCCGACCTCCCACCAGGGCTTGTTGGGGGGATAGGAGGCCGTGGTGGTGTAGACTTCGGTCAGGCTGGAGAAGACGCCCCCGCCCAGGCGGACGGCGTCGGCGATGACGGCCAGGCCGGCATAGGCGGAGCGGTTGCTCAGGGTGACGGTGGCGACCGTGCCGCCGCGGAAGCCGTAGGTGCCCAGGTAGTGCCAGGTATTGCCGTGGATGCGCTGGTCCACGATCACTTCGGTCTGGCCCCCGGCGTGGTGGACGGTGTAGCGGGCGTCGGGAGCGCGGTTGGTCCCCTGCCGGTACCAGACGTAGACCGCGTACTCCCCGTCGGCGGGGACGGGAATCGCCCAGGTGGCGGTGGCGGTGGCCGTGCCGGTGACGGTGGTGGCGTAGCGGTAGGTGGTGTTCCGGTAGCCGGGGAGGCCGCTGGTCGTCCAGTGGCCGGTTTCGGTGTACGCGCCCGGCTGGGGGCTGTCGTTGTCCACCACGATGGCCGCGGCGTTCATATCCCGCTCCCGGACGGGGATGACGCGCGCGCCGGCGTTCTGGAGATACTGGATGAGGTACTGGTTGACCGCTTCGGCGTTGTTGTGGTCTTCAATGATGGGGCCGACGTAGGGGTCGGTGGGGTAGGGAGCGCGCTGGGTCTTCCAGGCGGAGCCGGTCCAGAGCCAGCCGTGCCCGGCGCTGATGTAGACGGTTTTGCCTTTCAGCGCGCCCTCCGGGGCCGATCCGGCCTCTGCCAGGCCGCCAACGGCCTGGCTCACCAACCCCAGGCCCGTTTCGGTGGAGACGGATTCTTTGCGGGGGGCGGGTAGGTCGGGGAGGAAGGAGGCCAGAGGGACAAACTGCCCGGTGGCCGGGTCGCGGGTCTGGATGCGCAGGTTGCCCCAGTTCAACGGTTGCAGCGTCCCGGCAATCTGCTCCACAATGGCCTCAAAGCGGCCGTGGGTCAGCGACCGGAGTTCTTCGGAGGGAACGATCAGGCGGACGGTGACGGTCCGATCCGGGGAGAAGTCCAGGCCGTCCAGCGCGGTCCCGTGGGGGATGGCGGAGCGAAGGCCGCGGGCCTGCTCCTGGGGGGTGGGGCCGGTCAGGAGGGCGCGGAGGAGGGCCGCGCCCAGGGCGGCCTCATCCCCCTGGCCCATGCCCTGGAGGGAAATCCCGGCCCGCTCCACGCAGGCCGGCCCCCCGTCGGACCAGAAGCAGACGGTGGTCGGGGGGAGCGGTGGGGTGGGGGAAGGCCCGCCCGACCGTAAACGGTCGGGCTCAGCAGCAAAGCCCTGCGGGCTGTTGAGGAGCCCGGAAGGGGTTTTGTATTGTGAGCCCGACGCGAAAGCGCCCGACAACCGGGGCTTGCCAACCGCCGATGCCTGAGCGATGGGGGGTGATCCAGGGGTCAGGGCGGCCCCGGTCACCAGGACCAGCAGGACGACGATGCTTCCGGTCAGCAAAAATTTCATGGGTCTCATGGCTGTTTCGGGTGAACCGGATGAACATGCCAGGCGCTTCCCGGTGCCTGGCATGTTCATCATACCCCAAAAAGGGGCCTGTGGCAGGGGCAGAAGGGTTACAGTTCCGTTACCCCTTCCAGGCACTGCAGGGGCTCTTTCAGCCGCAGGGTCATCGTCTCGCCAACGTGAGGGGCACGGGGGAGGAAGACATAGAGGCCGTTTTCCAGAGAGACCCGGAAGTGCTCCCGCTGGAAGAGGACGTCGGTCACACGGGAGCGGATGTCGCCTTCGGGGTGCTCTTCCACTGCCGATGGGCGAAGGATGGCCCCAACCCGTTCCCCCTCCTGGTGGCAGTGAGGGCAGGAGAGGGGGAATTCGCCCAGGGCCGTCTTCAGAACGGGCGACCCGGGGCCGGGATAACACTCGCCGAAAAGGATGTTTCCCACGCCCCAAAACCGCGCGACCCAGAGGGAGCCCGGATTGTCCCAGACCTCATAGGGAGTTCCCTCGCGGACGATTTTCCCGTTGTGGAGGATGAGGATGCGGTCGGCAATCGCGGCCGCCTCCTCCTGGTCGTGGGTCACGTAGATGGCCGCGACATCGCTGGCGCGCAGAATCCCCCGCAGTTCCTCCAGCAGTTCCTCCCGCAGGGCCCGGTCCAGTGCGCCCAGGGGTTCGTCCAGCATCAACACGCGCGGGCGGGGGGCCAGGGCGCGGGCCAGGGCCACCCGCTGCTGCTCGCCGCCGGAGAGCTCGGTAACCCGCCGGGCCTCAAAGCCCGTCAGGCGGACCAGTTCCAGCACTTCCCGCACGCGCTCCTGCCGGTCCTGGGGAGACCACCCCTGCATTCGGAGGCCGAAGGCCACGTTCTCCGCGACGGTCAGGTGCGGGAAGAGGGCGTAGTCCTGAAACACCATCCCCATCCGGCGCCGGTGGGGTGGGACGCCGGTGATGTCCTCCCTCTCCCAGTACACACGGCCCTCCTCGGCCGCTTCCAGACCGGCAATGATGCGGAGGAGGGTGGACTTTCCGCTCCCGGAGGGGCCCAGCAGGCAGACCGTCTCGCCGGGTCTGACCGTGAAGGAGATTCCTTCCAGCAGCGGTTGGCCCTCGTAGGTTTTGTGAATGTTGACGACTTCCAGCATCGTTTGTCCCTTAAAACTGGCCACTGCCGGGCAGGCGCAGTCGCTCTATCAGCAGGACGCCGCCGCTGGTGAAGGCCATCAGGATGGTCGTCATCGCCATCGCCTGGCCGTAGTTCAGCCCACCCGGTTGGGAGAGGAAGCGGTAAATGGCCACGGGAAGCGTCGGGTATTCGGGGCGGGCCAGGAGCAGGGTGGCGCCGAACTCGCCCAGGGAGACGGTGAAGGCGAAGGTCGCCGCCGCCAGCGAGGCACGCCAGAGGATGGGCCACTCCACAGTCCACCAGGCCCTCCAGGGGGAGGCGCCGAGGACCCGTGCGGCCTCCCGCAGCCGGGGCGGGATGGAGGCCAGGGCGGGTTGGAGGGTGCGGATGACCAGGGGGAGGGCGATGAGCGTGTGGGCCAGCGGCACCAGCCAGGGAGACGTCACCGCGCGCCGAAACACCATCAGAAAACCCAGCCCCAGGGTCACTGCGGACACCCCCAGCGGAAGCATGAAGAGCGCGTCCAGCGTCCGGACGACCTGCCCCCGACGGGCCAGGGCGATGGCGGCGGGGGTCCCCAGGGCCATGGAGAGCAGAACCGTCGCCAGGGCGTAGAGAAGGGAATTGCGCGCGGCCGCCAGCGGCGGCACGTAGAAGAGGGAACTGCGGCGGTTCAGGAAGAGTTCCCGGTAGTAGTCAACGGTCAGGCCGTAGCGGACCTCGCCCCGCTCGCCGCGCGCGGCCTCCAGCCGCGCCACCGAGCGAAAGGGGACGGAGGCCATCGGAACCAGGAACAGGGCGACCAGGAGAACCAGCATGGCGGCCAGGAAGAGTTTCTCCCCCCAGCGGCGCGGGGAGCGGACGTTCGCTTCTGCCGGACGAAGCGAGAAGGGGGTCACGATACGGGGCAGGAAGCGACTGTACAGGAAGGAAAGAGCGACGGTACAGAGCAGTTGGACCACCGAAAGCAGAGCGGCCAGGGGGAGGTTGAGGAGGTGCATTCCCTGGATGTAGATTTCCACCTCCAGGGTGGCGAAGGTCGGGCCCCCCAGGAGCAGGATGACCCCGAAACTGGTGAAGTCAAAGAGGAAGACCAGGGCGGTGGCCGCCAGCAGCGACGGCCGAAGGAGCGGCAGGGTGATGTGGCGGAGGACTTTGCCGCCGTCGGCTCCCAGCACCCGCGCCGCCTGCTCCAGGTGGGGGTCCAGGTGCTCCAGGGCGTGCGCCAGCAGACGTACAACCAGGGTGGTGTTGTAGAAGATATGGGCGACCAGGATGGCCACCAGCGTGCCGGTGAAGCGGACCGGCGGTGCCCCCAGGCCCAGCCACCGCATCAGCGTCAGGTTCAGCCAGCCCCGGTCGCCCAGGAACGCGTTGAAACCCGCCGCGACGACGACCGTCGGCAGCATAAAGGGAATGGCCAGCAAGGCCCGCCAGAGTGTTTTGCCGGGGAACCTGTAGCGGGCGAAGAGGAAGGCCAGCGGCACCCCCACCACCAGTGTCAGCAGGGTGGAGAGGGCGGCCTGATAGACGGTGAACCCCAGGGCGCGCCCGACCCGTCCCCACGTGTCGGCCTGGAGGAGCAGGCGCCCGTCCAGGGCATAGAGCAGGATGCGCGCCAGCGGCAGGACGAAGAAAACCGTCAGGAAGAGGGTGGCGGGCAACGCCAGGAGCGAGACTGCCCCCTCCCCCGCGCGCCGTTGGGGTGGAGGGTTTGCCATTCTGCCGACCGCCGTTATCTCAGCACCGTCTCCGTCCAGGCCTGAATCCACTTCTCCCGGTTGGCCGCGATGAGCGCCGGGTCCAGCCGGGCGGGTTGTTCGGGAATCTGGGCGTACCGGACGAAGGCTTCCGGCAGTTTCGCGTTCGGGTTGACCGGGAAGACGAACATCTGGAGCGGCATGTCCTCCTGGAAGCGGACGCTGAGCATGAAGTCCACGAACTTGCGGGCCAGGTCGCGGTGTTTGGTCCCTTTCAGGACGCCGACGAACTCAATCTGGCGGAAGCACATCCCGGGACCCACCAGCGAGGCGGTTGGGGCATCCTCCAGCGGCTGTTCGGCGAAGATGACCTCGGCGGGCGGGCTGGAGCCGTAGGAGACGACCATGGGCTGGGGCCCCTTCCCGGAGGAGCCGCTGAAATTCGTGTAGTATGCCGTCTCCCAGTCGTTGACGACCACCACGCCGTTCTCCCGCAGGGCGCGCCAGAAATCCAGGTAGCCCGGGTCGCCGAAGCGGGCGACGGTCGCCAGCAGGAAGGCCAGTCCAGGCGACGAGGTGGCGGGGTTCTCCACCACCAGCAGGCCCCGGTACTCCGGACGGGTCAGGTCTTCCAGGCTCTGGGGGAGGGGCAGGTTGTGCTGGGCGAAGTAGGCCTTATCGTAGTTGATGCAGACGTCCCCGTAGTCCACCGGCAGGGTGCGGGACTCCGGGTCCAACTGGAACTCCTGAGGGATGTCCTTCAGCAGGGGCGACGCGTAGGGCTCAAAGATGCCTGCCTCAAGGGCACGGGAGAGGAAGGTGTTATCCACACCGTAGAAGACATCCGCCAGGGGCGCGTCTTTGGAGAGGATGGCTTTGTTCAGCGCTGTGCCCGTGTCGCCGGAGGCCAGGAAGGTCACTTTGACGTTATTCTCCTGCTCAAAAGCGCGGATGACCTCCTCGCTGGCGGCGAAGGAGTCGTGGGTCATCACGGTCAATGTGGCCGGCTCCCGGGGCCCGCATGCCGCCAGCACCAGCAGGCCGAGAAGCAGGGGAATGAGGGTCCTTTTCATTGGCGCACCTCCTTTCACGTTTCACGTTTCACGTTTCACTTTTCACGTACTCCGTATTCCGTACTCCGTCTGTGAACAACGATCAGCCACCCCGAACGGACGCAGACGTGGGCCTGGGGGCTCATCAGTTCGTTGCTGATGCCGCGCGTCCGGTCCGGGTAGAGCGTCTCCTCCCGAAGGGGCCAGCGCAACCCCTCGGTGGTGACCCCTTCCACAGGCATCCCCCAGGGGATGAGGGAGACCGTCTCGCCGGGCAGGCCCTCTATGGTGGCTTCGGAGCGGACCAGCAGGACCTCCTCCACGCCGTCGTCCAGCCGGATGTCTACTCCCTCCAGCCAGGGGGCGGCCAGGAGCGCCACGCTGGCCAGCGTCTGATCCAGGCGCAGGCCCAGTGCCCCGATGACCCGGATCGCCTCGGGGCGGTATTCCAGCGCGTGGCGAAGGGCCAGTTCCAGGTCGGTCTCATCTTTCTCGCGGGGGTAAGGGCGGACGACTGCTCCCTGCCGCTGGAGCGTTTCCAGGAAGAACGGGGGGAGGGAGTCCAGGTCCCCGACCACCGTATGGGGACGAAATCCCATGGCCAGCAGGTACCGGATGCCGCCGTCGGCCGCGATGAGAACATCATCGGGGCGGACCAGCGTCTGGGCCTGCTTCGGGTCGGGCAGAAACCCGTTGGCAAAGATGACCACACGTCGGCTCATGGTGGGCCTCCGAAAAAAAGCCGCCCCACCAGCGGTGGGGCGGACTTTGTCCCTCAAACTGCTTCCCCTCCCTCCGCTGGCATGACCCAGATCAGGTTCAGAGGGTCGGCGTCGGGGGCATGCGCCCATGGACGCCCTCTCAGCCCGGCTCTCCCGGGCTCCCCTGGGAAGGCTTCTACTGGTAAGCGGAAATTTTGTGCGGCGGTACAGCCGCCGCACAAAATTGTACCTCCGTTTTGCGAATTATGCAAGCCCGCTTTCGCCCAAGCCCGACTTTTCGCCCGACTGAAAGCGTCGGGCTGATGCTGCAAAGCCCCTTCGGGGCTCAACCACAGCCCGCAGGGCTTGGCTGAATCAGCCCGATGGGTAACCATCGGGCTGATTCTCCTTTGGGCAGGGGTGGATGAAAATGGGCCCGAATAGCCCCTCCTGCCGTACCCGGATGCGTTCTTGCTTGATCAGTTCCAGCACGGCCAGGAGGGTGATGACGACTTCCGCCCTCCCGCTGACTTCCGCCAGGAGGTCCTGGAAGCAGAGACGGCCCACCCGGGCGAGCCGTTCCTGAATCCGGGCCATCTGTTCGGCCACGGTGATGCGGGGCGGGGCGATGACCGTCTCCACCGCAGGGGCCGGATGCGCCCGCAACGCCTCCTGCGCGGCCCGCAACAGGTCCTCCAGCGTCACGCCGGACAGCACGGAAGAAGGGTCGGTGGTCCCCGCGCGGGCCTCTCCGGGCGGCGCCACCCGCACATAGGCCCGCCAGCCCCGCTCCTCCAGCCGCGCCAGTTCCGCCGCGATGGCCCGGTAGGCCCGGTATGTCTCCAGTTGCCGGATCAGGTCGGCGGCGACTTCGTCCTCTTCGCCACCCCGAGGGTGATACCCCGGCAACAGGACCCGGCTTTTGATGAGCACCAGTTTCGCCGCCACCACCAGGAAAGCGGTCAGGTCGGCCAGGCTCCGTCGGCCCATCTCTTCCACAATGGCCAGGTACTGGTCCGTCACCTGGGCCAGCGAGACGGCGGTAATATCCAGTTCCTCCCGCTCAATCAACTGGAGCAGGAGGTCCAGCGGCCCCTCAAAGACCGGCAACTGAATGGGATAACAGCGGATCATGGGGAACCCGAGATCAGCCGGACGTCGCCCACCAGGACACCCCGGGGAAGGACGAAAACCGGATTCAGGTCCATTTCGGCCATCGCCGGGTAGTGGAACGGAAGGGCGGAGACCCGCGCGATGAGGTCTGCCAGCGCGTCCAGGTCGCCGGGGGGACGGCCCCGGGCACCCGCCAGCAGGGAATAGACACGGGTCTCCCGCACCATCCGCGCCGCCTCCCCGACCTCCACCGGCGCCACCCGCAGCGCCACATCCCGCAACAGTTCGGTGTAGATGCCCCCGGCCCCGAAGGCGACCACCGGGCCGAACTGGGGGTCCCGGAAAATCCCCACCAGCACCTCGTACCCGTCCCGGATGAAGGGGTAGATGACCGCGCCCCGGAAGTCCCGTCCCGCCGCGGCCCGGGCCAGCCGCTCAAACCCCGCGCGAGCGGCCTCGTCGTCGGCGACGCCCAGGATCACCCCGCCGAACTCCGACTTATGGAGAATCTGCGGGGAGACGACCTTCATCACCACCGGGTAGCCGATCTCCCGGGCCGCCGCCACCGCTTCGTCGGCGCTCCGGGCCGTGCGGAACTCCGGGACGGGGATGCCGTTCTCCCGCAGCCAGGCCATCAGGTCCGGCTCCAGCAGGGAGTCCGGGAGGGC
>JBBIKR010000112.1:10597-11944 GCA_037445395.1 Thermoflexales bacterium
CGCAGCGGAGTAGCGCTCCGGGGCATAGTACTCCGCCAGACGGGCCAGCGCGACGGCGGCCCGTTCGCCGGTGGCGAAGTTGGGGACCCCCTGCGCCCGCAGATACTCCACCGCCGGTGCGACGATGGCCGCGGGCAGGAACGCCACCGCCACGGGCTTCCCGCTCCCGCGTACGGCGTCCAGGACGCCCCGGGCCAGCGGGACCGAGTCCAGATACGCCGGGGCGATGTTCAGCGCGATGGCGGCGTCGTACTCCTCCAAGACGGCCGACAACGTCCGCCGGTATCCCTCCTCCGTCCCCTCCACCGTCAGGTCAATGGGGTTGCTCATCCCGCAGTACGGGGGGAGGAAGGTCGCCAGGCGCTCTTTGAGGCCGGGGGACGGTTCGGCGACGTTCAGCCCCACCTCCTCGGCCCGGTCGGCGGTCATCACTCCCGGCCCGCCGGAGTTGGTGACGATGACCACCCGGCGGCCGCGGACGGGCGGGAGCCCCGTATATCCCAGACAGAAGTCCAGCAGTTCCTCCAGGGAGTGGACGCGGATGGCGCCGCACTGGCGGAGCGCCGCGTCGTAGACGGCGTCGGCGCCGGCCATGGAGCCGGTGTGGGAAAGAGTGGCCCGTCGGCCCGCCTCCGTCCGTCCGGCCTTGATGACGACCACAGGCTTGTGACGCGCGCAGGCCGCCAGGGCCCGCATAAATGCCCGTCCCTCCGTCACTTCCTCAATGTACAGCGCCACCACCCGGGTCTCGGGGTCTTCGGCCAGATACTCCAGGAAATCCCGCTCGTTCAGGTCGGCGGCGTTACCGTAACTGACGAATTTGGCGACCCCCAGGTTGTGCTCTCTGGCCCAGGCCAGGAAGACGCCGCCGACCGCGCCGCTCTGGGCGATGAGGGAGACGGAGCCCGTCGGCGGGCGCGTCTCCAGGGTGGGGAAGAGGGCGTGATGGGTGTTGACGATGCCCGCGCAGTTGGGGCCGACGACCCGGATGCCGGTCTTCCGGACAACCTCGCGGATGGCCTCCTCCCCGGCGACGTTGCCGGTTTCAGAGAATCCGGCGGTGATGACGACCGCGGCGCGCACCCCGGCCTGAGCGCACTCTTCCAGGACCGCGGGGACCGCGGCCGCCGGGGTGACGACGACCGCCAGGTCCACCGGCAGGCCCGTCCCGGCGACAGACGGGTAACCCGCCACGCCGAGCGCCCCCTGCCCTCTGGGGTTGACGACGGCCAGGCGCGCGGGCGGGAAGCCTCCGTCCAGCATCTGGCGGAGCAGGTGGTATCCCAGTTTTCCCTCGCCCGCCGACCCGATGAGGGCGACGGCGCGGGGGGTGAAGAGAGCGGACCA
>JBBIKR010000113.1:0-11933 GCA_037445395.1 Thermoflexales bacterium
GCTTCTCGCCCCGAGGGCCGACGCCGGGCGCGAAAGCGACCAGGGAGGCCGATTTTCAATCGGCGCCGCCGGCGACGGACAGCCCAGCGCTCCGTCAATAGCGCCCTACGATAGCCCTATGATATAAGGGAAGTAAGGGATGATGAAAGTGCTATGGTAATTCACACCATGCGTTAAACCGTCGGGCTCAGCAGCAATGCCCTGCGGGCTGTTTCTGAGCCCACGCCCGACGGTTTACCGTCGGGCGTGGGCTGGCTACCTTCCCCATTTTGTGGTATCATCTTTTATAGAACAGGCCGAGCCCCCGTCCCTGCCAGAGGTACGTATGGACGCACCGCGAGCGCTCTGGACCGACCGTCCGATTCAGACCCGCAGTGAGGACCGGCTGAACTTCGCCGACTACGCCGACATTCTGGCGGACATCATCCTCACCGCCGACACCCCCATCACCCTGGGCATCTTCGGGCCGTGGGGGAGCGGGAAGACCAGCCTGATGCGGCTGATCGCCGAGCGGCTGGTGGGCCAGCGCACCCCCGGCCATCGGCGCGCCCGTACCGTCTGGTTCAACGCCTGGCAGTACGAGCGGGACGAGGCCGCCCTCTGGCGGGCCCTCCTCCTTCACGTCCTGGAGGGCCTGCGCGGCGACGACCTCTCCGAAGAGAACGCCCGGCAGATAGAGGACTGGCGGATGCGCCTCTACACCGACGTGGAGCGCACCGAACTGGGCTCCCTGCAGGTGGACTGGCCCGCCGCCGGCCGCGCCGCCCTCAAACTGGGCCTCTCCTTCATCCCCGGCCCGGGGACGCTGGCCGAACTGGTCAAACTGGCCCAGGGCAACGTCTCCGTGGTGGAGGACCTGGTCAAGGCCTTCCGACGGGAACGGGTGGAAATCCATCGCCGCCGCCTGTCCTTCCTGGAAGAGTTCCAGGCGGGATTTGCCCACCTAGTCCGCGAGTACGTCTGGTCCCGCAACGGCCTGCTGGTGCTCTTCATAGACGACCTGGACCGCTGTCTTCCGGCCCGCGCCGTGGAGGTCCTGGAGACGGTCAAACTGTACCTGGACGTGCCCGGATGCGTCTTCGTCATCGCCGCCGACCGGGAGGTGATTGAGCGGGTGGTCCAAAGCCAGTACGGCGCCGAAACGAACGCTCCCTTCCAGGGCCGGGATTACCTGGACAAACTGGTCCAGATTCCCTTCTACCTCCCCCCGCTGGAGGAGGAGCAGATTCTCTCCTACATCGCCGACCACGCGCCCGAGGTGGACAGCACCTGCCGGACCATCTTCGCCGCCGGTCTGGAGCCGAACCCCCGGGTGGTCAAGCGGGCGTTGAACATCTTCCGCCTCCTCTCCGACCTGGCCCGACGGCGGGAGCAGGCAGGCGTTATGGAGCCCATCGTCCCGGCCCTGCTGGCCAAAATGGTGGTGGTCCAGACCCGCTACCGGGACCTCTACCGGGACCTGCAGGACTACCCCGTCCTCATCCAGGACCTGGAGACGGCGGCCCGGGAGGGGACGGAGGTCCGCCATCCGGTGGCGCCCCTCCTGACGGAAGCGAACACGTTGCTGGAAAAGCACCTGCGCCACCGTCCGCTGCTGCGGATGCTGCGGCTGGGGCCTCCGTTCGCCGCTTTGAGCCGGGAGCAGATTGCCGCCTACATCTACCTGGTCCGCACGACCGGCGCGGAGAGCACTGAACTTCCGGCAGACCTGCCCGCCCGCCGCTGGGCGGACCTCATCAGCAACGACCCCATCCGTCTGCGCAGCGCGGTGGAGGCGATCCACGCCCAGGGCACGGCCGAATGGTACGTGGACGCGCTGGTGCGCGTCCTGGAGCCCCATTCCGGTGCGCCGGTCTCCGAACGGCTCTCCGCCGCCACGGCCCTGGGGTATCTGGGCGACCCCCGGGACCTGGACGAAATGGTGGACATCCCCGGCGGTTCGTTCCTCTTCGGCGCGGACCGGCGGCCCCTGATGACCATGGCCTTCCGCATCGGCCGCTACCCGGTGACCAACGCCCAGTATGCCCGCTTCCTGCAGGCTAACCCCCAGTATCCCGTCCCGTACATGGATGAAGAATGGGCCCGCCCCTACAACTGGGACCCCGTCACCCGAACCTACCCGGAGGGAAAGGCCAACCATCCGGTGGTGCTGGTCAGTTGGGAGGACGCGATGGCCTACTGTGCCTGGGCGGGGGTCCGTCTCCCGACCGAGGAAGAGTGGGAGCGGGCGGCCCGGGGGGAGGACGGGCGGGCCTACCCCTGGGGGGCGTCTCCGGACCCGGCGCGGGCCAACGTCCGGGAGAGCGGCATCGGCAGTACTACCCCGGTGGGAATCTACCCCGAAGGGGCCAGCCCTTACGGGCTCCTGGACTGCGCCGGGAACGTCTGGGAGTGGACGTCCACCCCCTACGACGAGAACGAAATGGTCATCCGGGGCGGGGCCTGGAACTTCTTCGCGGAGGATGCGCGGACGTTTGTCCGGGAGCGGGCCCGCCGGGACCACCGCTCCCACTGCGTGGGGTTCCGCGTCGCCGCCAGCCCCTCGGCGATCCGGCAGGACACACAGGAAGCCGATAGCCGGTAGCAGGAAGCAGGAAGCAAGAAGTCCTGCATCCTGCATCCTGCATCCTCTGCGCCTCTGCGGTGAAAACTGTGACCGGGAGCGAGCATGGTTGAGAAACCCTTTCTTCAGTGTCTGCGCCGCGCGCAGGAAGAGCGGCGCTCCTGGCTCTGCGTGGGCCTGGACCCCGTGCTGGAACAACTCCCGGAGCCGGCCCGGCGGGCCGATGACCCGCTGGCTCACTTCGGGCGGGCCATTGTGGAGGCCACTGCCGACCTGGCCTGCGCCTACAAGCCCAACCTGGCCTTCTGGCTGGCACACGGGACGGCGGGCCTGCGGGCCCTCCAGGCCGTCCTGGAGGCCGTCCCGGAGGATATCCCCGTCATCCTGGACAGCAAATTCGGCGACATCGGCCACACGGCCGCCGCCTACGCCCGCTTCGCCTTTGACACCCTGGGCGCCGATGCGGTCACCGTCAACCCCTATCTGGGCCTGGACGGGGTGCGGCCGTTCCTGGAGCGGGAGGACCGGGGCGTCTTTCTGCTGGCCCGCACGTCCAACCCCTCCGCGCCGGACCTGCAGGACCGGACGGTGGGCGGAGAACCCCTCTACGAGGCGGTGGCCCGTCTGGCAGAGGAATGGGACGCCCGCCATCCCGGCGCCTGCGGGCTGGTGGTCGGGGCGACCTACCCGGGGGAACTGGCCCGTCTGCGGGCCGCTGTCCCCGGCCTTCCCTTCCTCCTCCCCGGCCTGGGCGCGCAGGGCGGCGACCTGGAGGCGGCGGTCCGCTACGGCCCCGCGGGACCCCTCGGCCCGGTGGTCAACGTCTCCCGCGCCGTCCTCTACGCCTCCAGCGGTCCAGATTTCGCCGACGCCGCCCGCGCGGCGGCGCTGGGCTGGGTGGAGTCCCTCCGGAAAGCGGCCGCCATGGCCCCGCCGTCGTTGCCCCAGGAGGAGTCGCTGGCCCGTCTGGCGCTGGGACTCTTTGACGCCGGGTGCGTCCAGTTCGGCACCTTCACCCTCAAATCGGGCCTGACCTCCCCCATCTACATTGACCTGCGCCTCCTGGCCAGCCACCCCGCCCTCCTGGGAGACGTGGCCCGGGCCATGGCCGGCATCGCCCGCCATCTTTCCTTTGACCGCATCGCCGCCGTCCCCTACGCGGGAATCCCCATCGGTACTGCGCTGGCCCTGGAGATAGACCGGCCCCTCATCTACCCCCGCCGGGAGATCAAGGAGCACGGCACCCGGCGCGCGATTGAGGGCACGTTCTCCCCGGGCGAGACGGTCCTCCTGGTGGACGACCTGATCACCCGGGGCGACAGCAAACTGGAGGCTGCGGCCCCTCTGCAGGAGGCGGGCCTGGTGGTGCGGGACGTGCTGGTGTTGATAGACCGGGAGCAGGGCGGGGCGGAGGACCTGGCCCGCCACGGCCTGCGCCTCCATGCCGTCCTCCCGCTGACCCGGATGCTCTCCATCCTGCGGGACGCCGGGCGCATTTCTACGGCGCAGTACGAGGAGGTGCTGGCCTATTTGCAGAAGACTGCGTGAAACGCGAATCTGTCGTCTGGTCTGTGGTCATATGAGTGGGTTAACGAGGCGTCAGTTCCTGGGCAAACTGGCCGCGCTGGGCGGCGTCGGATTGGGCATCGCCGCTGGATTGGGCGGACGGTGGTGGGAACGAGAACCGGAGGGCACTCCTCCACCCTCGCCGACTCCGCCGACGCCCTGGTCGGTGGAGGCCCTCTATGCGACCCCCACCGTAGAAGAAGGCACCCTCCGCTGTGCCGCCTGCCACGGCGAAACCGAACCCCCGCTCCCCGTCACTTACTGCCACACCCCCCACACCGGCACCTACGTCCGCTGCAACCTCTGCCCCCACGGCTGCCTGATCGCCGAAGGGCAGCGGGGGCACTGCCGCGTGCGGGAAAACCGCGGCGGCCGACTCTTCTCCGTCGTCTACGGCAACCCCTGCGCCGTCCACGTGGACCCCATTGAAAAGAAGCCGTTCTACCATTTCCTGCCCACTGCCGCCGCGTTCTCCATCGCCACCGCGGGATGCAACCTGCGCTGTCTCTACTGCCAGAACTGGACGATTTCTCAATTCCCCCCGGAGGAGACGGAGAACATAGACCTGCCGCCGGAGCAGGTGGTCCGCTTTGCGCTCCAGGCGGGGGCGCCGGTCATCGCCTACACCTACACCGAGCCGACCGTTTTCTACGAGTACATGATGGAGACGGCCCGGCAGGGGCGGGCCGCCGGATTGAAGAACGTCGTCATCTCCGCCGGATTCATCAACCCCGAACCGCTGCGAGCCCTTTGTGCCGCCGTGGATGCCATCAAAATTGACCTGAAGGGGTACGACGAGGAATTCTACCGGAACATCTGCAGGGCAGAACTCCGGCCTGTGCTGGAGGCCATCCGGATCATCTACGAGAGCGGCATTCATCTGGAAATCGTCAACCTGGTGGTGCCCACGCTGAACGACCGCCTGGACCAGTTGCGGGCCCTCTCCCGCTGGCTGGTGCGGGAAGTGAGCCCCGACGTCCCCCTGCACTTCACCCGTTTCACCCCCCAGTACAAACTGACCAATCTCCCCCCGACACCGGTGGAGACGCTGGAGCGGGCCCGGGAGATTGCGCTGGAGGAGGGGATGCGCTTTGTCTACGTGGGGAACGTCTGGGGGCATCCGGGGAATCACACCTACTGCCCCCGCTGCGGGGCCCTGCTCATTGCCCGGGAGGGCTTCCACGTGACGACGTACCGGCTGCGGGACGGGACCTGCCCCGACTGCGGCGAGCGCATTCCGGGAGTTTGGTGGTCATAGGGGCGACCGCAAGGGGTCGCCCCTACTTTTGCCTGCGGGCGGGTTGGGGTATAATACCAGGCGGTATGGAGAATCGCATCATTTCCCCACAAGTCCGACCGGACGAACGGCAACTGGACCAGGCCCTGCGCCCCCAGCGGCTGGACGACCTGATCGGGCAGGACCGGCTGCGGGAGAACCTGCGCATCCTGATTGAGGCCGCCCGTCAGCGGGGGGAGGCGCTGGACCACGTTCTCTTCTACGGCCCGCCCGGCCTGGGAAAGACCACCCTGGCCCACATCGTCGCCAACGAAATGGGGGTGCCCATCCGCGTCACTGCCGGGCCGGCCATTGAGCGCGCCGGAGACCTGGCCGCCATCCTGAGCAACCTGCGGGAAAAAGAGGTGTTGTTTATTGACGAAGTCCACCGCCTGGGGCGGACCGTGGAGGAGATTCTCTACCCGGCTATGGAGGACTTCGTGCTGGACCTGGTGGTGGGGAAAGGGCCGGCGGCCCGCTCCATTCGCCTGCATCTGCCCCGTTTCACCATCATCGGCGCGACGACCCGTCTGGCTCTGCTGACCGCGCCCCTGCGCGCCCGCTTCGGGGCCACCTTCCGGGTGGACTTCTACGACCAGGCGGCGCTGGAGGCCATCGTCCGGCGGGCCGCGCGGGTGCTGGCCCTGGAGGTGGACGAGGAAGGGGTCTCGGAGATTGCCCGGCGCGGCCGGGGGACCCCGCGCGTCGCCCTGCGGTTGCTCAAGCGGGTGCGGGATTACGCCCAGGTCCGCTCCGACGGCCGCATCACCGGCCCGGTGGCTCGCGAAGCGCTGGAGTTGCTGGAGGTGGACGAACTGGGACTGGACGACCTGGACCGACGGGTGTTGCGGACGGTCATAGAGAAGTTCGGCGGTGGCCCGGTGGGCCTGGAAACCATCGCCGCCGCCGTCAGCGAGGAGGCGGATACGGTGATGGACGTGGTGGAGCCGTATCTGCTGCAGTTGGGCTTTCTGGAGCGGACACCGCGCGGCCGGGTCGCCACGGCCCGCGCCTACGAGCACCTGGGCATCCCGTACCCCCGTCCCGAGCAGCCGACGTTGTTTGATATGAAGTGACCGTCACCTCAATTCCGGAGGGAAGTACAATGGGCAATATCGCTGCGAGAAGAGCGAAGCAAATGGTGGAATTGCAGGAAAGTACCCGGACGCTTCTTGAGGAATCGTTTCCCGAAGAGCAGAACCTGGACAAAAAAGTCCGCTACCTTCTGGAAGCGGAGTATCTGCGTCGCCTGGGACACTATCGGCGCGTGGACCGTTTGATGAGACAAAAATACAAGATGACGTTTGAGGAATTTGTGGAGCGCCGGGTTGTCCAGCAACAAGGATACACCTGGGAGGTGGAAACGGACGCAATGGAATGGGAGACGGCCATAGACGGCGTAAAGACCGCCGAACGAAAACTCCAGGAACTGCGAACGACCGGGCATGTATAGCATTGCTGACCTTAAAGCGGAATCTCAAGAAGCCTGGGAACGGGTGTGGTTTGTGCGTTCCATAGAGAAGATTGAGCAAACGGATAATACCCTCTCGCTACGACTGTACATACGTTCCGATTTGTTTGTGCAAGCCTTTATTGGTGAACATTCGGGCTCCCTTTATTTTGCTCTGGTTGAGGGGCAGCACCGCGTCTTCGGGATAGACTGCGTGGGAGGCCAATGGCATCTTCACCCCTATGAATCTCCCAACACTCATGTGCCTTTCCCTGAAGGATTGGGGCCCAGACCTTTACTGAAGTTCCTGGCTATAGTGGAAGACCTGTTGTTGCAATACGACATGCTGTGAAGCCAGTGAACCCGGGGCAGGGAGAGGGATGAGGGCACTGTAAGGTTGCACAAATTCTGGACATGAGCCAATCTGCATCCTGTACCCTGCGCCTTGCGACGTGCGACCTGTACCCTGCACCCTGCGCCCTGCGACCTGCGACATGTTAGACCTTCTCTGGACTCTTCAGCGCATCCGGTGGATAGACCTGGTAGACATCGCCCTGGTCGCTGCCATCTTCTTTGGCATCCTCTACCTGGTACGGGGCACCCGGGCGGTTTCGCTCCTGCGCGGCATCATCCTGCTCATCATCCTGCTGGCGCTGCTGAGCACCGTCTTCCGGCTGCGGGCCTTCGGCTGGCTGGTGGAGCGGGCCCTGCCGGCCATGCTGGTGGCCATCCCGGTCATCTTCCAGCCGGAACTGCGGCGGGCGCTGGAGCGGCTGGGGCGGGCAGGCCACCTCTTCACCCGCAGCGCGGGCCAGCGGGCCGTCCTCTCCCGCTCCCTCAGCGCCGTCGCCGAGGCATGCCGGGTCCTCTCGCGCCGCCGCATTGGCGCCCTCATCGTCCTGGAACGGGAGACGGGACTCCAGGACTACGTGGAGACAGGGGTCCTGCTGGATGCCGAGGCGTCGCCGGAACTGCTGATCGCCCTCTTTGACCCGCACGTGGCCCTGCACGACGGCGCGGTCATCCTGCGGGACGGACGGGTGGTCGCCGCCGCCTGCGTCCTGCCGCTCTCCACGGCCTTCCTGGAGGACCGGCGGCTGGGACTGCGCCACCGGGCCGCCCTGGGCATCACCGAAGAGACCGACGCCATCGCCGTCGTCGTCTCCGAGGAGCGCGGGAGTATCTCCGTGGCCCACAACGGCCGCATCTTGCGCGACCTGGAGCCGGACCGCCTGGAGCGGGTCCTGCGGGCTTTCTACCAGAACGTCCTGGAACCGCGCCGGCTCTGGAAGAAGGCATCAGAAGAGTCGGCGAATCGCTGATGCTTCTTTCTCTGCAACTACCTACCCACCTGTGTCATTGCGAGCCGCCGAAGGCGGCGAAGCAATCTCCACGCCCGTGAGGGGATTGCTTCGGCGGCTAACGCCGCCTCGCAATGACAGCAGGTAGGTAATTACTTTCTCTTCCGATTCTCCCGATGAGAAGGGCACTGCGCTGGCTGTGGAGCAATCTGGGGTTGATTCTCCTCTCCCTGGCCCTCTCCACCCTCATCTGGGCCACGGCGGTGGAGCAGGAGAATCCCACCGTGGAGCAGGCCTTCCCGTCGGCCATGCCGGTCTCGCTGACGAACGTGCCGGAGGGAATGATCGCCTACGGCCAGATCGACGCGCGCGTCTCCGTCGTCCTGCGGGCGCCGCAGTCGGTCTGGAAGGCCCTGCGGCCCGAGGACATCCGGGCATCCGTCAACCTGAGTGGGCTCAAGCCCGGCACCCACGCCCTGCCCGTCCAGGTGCAGGTGGGCCTGGGGCCGGTACAGGTCCGGCGGGTGGAGCCCGCCACTCTGGTGGTGTATCTGGAAAAAGCGACCTGGTCGGAGGTGCCGGTCCGGGTCCGTCTGGAGGGGAACCCGCCGCTGGGCTACATCGCCCGTCCGCCCGAAATCACCGTGCTGACGGTCACCGTCAGCGGGCCGGAGTCGCTGGTCGCCCAGGTGGTGGAAGTCCAGGCCGTGGTCTCCGTGGAGGGCCGCCGGGCCGACGTGGACGGCGAGTTTGACCTGAAACCCTACGACGCCCAGGGCAAAGAGGTGCCCTACATCACCCTGACGCCCTCCCGGATCGCCATCCACGTGGCCGTGGAGCAACTGAGCGGCTTCCGCGACCTGGCGGTGACGGCCCGGCTGACCGGTCAGGTCGCCTCCGGCTACCGCATCTCCGGCATCACCGTGGACCCGCCCGTCGTGACTGTCTACGGCGCGCCGGAGGTCATCTCCCAGATTCCCGGCTACCTGGAGACGGCGCCGCTGGATCTGGAGAACACCAAAGAGAGCCTGGAAGTCCGGTTGCCGCTGGTCGCGCCGGAGGGGGTGTCGCTCCTGATGAAGGAGCCGGTGGTCACCGTGCGGGTCACCGTCGTCCCGATAGAGGGAAGCATGACTGTCCGCCGACCGGTGGAGGTTCAGGGGCTGGCGCCGGGCCTGACGGCGACCGTCGCACCGGAGGAGGTGGAGGTCATTCTGAACGGCCCCTTGCCGGTGCTGGAAGAACTGCGTCCCGAGGACGTGCGGGTGCTGGTGGACCTGTTCGGTCTGAACCCGGGTCGGTACTCGTTGGAGCCGCAGGTCGTGGTCACCCCGCAGGGGGTCGTGGTGGGCGCCGTCCTGCCGGCCACCGTCCAGGTGGAGGTCTCCCTGCCGGTCACGCCGACGCCGGAGAGGTGAGGTATGCCCAGACCTATGGTTGCCCTGGTTGGACGGCCCAATGTGGGCAAGTCCACTCTGTTCAACCGCATCGTCGGCCGCAAACTGGCGGTGGTGGATGACCGCCCGGGTACGACGCGCGACCGTCTCCACGCCACGGCGGAGTGGAACGGGGTGCTCTTCACGGTGGTGGACACGGGCGGGATAGAGGTCTGGCCGGAGCGGGTAGTGGAAGGGCAACGGCCCGCGCCCGCTCAGCCGCTGGCGGAGGACTCCGCGCCCTTCATCCCCCTCATCCGCGCGCAGGCGGAGCAGGCCATCGCCGAGGCCGACGTCGTCGTCTTCCTGACCGACGCCATGGCCGGCCCGACGCCTGCCGACCGGGAGGTGGCCGACATTCTCCGCCGGTCCCAAAAACCGGTCTTCCTGGCCGCCAACAAGGCCGAAAGCCCCCGGGCGCGGGAGGCGGCAGTGGAATTCTACGAATTGGGCCTGGGCGACATCCACCCCATCTCCGCTCTCCACGGCTATGGGGTGGCGGACCTGCTGGACCGGGTGGTTCAGGCATTGCCGACGTGGGAGGCGGAGCCGGAGGACGAATCGGTCAAACTGGCAATTGTGGGCCGGCCGAATGTGGGCAAGTCATCGTTGCTGAACCGGTTGCTGGGGGAGGAGCGGGCCATCGTCAGCCCGGTGCCGGGGACGACGCGGGACGCCATAGACACCCGCATGGAGTGGGAGGGGACACCGGTGACGCTGATAGATACGGCGGGCATCCGGCGGCGCGGGCGGGTTCAGCCCGGCGTGGAGCGGTACTCGGTGCTGCGGGCACTGCGGGCCATCCAGCGCGCCGACGTCGCCCTGCTCCTCATAGACGCTACCGAGGGGGTGACCGCGCAGGACGCTCATGTGGCCCAGTTCATCCTGGAGGAGGGGTGCGGCGTGCTGGTCCTGGTCAACAAATGGGACGCGGTGCCCAGAGGGCGGGGGACGCAGCGGGAGTACACGGCCCACGTGCGGGAGGCGCTGAAGTTTCTGGACTACGTGCCCGTCCTCTTCATCTCGGCGCTGACGGGGCAGGGGGTGGAGCGGGTCATTCCGCAGGCGCTGGAAGTGCACGCCGCACGCCACTACCGCATCCCGACGGGGGAACTGAACCGGCTGATTCGGGAGGCGATCGCCCGGCACGCGCCGCCCGCGAAGGCGGGGAAACCCCTGAAGATTTACTACGTCACCCAGGCCGAGGTTGCGCCGCCCACGTTTGTTTTCTCCGTCAACGACCCGGAACTGGTCCATTTCTCCTATGAGCGGTTTTTGGAGAACCGCATCCGGGAGTTTTACCCGTTCACCGGGGTGCCGTTGCGGCTGGTCTTCCGGCCGCGCGGGCGGAAGGAGAAGTGATTGCTCCGGTAAGAATTGACTTCCTCCAAAAACGTGTTATGATTTTTGTGCCGGGCGGTTAGCTCAGTCGGTTAGAGCGCCTCCCTTACAAGGAGGAGGCCACAGGTTCAAGTCCTGTACCGCCCACTGCCCGGAGCCCACTCGGGCCCGGAGCAATGTCAGGAGGATGGCGATGCCCGGGCTGGAGGAATTCATCTCGCTGGACGAAGCCGCCCGCCGCTACCATATACCAGCAAAGGTGTTGATGGAAATGGTAGAATCTGGTAAAATCAGAGCGGTGCGGGTTGATGAGGGAGTTGCAGTGGATAAGGAAACTCTTAGCACACTGGTTGCTCAAAAGCAAGCAACTGAGGGTGGGGACGAACTCGTCTCTATCAGTGAGGCAGCCCGGCGATTGGGTCTGAATTCTGGGATTGTTTGGTGGTGGTACAAGCACGGGTGGTTACCAGCGCAGGGACGTGGACCTAATCGCATTATTTTTGTCAGTTTCAACCACGCCAAGGCACTTGCGGCACTACGTAACGAAAGGGGGAAGCGAGGTCGCCGCCTTATCCCAAGAACGAGCGGATAACGGAGCAGGGTAAGCATAAGGGGCAGGGTGAAAATCACCCTGCCCCTTTTTGAAATTCAAATCTTAAAACTATTGACAAGTCTTAAAACTTGTCACAGTTCCCCGGCGGGGCAGAGGAGGGGTGAGGCAAGGATAACGCTTTGCCCCACCCCGCAACACCAAGCACGGAGAAGCGGATGGAACTGCTGCATCATTACACCGATCTCAATGTCCACCAGGTCCAGGCCCTGCGGGATCTGGACCATCTTCATCCGTCCACGCGTGAGTCTTTCATTCGCGATGGACTCATTGTCCCCAACGGCAGCGGATATGAATTGACCCCTGTTGGCCAGGCCGTCCTGACCCGGGCTGGCCTGCGGGTGAGCGAGGCGCTCTCCCTGCGGGTGGCGGACGTGAACCTCAACGCCC
>JBBIKR010000114.1:0-8800 GCA_037445395.1 Thermoflexales bacterium
ATTTGACAAAAGGCCCGAAACCGGTATAATAAAAACAACATCCGAGCGGGCACAGCCCGCCGCAAAGACGACGATCGGGAGGAGTAGGTCGGGACGGCTCTGGCGAACCGGCCCGTAGCGCAGACGGGGGCCGGGCAGAGAAAGGGGCCATCGGCTGCAAGCCCCTGCAGCGCCGCCGACCGAAGGTCGCCCAGGAGTCGGGAGGCCGAACCGGCCCGTGGGCCGTAGGGGCGACCCTTGCGGTCGCCCCCCTGCGGTCGCCCCCCTGGGGCAGGCGCAAGGCCTGCCCCTACAGGTGGCCCAATTCTGCGGACGCCGCAGTAGGTCTCCCCGGGGTTCGCCCGTTACAGCGGAAGCCCTTGGCCGCCCACCGGCGGGTGAGGGAACCGAGTGCGCCGGTTCCGACCGGCGAATCAGGGTGGTACCGCGGAATCGCCCCTTCCGTCCCTGGACGGAAGGGGCTTTTTGTTACCGAAGGGTAACTGTTCCGCCTCACCCCACCCCCAGCGGCTTCGCCGCCACCCCCTCCCTGAAGTTTGGCTCTTTTGGGGGATGGGTATAAAAAATATATTTTAAAATAGCCTGTGGTGGGCGAGAAGAGATAAAAAGAATTTATTTTTCATTGCGGCGGTGAAGCCGCCGCAATGAAAAATATCTTTTATATCCCCCGCGGGGCAAAAAGGCCAAACTTTAGGGGAGGGGGTGCCGCCGCAGGCGGCGGGGGAGGGGTGAGGAAGCCCGAATAGTTACACCGAAAGGAGTCCAATGGCCTGGTGGGAGACGTTCTTTGACGACCGCTACCTGCGCATCTATGGGCCGCTGACATCGCCGGAGGCAACCCGGCAACAGGTGGAAGGCATCATCTCATATCTGGACCTTCAGCCAGGTGCCTCCGTGCTGGACCTGGCCTGCGGCTACGGCCGCATCGCCATCCCGCTGGCCCAGCAGGGCCTTCAGGTGACTGGCCTGGACCTCAGCGAAGTCCTGCTGGGGCAGGCCCGCGCGGCCGCCCGGGAGGCCGGAGTCCAGGTGGATTGGCACCGGGGCGATATGCGGGAAATCCCCTGGACCGAGGAGTTTGACGCCGTCATCAGCATCTTCACTTCCTTCGGCTTCTTCGCCGACGACCGGGAGAACCTGCGCGTCCTGGAGGGGGCCCGACGCGCCCTCAAGCCCGGCGGCCGCCTGCTGATAGACGTCATGAACCGGGACTGGCGCGTCCGGCAGGACATCCAGCGCCACTGGTTTGAGGCCGGCGAACTGATCGTCCTGGCCGAACCGTGGCTGGACCCCGTCGCCGGGCGGACAGGCGAGACCTGGCGCTGGCTGGAAGGCGGCGAGTGGCAGAGCATGGAGTTTGACGTCCGCATCTACACCGCCACCGAACTGAAGACCATGATAGAGGCCGTCGGGTTGCGGTGGGTGACGGTCTATGGCGGGTGGACCGGGGAGCCGCTCACCCCTCTCTCCCGCCGTATCGTCGCCATCGCCCGACGCAACGCTTGACTGCCGCATGGGGTGTGGTAGAATGATTGTGCCACCATAGTGGCATTTGCCGTGCTGGAGGTGGAAAGTGGAGATGATAAAACTGACAGTACGCTTACCCATCCCTCTCCATCGGGCATTGCAGGAGCGGGCCCGACGCCGGCGTCAGTCCCTGAACCAGACCATCGTGGAAGAGTTGCTCCGGGCCGTTGAGACGACGAAGAGCGATGCCCATTTTCTCCGCCGGGTGCTTCAGGAGGAGGGATTGCTGGCCGAGCCCAGCCCCCTCTGGGACACTTATCTGCAGGGCCCCGCTCCGACTGCCGAAGAGGTCCGCCAGTTGCTGGCGGGCGTGCCCCCACTCTCCGACATCGTCATCGCCGAACGCGAGGGAACGGAATGACTCTTTTCTACCTGGACACCAGCGCGCTGGTGAAGTATTACGTCCCCGAGCCCGGCACTGGTTGGGTCCAGCGCATCATGGACGAGCGGCACGAGAACGGCGAGTGGGCTCACTGGATCGCCATCAGCCAACTCACGTTTGTGGAAATCGCTGCCGCAGTAGAAAGACGATACCGGGCCGGTGAAATGGACGACCGCCAGCGGCAGGCCGTCCTGGCCGGTTTTGCCCGAAGTTGCCGGGAGCGCTTTGAACGGATCGCCGTGGAGGAGAGAATCATCCATCGCGCGGCCGCCCTGGTATCCCTCTACCCCCTGCGGGCCTACGACGCGGTGCAACTGGCTTCCGCTCTGGTTCTGGCGGAGACCCTTCAACGCTACGGGCGGCCCGCGCCGACCTTCGTCTCCGCCGATGCCCGCCTTTGTGACGCCGCCCGTCGGGAAGGGCTGGAGGTGATCAATCCCGTTGAGCAGGGTTAGCACGAATTTCCATGTAGGACTTACGCATTTGGAGATTGCTTCGGCACTTCGTGCCTCGCAATGACATCTTCCCGAGCCCGAAAAGGTCATTGCGAGCGGCGAAGCCGCGAAGCAATCTCCTCACTGATGCCTAACTGCGTAACTCCTATCCATGAACAACGTGTGCAATGGGCGCAGTCCACAGCACAAGCAGGGAGGAAAACCATGACCGAACGCCTGGCCAAAATCTACAACCCCGCCGAGATTGAAGAACGCCTGTACCACTGGTGGGAAGAGCAGGGGTACTTTCGCCCCGAGACCCTGGTCCAGAAGGGACTGGCCTCGGCCGACGGCCCCCGCTTCTGCATCACGATGCCCCCGCCCAACGTCACCGGCGTCCTCCACCTGGGCCACGCCATGACCGCCGCGGTGGAGGACCTGCAGACCCGCTACTACCGCATGCGGGGGTACGACACCCTCTTCCTCCCCGGCACCGACCACGCCGGCATCGCCACCCAGAACGTCGTGGAACGGGAACTCCGCCGGGAGGGGCTCACCCGCCACGACCTGGGCCGGGAGAGATTCATCCAGCGGTGCTGGGACTGGGCCCAGGAGCACCGCGCCCGCATCACCGAACAGCACAAGCGGCTGGGCGTCTCCTGCGACTGGTCGCGGGAGCGGTTCACCCTGGACCCCGACCTTTCCCGCGCCGTCCGCACCGCCTTCGTCCGCCTCTACCGGAAAGGGCTCATCTACCGGGGCGAGTATATGGTGAACTGGTGCCCCCGCTGCACCAGTGCCATCTCCGACCTGGAGAACATCTACTGGGAGGAGCCGGGCCACCTCTGGACCGTCCGCTACCCCATCGTGGACGAGGCCTGGGATGGGCCGCGGGCCGAATGGGGGAGCGGCCGCTGGGCCGAAGGGGCTACCCGCTTCATCACCGTCGCCACCACCCGCCCGGAGACCATCCTGGGAGATACCGCCGTCGCCGTCCACCCCGATGATGAGCGGTACCGGGACCGGGTCGGGAAGACGGCGGTCCTTCCGGCCCTCGGCCGTCGCATCCCCATCATCGCCGACCCGGCGGTGGACCCGAACTTCGGGACGGGTGCCGTCAAGGTCACCCCGGCCCACGACCCCACTGACTACGAGATCGGCCTGCGCCACGGGCTGGAGATGATCAATGTCCTCACGGAGACGGCGCGGATTAACGAGAACGGCGGCCCCTACGAGGGGCTGGACCGCTTTGAGTGCCGCCAGCGCATCGTCGCCGACCTGGAGCGGGAGGGACTGCTGGTGAAGACGGAGCCCTACGCCCACTCCATCGGCCACTGCCAGCGCTGTGATACCGTCACCGAGCCGTACCTCTCCGTCCAGTGGTTCGTGCGCACCCGGCCGCTGGCCGAGGCGGCCATCCAGGCCGTCCGCGACGGACGGATGCGCATCGTCCCCCAGCGGTTTGAGAAAATCTACTTCAACTGGCTGGAGAACATCCGGGACTGGTGCATCAGCCGCCAACTCTGGTGGGGCCACCGCATTCCCGTCTGGTACTGCGATGACTGCGGCGGCCAGACCTGCGAACTGGAGGACCCGACCGTCTGCGCGCACTGTGGGAGCCCGAACATCCACCAGGAGGAGGACGTGCTGGATACCTGGTTCTCCTCCGGCCTCTGGCCCTTCTCCACCCTGGGCTGGCCCGACGAGACGCCGGACTTCTGCCGCTACTACCCCACCGACATGCGGGAGACCGGTTACGACATCCTCTTCTTCTGGGTGGCCCGCGAGGTGATGCTGGGGCTGGAGATGACGGGGCAGGCCCCGTACTCCACCGTCTACCTGCACGGCCTGATCCGGGACCAGCACGGGCGGAAAATCTCCAAATCCATGCCCGACGCGCACCGGTACGACCCCCTCAACATCATCCGGGAGTACGGCGCGGACGCGCTCCGGTACACCCTGCTCACCTCGTCCACGCCGGGCAACGACATGAACCTGGACCCCCGCCGGATTGAGGGGGCGCGGAATTTCGCCAACAAAATCTGGCAGGCGACCCGCTACGTCCTTTCCGTCTGCGAACGCTGGCCCGGAGAGGTCCCCCGTCTGGAGGAACTGCCGCTGGAGCGGCCGGAGCGCTGGATTCTCAGCCGCCTGGCCCGCCTGATCACCACCGTGAACCGCCTGATGGAGGATTACCAGTACGGGGAGGCCGGCCGCCAGATCAACGACTTCCTCTGGAGCGAATTCTGCGACTGGTATCTGGAGATTTCCAAGATCGCCGTCTACGCGCCGGACGCCACGCTGCACTCCACCGCTCCGACGCGCGCGGTACTGCTGACGGCGCTGGACGGGGCACTGCGGCTGCTGCATCCGTTCATGCCGTTCGTGACCGAGGCGCTGTGGCAGGCACTGCCCGTCCCCAAAGAGACGGAGTCCCTGATGCTGGCCCGCTGGCCCGAATCGGCCCCCTGGCCGGTGGACGAGCGGGCTGAGGAGGAGATGGAGTTGCTGATGGGGCTCATCCGGGGCATCCGCAACGTCCGGGCGGAGTACGATGTGGAGCCGGGGAAGCGGATTCCGGCCCTCTTTGCCGCCGGGAACTGGGCGGGCCTTCTGCGGGAGGAGAAGGCCATGCTCTGCACCCTGGCGAAACTGGACCCGGAGGGGCTGACGATTGCGGAGGCGATGGACGCGCCGGCCCAGGCGGCGACGGTGGTGGTGGGGGACGTGGCGGCGTACCTGCCGCTGGCGGGGCTGGTGGACCTGGAGGCGGAGCGGGCGCGGCTGGAAAAGGAACTGGCGGAGGTGACGGCGCGCATCGCCCGCAGCGAGGCGTTGCTGGCCGGGGAGTTCGCCCAGAAGGCCCCCGCGGCCGTCGTGGAGCGGGAGCGGGAGAAACTGGCGGACCTGCAGGCGACTCGCCAGCAACTGGAGGAACGGCTGGCACGGTGAGGGTAACGAGGATTCGGATGACAGCCACTCCATCAGAGATGCGGTGACCGAAGGTCACCGCATCTCTGTTTGGACTGCACTTGACACGCCAGCACCTTCGTGGTATAATACATACCGACCGGTCGGTATCCAAAAGGAGAAGAAATGACGAGAGGACGGGCCGAGGAGACGCGCGAGCGCATACTGGTGGCGGCGGAGGAGTGCTTTGCCCGTCAGGGGTACGAGGCCACCGGCGTGGCCGAAATTTGTGAGCAGGCCGGGGTCAGCAAGGGGGCCTTCTTTCACCACTTCCCCACCAAACAGGCCGTCTTTCTGGAACTGCTGGAACGGTGGCTGGCGGGGCTGGGAGAGCAACTGGCCGCGCTGCGATTTGGGGCGGCCACCGTCCCCGATGCCCTGATGCAGATGGCGGGAATGGCCCAGCAGGTCTTTGAGATTGCGCGCGGGAAACTCCCGATTTTCTTGGAATTCATGGGTCAGGCGGCGCGCGACCCTCGCGTCTGGCAGGCGACCATCCATCCATATCGCCGCTACCGGGCCTTTTTCGCCGGGATGATAGAGGCCGGCATCGCCGAGGGGAGTTTGCGCCCGGTAGACCCCGACGCGGCGGCCAACGCGATCCTCTCCCTGGCCATCGGGCTGGTTCTTCAGGCCACCGTAGACCCCGACGGGGCCGATTGGGGCCAGATCGTGCAGCAGAGCGTGGGGATGCTCCTGGAGGGAATCCGACGCACTGATAGAAATTGATCGTCACTGTTCAGGCTTCCTCACCTCTCCTCCGCCGCCTGCGGCGGCACCCCCTCCCCCTCCTGACCGCAGGTCAGGAGAGGGGAGGGAGCAGGGGGAGGGGTGAGGCAAACCCCTAATCCGTTTGAAAGGAGTCCCATGAGAGTGCTGCTGACTGGAGCCTTCGGCAACGTCGGGCAGAGCGCGCTGGAGGAACTGCTCCGCCAGGGGCATCAGGTGCGCTGTTTTGACCTGCGGACAAAGGCCAACGAGCGCGCAGCCCGTCGTTACGGCGACCGCATAGAGGTGATGTGGGGCGACCTGCGTCGCCCCGAAGACGTCGCCCGGGCAGTGGAGGGGCAGGATGTGGTGGTCCATCTGGCCTTCATCATCCCCAAACTCTCCGCTACCGGGATTGAGTCCGAGGCCCGGCCCGACCTGGCCTATCAGGTGAACGTGGAGGGCACCCGCAATCTGATAGAGGCCATAAAGGCTCAACCCCGCCCCCCGCGTCTGGTCTTCTCCTCATCCCTGCACGTCTACGGGCGGACGCAGGACCAACCCCCGCCCCGTCGGGCCGACGACCCCGTCTGCCCGCTGGAGCACTACTCCCGCCACAAAGTCCTCTGCGAGCAGATGATCCAGGAGTCCGGCCTGGAGTGGGTCATCCTGCGCTTCGGCGCGGTCTTCCCCCTCGCCATGCGGCCCGACCCGGGGATGTTTGATGTACCGCTGGATAACCGCATGGAGTTTGTCCACACCCGGGACGTGGGCCTGGCCATCGCCAACGCGGTGAGTCACCCCCAGGTCTGGGGGAAGGTGTTGCTCATCGGCGGAGGGCCGCGCTGTCAGTTCTACTTCGGGGAGATGGCGGAGCGGATTCTGGAGACGATGGGGGTGGGCATGCTCCCGAAGGAGGCCTTCAGCACGGTCCCGTTCTGCACCGACTGGCTGGACACCGAGGAGAGCCAGCGGCTCCTGCAGTACCAGCAGCGGACGCTGGACGACTATCTCCGGGATATGGTTGCCGTTCTGGGCTTCCAGCGACATCTGATCCGGGCTTTCCGTCCGCTGGTGCGGTGGTGGCTTCTCCGGCAGTCCCCTTACTGGAGACAGCGGCGAGAGGAGGCCCGGCGGGCCCGCCGCGCGCGGCCGGTCCAGAAGCCGTCGCTGGCGCGATAACCGGAGATGGAACATAACGGCACCTTGTGCGAAAGGAGGGGCAAATGAACATTTTGCTGGTGTACCCGCGCTTTCCGGATACCTTCTGGAGTTTCAAATATGCCCTGCGGTTTATCCGCAAATCGGCCTTCGGGCCACCGCTGGGGTTGCTGACCGTCGCGGCCATGTTGCCCCGGGAGTGGCCGAAGCGGCTGGTGGACCTGAACGTGACCGACCTGCGGTCCGCCGACCTGGAATGGGCCGACATGGCCATGGTGAGCGGGATGGGCATCCAGCGGGAGTCGGCGCGGGAGGTCATCGCCCGATGCAAGGCCGCCGGGCTGACCGTCATCGCCGGGGGGCCGCTCTTCACCGAGGAGTACGAGCAGTTCGGCGAGGTGGACCACTTCGTCCTGGACGAGGGGGAGATCACCCTGCCGCGTTTCCTGGCGGACCTGGAACGGGGAACGCCGCAGCGGGTCTACCGGGCCGATACCTTCGCCGATATGCGGCAGTCACCGATACCGCTCTGGGAACTGGCGGATATGCGCCGATACGCGTCTATGGCGGTCCAGTTCTCCCGGGGCTGTCCCTTTGACTGCGAGTTCTGCAACATCACTGCGCTGCTGGGGCGGACGCCCCGCACCAAGAGCGCCGGGCAGGTGGTCGCCGAGTTGGACCGTATCTACAGCCTGGGCTGGCGGGGGAGCGTCTTCTTCGTGGACGACAATCTCATCGGCGACCGGCGTGCGGCGAAGAACGAACTCCTCCCCGCGCTGACGGAATGGCGGAAGGACAAAGTCGGCATCACTTTCAGCACTCAGGTCTCCATCAACCTGGCCGACGATGAGGAGTTGCTGCGCCAGATGGTGGAGGCGGGATTCACCACCGTCTTCATCGGCATTGAGACGCCCTGCGAGGAGAGCCTCTCAGAAGCCCACAAAGCGCAGAACCTCCGCCGGGACCTGCTGGAGAGCGTCCGGCGCATCCAGCGGGCCGGGATGCACGTGGAAGGGGGCTTCATCGTCGGCTTTGACAGCGACACGCCGTCCATCTTCCGCCGCCAGATAGAGTTCATCCAGCAGAGCGGCATCGCGGCCGCGATGGTGGGGTTGCTTCAGGCCCCCTACGGGACCCGTCTCTACGAACGGCTGAAGCGGGAGGGGCGGCTGACGGGGGAGCCCTCGGGCAACAACGTGGTGGATTTCACCAACATCATCCCCAAAATGGGGCTGGAGGTGCTGCGGGACGGGTACCGGACGCTCCTGAAACACATCTATTCCCCCGCCGCCTACTACGAGCGGGTGCGCACGTTCCTGAAGGAGTACCGTCCTCCACGCCTCCGGGTGCACGTGGACAGGGAGAGCGTGCTGGCTTTCTTCCGATCGGTCTATTATCTGGGGATTCGGGGGGTGGAGCGGGTGCACTACTGGCGGTTGCTCCTGTGGACCCTGTTCCGGCGGCCGCGCTCGTTCCCCATGGCGGTGACGCTGGCGATTTACGGCTTCCACTTCCGCCGGGTCTGCGAGGAGCAGGTGCTGCGGGCTCACCGGGGTCTGCCGCAGGCTTCGTTTTAGAAAGGCGCGAAGGGCACGAAAGACGCGAAAGGCACGAAAGG
>JBBIKR010000114.1:8900-11876 GCA_037445395.1 Thermoflexales bacterium
ACGGCGAACACTTCCCGCTCAAAGAACCAGCGGAAGGGCGGCCAGTGGAACAGGATATAACGGGCAATGCGAAAGATGAAGCCCTCCCGCCGGTGCTGCGGCGGCGTATCCAGCCAGACACGGGCGCGGAACCCGTTGCGACGCAGTACCCGCCACAGGCCGAAAAGGCTCTGCTCGTTGACGTGCACCTCCACGTTGGCGGGGATCATCGCCCGGGGGTCGCGGGGATATGCGGCTCCCTGCCCCATCAGAATCCGCACCAGGCGGACCACCGGGTAGGCGTAGCGGTCGTACCAGGCATTGGGGGCGGTGTGGATGACCAGCCGCCCGTCGGGCTTGAGGACCCGGCGGACCTCCCGGAGCGCCCGGTCCAGTTCCCACGGGTAGAGGTGCTCCACGATGTCAAACAGGAGCACCCGGTCAAAGGTCGCGTCGGCGAAGGGCAGGCGCCGGGCATCGGCCTGGTAGACACCCGCCGCTTCCCCGTCCGCCACGGCCTGCCGGGAGAGGGCAACGGCGGCAGGCGCGTAGTCAATCCCGTGCGCCTCGGCGCCGGCCCGGGTGCAGTGGCGCAGAATCTCCCCCCGCCCGCAACCCACGTCTAACACTCGCATCCCCGGGCCGATGCCCGCCACGGCGAAGGCGGCCCGCAGGCGACGGGAAAGTTCCCGTCCCTCCGTGGCGACGAATTCCTGATACCCCTCGCAGACGGAGAGGAAGTAATCGTGGTCGTACCGATCCGGCGGCACCGACGGGGCCACCTCGGGTAAGATTGGACTTCTGACCTTCTTCACAGCGGATTTCCACCTCGTGTTCGCCGTCAAGGGTTAACGGCTGATCTCTAATCCTTTCCGAATCCGGCGCAGGGCGTCGGCCAGCGCGGCCTGCAGAAGATGCCATTCTTCCACCCGCATGGCCAGGCTCAGGAGGATGTACACGGCCACTCCCGCCCCACCGGCCCCGCCGACCAGCACCAGTTCCCCCAGCAGGCCCGACCCGACCCACGCTTCCAGAGGGCGGGCCGCTCCCCATGCCACGGCCGCCAGCGCCAGAGAGGCGACCGTCACCCGAACCAGCAATCTCCACACTCCGGAGGCACCCAGTCCCCCGAGACGGCGCCGGGTGAGGTAGAGCATGGTCAGTGCGTGGGCTGTCCATTTGGCGGAGTTGACCAGGACCAGCAGGGGGAGCGTCAGGATTCCGGCAGCCGCCAGCGCGACGGCCGTCAGCGCATACAGGACGGTGGTCCCCACGCCCACCAGCGCCGGGGTCAGGGTGTCTTTGCGGGCGTAGAAGGCGAAGATGAGCACCTGGTCCACCGCCGCGAAGAGCAGGCCCGGCAGGTGGCATCGCAGGGCCTCTGCCACGGCCAGCGTGTCGGAGCGGGTGAAACCGCCGTGCTCAAAGATGAGCGCCACCACCGGGACCGAGAGGGCCAGCAGGCCGGCGGTCGCCGGGACGATGAGGAACAGGACCAGGCGGAGTCCCTGCGACAGGGTGGCGCGGAAGGGGGAGGGGTCCGGGTCGGCGGCCTCTCGGGAAAGGGTGGGCAGGATTGCCAGCGAGACGGCCACGACGACCATCCCCAACGGGAACTGGATGATCTGCGCGGCGTACTCCATCCAGGCGATGGCGGAGCCGCCAATGCGGGAGGCCAGGTGGTAACTGAGCACCACCGAGAGCAGGTTATCTACGATCAGACCGACCAGGACAGGCAGGTAGAGTTGCCCGATGCGCCGCAGCGCCGGGTGACGCAGGTCCAGGGTGAGGCGAAGACGGGCGTCCCGCAGGCCGGGCAGTTGGAGCGCCACCTGGAGGACCGCCCCCACCACCAGCCCCAGGGCCATGCTCCGGACCCCCCACCACCGTCCCAGCAGGAGGGCCATCACCACGAGCGACGCGTTGAAAACGGCGGCGGTGAAGGCAGGAAAAGCGAAGCGCTGGAGCGCGTAGAGGGCGGCGGACAAGACGCCCGCCAGGTTGAGAAAGAGGAGGGCCGGGAGGACCATCCGCAGGAGTTCTGTTGCCAGTTGCTGGTCGGCGGGGGCCAGCCCGCCCGCCATCAGCCAGACCAGTTGGGGGGCGAAGATTTCCCCCAGGAGCAGGAAGACGCCCACGATGAGGGTGACCGCGCCGGTCAGCAAGCCCAGGAGTCGCCACAATTCGGCCCGATGCTCCTGGGAGGTGTAGTCGGAGAAGACGGGGACCAGCGCCGAACTGATCATCCCGCCCACCAGCAGGTCGTACATCGTGGTGGGGACGCGGACCGCCGCATTCAGAGCACTGACGGCGGGGCCGGCCCCGAACAGGCCGGATTTGACCATCTCCCGGACCAGGCCCAGCACCCGGCTGGCGATGTTGCCCAGGGAGATGAGGCCGGCGGCCTGGGTCACTTCTACGTGCTCACCGACTGCGGAGCCTTCCGGTGGTGTCATCCGGCCTCCTGCAGGTGCTCACTCCGGCGCCGCCAGGAGCGCGCAGAGGGGAATCTGGCGCTGGCCGCGCCTCCGGCAGTTCGCCGGCCCCCGTATCCCGGTTACGGCGCGATCCGCCGCTCATACCGTTCGTAGTAGCCCAGGAGATGACCGTCGGCGCTCCGCACGGCCCGCATATAGACCCGATAGCGCTCGTTCTCGTAGATGAACCGTTCCTCTGCGCCGCTCCGCAGTTCTGCCAGAACCCGGAGGATGATTTCCTGTGAGCGCGGGTTGTGACAATCCAGGAGCGATTGGCCCAGAAGGGTTTCGCCGCCTTTATAGTAGGCGATGGCGGCCCGATTCATGTAGCGGATGATGTGGTCAGTATCGGCAACAAGAATCGGCTCTGTCAGGCTATCCAGAATAGCTGTCAGTAGCGAGGTATCGGACATCGGGGCCTCCCGGTGGTAGAACAACAAACCGGCTGGTCGTTCCAGCCGGTTTGTGGGCGGTACAGGACTTGAACCTGTGACCTCCACGATGTCAACGTGGCGCTCTG
>JBBIKR010000115.1:0-11823 GCA_037445395.1 Thermoflexales bacterium
TCTCCCTTCATCCCCCCCCGGGTGTTTTTTACCCCGCCCCCGCTGCCCGGCGCTGGGGTGTTCCCCCGGGGGCATCGCCCCCCCCCCCCCAAAACCCCGGTTTGGGGAAGGAGGCGACATGGGCAAGTGGAAACTGCCGCCATCGGGCGGCCATATGGATAAGCCAACCGGCATCTACTTTCAGACGATGACCAAAGCCGAGATAGAGGAACGGCTGAAGGTCAACGACATCATCCTTATCCCTGTGGGGAGCACCGAGTGCCACGGCGACGCCCAGCCGTTCGGCGAGGATACCTTCCTGGTGACCCGGATGGCCGAAATGGTCGCTCAGGCGACCGGATGCACGGTCGCCGAGCCGGTGTGGTACGGTTCGCATCCGCACAACCATCTCGGTATGCCCGGAACCGTCATTATCCCCGAAGATACCTTCATCGCTTACCTGCGGGCCATTATCGCGGGATTCTGGAACGCGGGCTTCCGCAAACAGATACTCCTCAACGGCCACGGGCAGGAGGAAGTCATCCCGCTGGCCCTGCACCAGTTCGCGAAAAAATACCAGGTGCCCTGCCTGCTGATTTCGCTCCACTGGCCAACGGTGATCCACGACTACCTGAAGGACAGGGCTCACGGCGGGCCGTTTGAGACGCCGTTCCGCCACGCCGACGAGGCGGAGTGTTCCTACTCAATGGCCCTGTTCCCGGAGATGATCCAACTGGAAAAGGCCGTGGATACGACCCCTCACGGGTTCCTGCCCCCCGACCATGTGGACAAAGGCGGCGATGTGTACCATGCGCCGATCAAAGGCCATGAACAGGTGGGCTTTGGCGGACTGGAGGTCATTATGACGCCGGAGGGCGTGCTGGGGAAGCCCTCGCTGGCGGACCCCGCCAAGGCTGAGGCGGGCCTGAACGCGCTCTTTGACTACATGGTCCGGCTGATCAACGACATTCTGGAGCGGTTCCCACCCGGTCAGCTGCCGCCGACCGACAAAGTCACCATGCGCGATCCCGCAGAGATAGAGGCCGTGCTGAAGGGGCCGCTTCGCGGCGGCAGGCATATTTATACGATTGCCTATCCGCCGTGACCCGGTGGTCTCACCGCCGCGTGAGATGGGAATATACCAGCCATAGGGGGGAGAAAATGATCATCCCAACGCTCTGGAGGCAGGCATGAAGATTTTACGGGTCAATATGGAGCCGTTGGAGGTCAGGTGGGAGCCCGTCCCGCCCGAGTACGAGCGTTTCGGCGGGCGTGCCCTGATTGCCAGAATCCTGCTGGCGGAAGTGCCGCCCCAGTGCGAACCGCTCGGTCCGCACAATAAACTGATTCTGGCCCCCGGGCTTCTGGGGGGCACCAACCTCTCCAGTTCGGGAAGGCTCTCCGTTGGCGGTAAGAGCCCTCTCACCGGGGGAGTCAAAGAGGCGAACAGCGGCGGGGATGCCGGTTCTGACCTGGCCCGCCTGGGGATCAAAGCCATTGTGGTGGAAGGCCAGCCCGCGGACGGGAAGTTATACGTATTGCACGTATCCCGGCAGGGCGCGGAGTTGCTCCCCGCCGATGAGTGGCGCGGGCTGGGCACGTACGCGACCGTCGCCAGGGCGCGGGAACGATGGGGAGAGCACTGCACGGTCATCTCCATCGGCCCGGCCGGTGAGATGCGGATGACCGCCGCCGCCGTCGCCTGCACCGGATACGACGAGCAGGTCAGCCGCATGGCGGCACGCGGCGGGCTGGGTGCGCTGATGGGGAGCAAGGGGCTGAAGGCCGTCGTCCTGGACGCTTCGGGATGCGAGGCGCCCTCTCTGGCCGACCCCGAATTGTTCCGTGCCGCCGCGCGCCGCTTCGCCACCGAACTCGCCGAGAACCCCAGGACGGGCCGCCAGGGCTCCATGCACCTCTACGGGACTTCGGCCATCGTTGAGGCGGTCAACGAGATGGGGGCTTTCCCCACCCGCAACTTCAGCGCAGGCCGTTTTGAGGCCGCCGAAAACCTCAGCGGCCCCCGGTTGCGGGAGACGACGCTGGCCCGGGGCGGCAAAGCGGGCACAAGGTGCATGGCCAACTGTGTCATCGCCTGCTGCAACCTGTTCGTGGACCCAGCGGGCAACCCCATCGTAGCCACCCTGCAATACGAGACCATCGGGATGCTGGGCTCCAATCTGGGCATCGGGACGCTGGATGAAGTTGCCCGCCTGAACCGCATCTGCAACGACCTGGGCCTGGACTCCATTGAGATGGGAGCGACCCTGGGGATTGCGGCGGAGGCGGGCCTGGCCCGCTTCGGCGATGTGGAGAGTTTTGCGGCCCTGCTCAACGAGATTGCGGCCGGAAGCGTTTTGGGACGGGTGCTGGGACAGGGAGCCGTCGTCACAGGCCGGGTGCTGGGCATCTCCCGGGTGCCCGCGGCCAAGGGCCAGGCCATGCCCGCCTACGACCCCCGCGCGCTGAAGGGCAACGGCGTGACCTACGCCACCTCGCCTATGGGCGCCGACCATACTGCTGGGAATGCTTTCGGCGTCCGGGATAAGGTAAATCCGCTGGCGGCCACAGGGCAATGCGAGGCATCGCTGAAATTGCAATTGGATGTCACGATACTGGACAGCACGGGTTTGTGTCTGTTCGCCAGGCCGCCCGTGTTTGCCGACCCTCAGTTGATGGTAGACCTGATCAACGGGCGCTTTGGCTGGGGATGGTTGGTGGACGACCTGCAGGAGTTCAAGAAGACGGTGTTGAAGATGGAACTGGAGTTCAACCGGCAGGCCGGTCTCACCGCGGCGGATGACCGGATACCGGAGTACATGAAACGGGAGCCGCTTCCGCCGCACAACACCGTCTTTGATGTGCCGGAAGCAGAGATGGACGCGATCTTCTCGGCCCTCTAACGACTGTACAGGAGGAGTTCTCTTGGCAGAGAACACGGTTCTGGTCCCCGTGGACGTCCTTCGGGAAACCTGCGAGCGGATACTGCAGAAAGTCGGTGTACCGGAAGACCAGGCCCGAATCACCGCGGAGGTCATCGTGGAGGCAGACCTTCGCGGGGTGGGCTCCCATGGGGTGCTGCGGCTGCCGGCCTATGTCCACCGGGTGCAGGCCGGCCTGATGACCGCCGATACCCGAATCAAGGTCATCCAGGAGCGGGGCGCCACAGTTCTGCTGGACGCGCAGGGAGGCTTTGGGCAGGTGGCGGGTGTGCACGCGATGAACCAGGCCATTGAACGGGCGCGTCGGTACGGCGTGGGGTTCGTCGCCGTGCGGAATGCCAACCACTTCGGGATTGCCGCGTACTACACGATGATGGCCCTGCCCCACCGGATGATCGGGATCGCGGCCACCAACGCGGCGCCCAGCATGGCGGCCTGGGGCGGCACTACTGCCGTGCTGGGCACGAACCCGATCAGCATGGCCATTCCCACAGGGCAGGATGTGGACATTGTCCTGGATATGGCATCATCCGTAGTGGCGCGGGGGAAAATCCGCTCCGCGGCCAGCAAAGGCGAACGGATTCCCCCGGGTTGGGCCCTGGATGCCGAGGGGCGCCCTACGGAAGACCCGGAGGCCGCGCTGAAGGGGACCCTTCTGCCAGTCGGCGGGCCAAAAGGGTACGGCCTGGCGCTGGTGGTGGATGCCCTGGCCGGGGTGCTGACCGGCTCGGATTACAGTGTCTATCTGGCCTCCCTCCATGACCTGAGCCGCCGTGCGTCGGTTGGTTTCGTGATGCAGGCGGTGGACGTTACGGCGTTCAGCGACTGGGCAGAGTACACGAAAGACATGGCGTCGCTGGTGGATGTGGTTCGCAATTCTCCGCGCGCTCCGGGCGTGAACCGCATCTACCTGCCCGGGGAGATTGAGTGGCTCAAGGCGCGCGAGTACCGGCAATCCGGCGTTCCCGTACCGGTCAGGGTGTTGGGGGAGTTGCGGGCACTGGCGGCTGAACTCGGAGCCGTGGTGAATTTGCCGTCCGCGTGAGCGCCTGGGGGACGGGGTTCTGGACCCCGGCGGCCGGGTTCGCCAACTCTCCACTTTCCCTGCCGGGCGGTGAGGGATGGTGGGAGCCAGGAAATTTTGCGGCGATGGCCATAGGCCATCGCCGCAAAATTTCCTGGCACATATTCAGGAATCGTGCATCCTTGTTGCGATGGAGGGGGTTGGGGGAGGGGTGAGGCAGTTACCGTTTTTTGCCGCTCAGTTCGGCGTAGAGGGCATACCGGTCTATCCGTTCGGTCAGCGGGCCGACGGTGACCAGTTTCCGCGCTGCGACATGCTGAGCGAAGCGGGCGCAGTCGGGAAGAGAGAGGCCATCCAGCAGAGCGACCAGAAAGCCACCCCAGAACGCGTCCCCAGCGCCGGTAGCATCAGCGATGGAGACGGAGAGCGCCGGGATGTGCTGGATGTGGCCCCCCTCGGAGACCAGAACCCCCTCCGGGCCCATGGTGAGCACGACGACGGGCGGGCCCAGTTCGTGGAATCTCCGGACGCAATCCTCGGGGGAGAGGCCGGGGCCGAAGAGCCGCCGCGCATCGTCCAGAGAGGGCTTGGTCAGGGTCGCCATGGAGAGGGCCCGCTCCAGCGTCTCCAGCGCATCCTCCCGGCCGGGCCAGAGGCGGGGGCTGTAGTTGGGGTCCACGGAGAGGATGCACCCCCGCTCACGCCCCAGGTGGAGCGCCCGTTCGGCGGCATGGCGAGCCGGGGGACGAGAGAGGGCAAAGGCAGAGATGTGGACCACCCGCGCCCGACCGATGATCTCTTCGGTCACCTGCTCCGGCGCCAGACGGAAGTCCGCGTCCCGGTAGGCCAGGAAGTCCGGCGTCCCCCGGGTGTGAGAGACGAAGATGACGGTGGTCCGGGCGTCCGGGTCCAGGACGAGATGGTCGCAGAGGACGCCAGCCCCTTCCAGTTCGGCCCGCAGGAGGTGGCCGAAGGGGTCATCGCCGACGCGGGCCGCCAGCGCCGCGCGCCCGCCCAGCCGGGCGACGGTCCGGGCGACGTTGGCGGGCGAGCCGCCCACGTGGAGCCGGAAAGTGCGGGTCTCCCGGAGGGAGTCCGTCTCCTCCACCGAAATCAGGTCCACCACCGCTTCGCCGACCGCCAGCAGGTCCAGGTCGCCGGGAGGGGATGGACGCGGATGGACGCGGATGGATTCACGTTTCACGTTCACGTTTCTCGTTCGCGTTTCACGTTTCACTTTTCACTTCCCCAAAATACCACTCCCGCAACTCCTCCAGCGAGACATCGTTCTCCGGTCGGGGGTCGCGAAAGTACGGGTGGATGGGAAGAGGCGGCTCCGAAGGCCGGAAGAAGTCCCCCTCCAGCACCCGCCGGACGACCTTCAGGTACCCCTCGGCGGTCCGCTCCCAGGTATAGCGGGCCAGGACCCGCTCCCGGCCTCGGCGGGCGAACTCCCCCCAGGCCTGGGGGCTCTCCAGCAGTCGCAAAAGGCCCCGGGCGATGTCGGCGGGGTCGGTGGGGTCCACCAGGACGCCGTACTCCTCCCCGTCCTCCTGCCAGATTTCGGCGGGCCCTCCGTTGCGGGTGACGACTACCGGCAGGCCGGTCGCGGCGGCCTCCAGCGGGGCCAGACCGAAGGGCTCGTAAAGGGCTGTCAGCGCGAAGACGGAGCGGCGCCGGGCCAGCAGCCGGTAGGCCGCCGCCAGCACCGATTGCCCCGCCAGCGCCACCGTGCTCACTTCGCCCCAGAGATGGTGGTCCCGGACGACCTGCCGGATGCGCGCCAGAACCTCCCGTTCCGCCGGAGTCCCTTCCTCCTCCCGGCGCAGGGGGTCCTCCAGGTGGGCCGTGACCAGGAGCAGGTTGGCCCGCTCCCGCAGGGCCGAACTTTCGGCGAAGGCGATTACCAGCCCCAGGTGGTTCTTCTTCGGCTCCAGCCGGCTGGAAGCGACGATGCAGGGGAGACCGCGGCGGTCCTCCCGGATGTCCCGTTCCAGCGCGGCCAGGACCCGCCGATGGACGGCCTCCTCGTCCGCCGCCCGGGCCCGAGGGTCAAAGACGGCAATATCCACTCCGGGCGGGACCAGGGCAAAGCGGCAGTCGTCGTGAACGTCTACCGCGCCCCGGTAGGCCCGGTGGCCGTACTGCTGGGTCCGCTCCTGGCGGGTGCTGGTGATGTTGACGGCGGACCGGTTCATGCTGATCCGTTCTGCCGCCAGACGGCGAGCGAAGTGATAGCGGGCGTCCAGGACGGGCAGGTTCTCCGGGGTTGCACCCAGTCCGTCCATCTTCTGGGCGCCCAGGGAGTGGGCGGTGAAGGTGAAGGGGATGCCGGTCTCAGCGGCGATGAGGGCACCGGCCAGGCCGCCGTCGGCGTAATGGGCTGTAAACACGTCGGGGAAGCGGCCTTCCCGGCCGTAGAAGGCCAGGATGCCCGGCACCCAGTCCGGCCCGATGTGGGGCCAGAGTTCCTCTTTGGGGAGAAAGACGTCGGGGCCGGCGGGGATGCGGACGATGCGGACGCCGGGCGCGCCCGGGTATCCGCCCAGCAGACCGTCCAGCCCTGGCCACTGGGGGTCCCGGATGCGACGGGTGATGATGTCCACCCGGTGCCCCATCCGGCCCAGCGCCAGCGCAACCTGCTTGACGTAGACCAGTTGCCCGCCGAAGTCCGGGTGCCGGGTCCAGTACCGGTCCTGCGGATCAAAGTTTCCCTGGGGGTTCAGAAAGGCCAGGAACATGGGGGAGTCCTTCACCTGGGGCAACGTGCCGGGCACTTTTAGAATTGCCGGACGCGTTCCTGGCTTCATCCTTTGATGCCGGTGGCAGCCACGCTACGGATGAACCACCGCTGGAAAGCCAGAAACAGAACCAATACCGGCAGCGTGGTCATTGTTGCAAAGGCCAGGGTATCTCCCCACCAGCGCGGGTATTGCCCGAAGAATTCCTGCATCGCCACGGTCAGCGGCCGGTATTCCGGCAGCCGAATGACCATCAGCGGCCACAGATATGACCCCCAGATCCACAGGAATTTCAGAATGGCGACGGTGGCGAAGACGGGCCTGGAGTTGGGCACGATAATATTCCAGTAGATGCGCAGACGACTGGCGCCATCTATGATGGCCGCTTCGTCCAGGTCCTTAGGGATACCAATAAAAAACTGATAGAACAAATAGATAGAAAAGGCGTCGGCGACAAAGGGGATGATCTGCACAATGTACGTATCGTGCCAGCCGATGCCGCCGCCCGGCCGCGGCAACCGGGTGGTCAACAGCATCAGGGGTATCGCAACTGCCTCAAAGGGGATGATGATCAGGGCCACGATAGCCGCCAATACGATGTTCCGTCCCTTCCACTTGAGCCGTGCCAGCGGGTAGGCCGCTATACTATTGACCAGCAATCCCAACCCCACAGTGGTCGTCGTCACGAGAATGGAGTTCCACAGGAATCTGCCGAACGGCATTCGGCGGAACACATCAAAAAAGTTCTGTGGGCCCAGCCCCGTGTACGCGTTCCGGATTTCGGCGGGAGCGTCATCCAGGCGGTCCACAGGGGGCACGAACCTCAAGGGATAGGGGACAAAAGCCCGCAATCCGCCCACATCGGATGTGATCTGCGTTTCGTTCGTCTTGATGGCCGAGACCATCATGAAGACAAGGGGGAACGCGAAAAAGCATGCCAGGAGTGTCATCACCGTGTAGTTGAGGATAGCCTTCGCAGTTTTGCGAAAGCGGTATTGAAGACCGTGTGGCACCTTTTCCCCCACAGAGTGCACCTGGGCAGGTGTTTGAGTGCTCATTCTATGGCCCTCTCTTCGCGCATCACCGAGCGCTGAATGATGGAGACCGCCAGCACAATCAAAAAGAACACCACAGTGATTGCCGAGGCATAGCCTGCTCGCAACTGGTAGCGCCCTTCCCGGACAGCGTGTAAAATGGTCGTCATTGTTGCCTCCCCTGGCCCCCCGCCCGTCATCACCTGCACCTGGGTGAATAACTGGAAGGCCAGGATGGTCGTCGCCACAACCACGAAGATTGTGGTATTGCGCAACTGCGGCAGTGTGACGAAAAAGAACTTCTGGACCTCGTTACAGCCGTCCACCTCCGCCGCTTCGTACAACTCACCGGGTATCTCCTGCAGGCCCGCCAGAAAGATGACCATCTGGAACCCTACTCCCTGCCAGATGGACAGCAACATAATGGAGGGGAACGCCAGTTTGGGATCGGCGAGCCATTCAAAGGGGCCCCATCGCCCGAACGAGATGGCTTTCAGGAACGCGTTGATTGTGCCCACGCCAGGGTTGTAGAGGAAAAACCAGACCACTGCTACCACAACCATTGGCACGACCACAGGCATAAAATAGAAAGTCCGGAAGAGGTTCACCCCCCTGATTCTCTGATTAACCAGTATCGCCAGCAGCAGGGCGAACGCCGACTGCAGCGGCACGACGACCAGGGCAAAGTAGAAGTTGTTGGCTAACCCTCTCCAGAACGTGGGGTCACCCGCGGCGACCAGATAACGCTTCCCAAAGAGGTGGAACTGGGCGAGTTCCCCCATTCCTTCATACCTGGCATCGCTGCGCAGAATCGTGCGGGGTCGCGGGTAGAGAATTCGGCCCTCCTCGTCCCGCCGCACATCCCCGGTAACCGGATCCCTCAAAGGCTCCATCAAGATGACGCTGACCCGCAGCAACTGGCGATAGTTCTCCAGGCCAACGAATTGGGGCGGATTGGGCGACAGCAGCCGCGTGTCGGTCAGACTGATTTGAAACGCCATCAGGAATGGGATGATCAGGAAAATGATCAATCCCACAGCGGCCGGGGCAATCATCAGCCAGGCCACGATATTCTCTTTTATCTTTTCTATTGGGAGCCTGACCCGCCGCTTGCCACCGGTTTCTTTTCCTGTTTCCCGTGAGCCGTTCACTTCGCTTTCTCCTTCATCAGGTCGCCGGGGAATCTATCTGGGGCCTGTGAATGAGGGGCCAGGAGCATGTCGCTCCTGGCCCCCTGTGCTACGCCATCTCACCCCCTATCCTACCTGTAATAGTTGTTTGCCTTCAGATCCGCGTCAATCTTGTCCACGGCTTTGTCCAACTCGGTCTGCACGTCAGCGCCGTCGGCGATGTTCCGGAACGCCGTGGAGAAGGCCGTCGTGATGGTCGGATAGGCGGCGGTGATGGGACGGGGCACGCCCCAGCCAGCCTTGAGTTGGGCCACGAAGGTGTACAGCAGGCCGCCCGGAGCAAACCGCTGGTCCGCCTCAAAGACCGAGATGCGCGCCGGAATGGCCCCATTTGCATCGGTCATAATCCTGATGTTCTCCGGCTCCAGCAGGAACTTGAGCACTTTGACGGCCGCATCGGGGTGCTTGCAGGCGCTGGTGATGCCCCAGTTCCAGGAACCCATACCGGTCTTGGGGCCGGTCCCGAAGTCGGGCATCGGCAGGAGCAGCAGGTCGTCACCCACCGCCTGGATATGATCGTTGGCGGTCCAGTGCCCGACCCATGCCAGGGCGCAGGCGCCGCTGGTGAAGCAGTCGTCGGTGGCCGCGTGGGCGTTGGCATAGCCCTTCTGGAACCAGCCCTGGATCATCTCCATGGCCGCAACCGCCTTGGGCCCATTGAGCACGCCTTCGGACGACTCATAGGTCTGGCGGTCAATCAGGTCGGCGCCGAAACTCTGGAGAACGGGCGAGAAGCCGTAGGTCAGCCACTCGCTGGGCGCCGAGGGTGAGTAGTTCATCTTCAGGTCAATGGCGTACTCGGTCTGGGGGAGCGCGGCCAGGGCTTCCAGAGCCGCGTTGAATTCGTCGCCCGTCCACGGTTTTTCTACCGTGGGGATGCGTACGCCCGCGGCCTCCAGGTACGACTTGCGCGCCCAGATGGCCAGCCCGGAGTCAAACTGCCCCAGGCTGTAGAGCCTGCCATCCCGATAGGTGCCCTGGGCGATGATAGAGGGCAGGAAGTCCGAGAGTTCATCCCCGGTGAAGTAGTCGTCCAGCGGGACCAGGTAGCCGCCCCAGACATAGTTGTACACAAATGGGCCGTCAAAGTCAAGCAGGCAGGGGAGTTGACCGGCGACGGCGGCGGCCTGGACCTGCTGATTGTAGTCGCCCTCGGGCAACTCTACGAGGTTCAACTGGATGTTCGGGTCGCTCCACCCGCTGAAAATCTTCGTCAGAGCGTCCCGCTCGCCGCCCCGACCGGAGTGGAACCAGACGTCAACGGTGACGGGGCCTTCGGTCGGAGGAACAGTAGTGGGCTGAGGAACAGCCGTAGGGGCCGCTGTTGCGGGAGCAGGGGTGGGGGTCCCGGCCCGGCACGCGCTGACCAGGATGGACACCGCAACCATCAGCGCGGCCGCAATCATCAGCGTCTTCTTGCCGTTCATCTTTTCACCTCCTTTTGCGTGGATCCTCTGATGATCACTCGCGTTACCCGGACAGGAAACTGTGCTTCCGATGCCTGATATTGAACCGCTCCGATAATCATCACCTCCCTTCTACAGCATTGTCAGCGCTCAGTGGTTGAAACCGGTTGCAATCATCGGCCCAAAAAAGATACGAATGGTGTGGGATGAAACCGGTTGCAACCGCTGGTAAAAAGAGAAAAAATACTCCCGGTTTAAGGCGGTGGCGCGGTGGTTTCCCGGACCACCAGTTCGGTGGGCAGTACTTCATACACCGGTTCCGTCTCCGGGTTTTCCAGTGTCTTCAGCAGCAACTCCACGCCGCGCTGGCCCGACTCAAAAAGCATCTGGCGCATCGTCGTCAACCCCAGAATCTCGGCGATTTCCACATCGTCGTACCCGACCACGGAGAGGTCCCGGGGCACGCGCAACCCCAACTCCCGCGCCGCTTCCAGCACACCCACAGCCTGCACGTCGCTGGCGGCAAAGATTGCCGTTGGACGTTCAGGAAGGGTGAGCATCGTGATGGCGGCTTCCCGGGCCTGCTGACGGCCGTGGGGACGTTCCGCGTAGTACTCGGAACGGTAGGGGATTCCGGCGGCCTCCAGTGCCTGACGGTACCCGCGCGCACGATCCCGGCTGGAGGTAAAATTAAAAGGGTTATCGGCCGGGTCGCCGATGAAACCAATCCGGGTATGGCCCAGTCCGATCAGATACTCGGTAACCGCCTTTCCCCCGGCAACATCATCCACGGTGATTTGATGCAGTGTGGTCAGCGCTGGATGATGGGCATCAATCAACACCACCGGAACGCTCGCCTCCGCCAGCAACGGTACCTCTTCATCGGTAGGGGATATGGAAATCACCAAAACGCCATCCACGCGGTCCTGGCGCGGAATGGTGCGAAAGCAATCGGCGCGCTGTTCGGGGTCCTCTATATTGTGGATGATTAAATCGTACCGGCTCCTGGCCAGCGTGCTCACGACGCCTTTCAGGCGCTCCGTGACCGATGGAGCGGTGAAGAAGGGGACAATGACCGCCAGGTTCAGCGTTTTTCCCGTGGCGAGGCGCTGCGCCATACGGTTGGGGACATAATTGAGCGCTTTGACAACCTGTATGACTTTCTGGCGCGTCTCTATATTGACCAGGGGGCTATTGTTGATCGCCCGGGAGACGGTTCCTGGGGAAACGCCTGCTATCCGTGCGATATCTCGGATCGTGATGGCTTTCTTGACCATGTGCGGGGTGTGTAAAGCAGGTTCTTTAAACCGGTTTAATTAAACCGGTTTCATTATACAACATCTGATGCGAATTGTCAAGACTTCACCGGCTCAGAGCGGGGCTTTTCAAAGTTTTCACGCAAATGAATTGGCTTCTGCCCCTCACCCCCTATGTCCCCCCTCGCCCCTTGGCCTCCCCGCCAGGGGAGAGGGGGGATTGAAGGGGGCTTGGGGCGGGGGGCCGCGGC
>JBBIKR010000116.1:0-11795 GCA_037445395.1 Thermoflexales bacterium
GCCCGGTGCCTATTTTGCGGTTTTAGCCACGGGGCCGGTTTTGGTTGGGGTCATCCGGGTTTTTCGGGGGGGGGCGTGGCCCCCGCCGCCGCAAAACCCACCCCAAAACCCTACCCCATGCGCGGGCGGAACTTGTAGCCGTAGGCGATGACCCCGTCGTCGCCGTCCGTCTGCATCTGCCGGGTGACCATCTCCACCGGCATCCCGATGTGAACCTCCTCGGGCGCCACGTCGGTCAGTTGGGCGGTCAGCATCGGCCCCTCCTCCAGCCGGACCAGCGCGACGGTGTAGGGCGCGTACTTCTCAAACCCCGCCGGGGGGTGGTAGACCGTGCTGTAGGAGTAGACCTCCCCCCGTCCGCTGAAGACGTAGGGGGTCTGGGCCGGCCCCTCGCACTCCGGACAGACGTCCCGGGGCGGAAAGATGGCCGCTCCGCACTTCTCGCAGATTTCCCCGACCAGCCGGTACCGCTGATTTCGCAACCGCCAGTTCTTGCTGGGAAGACTCATTGATACCTCCTTCATTTCACGTTTCACTTTTCACGCTTCACGCATCAGGATATGCGTGATGACCGTCGCCCCACTTCCCCCGATGTTCTGGGCCATACCGACCCGCGCCTTCGGGACCTGGTTGGCTCCGGCATCGCCGCGCAGTTGCTGGACGACTTCCACGACCTGATACACCCCCGTCGCGCCGACAGGATGCCCCCGCGCCTTCAGGCCGCCCATAGTGGCAATTGGAATCCGGCCCTGGAGAGTGATTTCACCGTCCAACGCCAGCCGGACCCCCTCCCCGCGCCGGGCGAACCCCGCCGCCTCCAGGCTCAGCGCGGCCATGATACTGAAGGCGTCGTGGAGTTCAAAGAGGTCCACCTCCTCCGGGCCGATGTTGGCCTGCTGGTAGGCCCGCCAGGCCGAGAGGGCCGCCGCCTCCAGCACCAGCGGGTCCCGCCGGTCGTGGATGGCCACCGTATCCGTCGCCACCGCCGAAGCCGCAATGCGGATGACGGGCTTCCCGCTTCCCCGAACCCAGTCGGCGGGCGCCAGTACCACCGCCGCCGCGCCGTCCGCCACCGGCGAGGAGTCCAGCAGGTTGATGGGGTCGGCGATCATCCGGGCTCTGGCGTACGCCTCCGGCGTCACCTTCATATGGAACATTGCGTACGGGTTGTTCATCCCGTTGGCGTGCGCGTTGATGGTGAAGGGCGCGAAGTCCTCTTTCTTGTAGCCGTACTCGTACATATAGCGGCGCATCAGCAGCGCGTTGAGGGCGACGAAGGTCAGGCCGTGGGCGACCTCGTGGTCGGCGTCGGCGGCCATGGCCAGCGCCGCGGTCGTTTCGGTGCCGGTGGCGTCGGTCATCTTCTCCACGCCGACGACCAGGACGACGTCCGCCAGCCCCCCGGCGACGGCGACGTAGCCTAGCCGGAGCGCGGCCGCGCCGGACCCGCAGGCCGCTTCCACCTTGACCGCCTCCACGCCCCGCAGTCCGGCGAAGTCCGCCACCAGCGCGCCCAGGTGCTCCTGCCCGGTCAGTTCGCCGCTGAGCATGTTGCCCACGTAGAGCGCGTCCACATGGTCCACCCCGGCGTCCCGCATGGCGGCCTGGAGCGCCTCCAGCGACAGGTGGCGCAAGTCCTTCTCCCAGTGCTCCCCGACCTTCGTTTGTCCGATGCCGATCACCGCGACGTCTCTCATATTTCCTCACGTTTCGGCGAGAGATCTCACAAAAGCAGTTTGCCCCGGAAGCGGACGTAGAGGCCGTAGTCAATGACGGTGCGGCGGGTGATGTAGGCGCGGGTGGTGGGCGCCCGGCCCTGCCGCTCCACGATGGCCTCCGTCGTCCGCAGGGAGACCGCATCCGACCCGGCGCCGGAGCCGAAACTGACCAGCAGGATGCGCTGGCCAGGCTGGGCCTGGTCCAGAATCGCCGTCAGCCCCACCAGCGAGGAACCGGCGTAGGTGTTGCCGATTTCGTCCGCCAGGAGCCCGGCCCGAATCTGCTCCGGTTTGAACCCCAGTTGCCGGGCGACCGTCTGCGGGAACTTGACGTTGGGCTGATGGAAGACGGCGTAGTCGTAGTCGGCGGGGGTGGTCCCCAGCGCCTCCATCAGCGCGCGGGCCGCTTCGGTGATGTGCTTGAAATAGGCCGGCTCGCCGGTAAACCGCCCGCCGTGGGACGGGTAGTGCTGGCAGGCCCGCCGCCAGAAGTCCGGCGTGTCGGTCACGTAGGAGAGGCTCCCCTCCACGACCGCCAGCGCCTCCTCCGCCGGGCCGACCAGGTAGGCCGCGCCGCCTGCGGCAGCGGTGTACTCCAGCGCGTCGCCGGGGCGGGCCTGGGCGGTGTCGGCGCCCACGGCCAGCGCATAGCGGCCCATCCCGGAACCGACGAAGCCCAGCGCGGCCTGCAGTGCCTCCGTCCCGGCCTTGCAGGCGAACTCCCAGTCCCCGGCCTGGACGTAGGGGGTGGCTCCGATGGCCTCGGCGAGAATCGTGGAGGTTGGCTTCACCGCGTACGGGTGGGACTCGCTCCCCACCCAGACGGCGCGGATGAGAGCGGGGTCCACATTTCCCGCCCGCGCCAGGGCATTGCGGGCCGCCTCTATGGAGATGGTGACCACGTCCTCGTCCGGCCCCGCCACTGCCTTCTCGGTGACCGGTGTCTCTCCCTCCCCGCCGGTCCAGATACGGGCGACCTCCGTCGCTGGAAGCCGGTAGCGGGGGATATAGGCCCCGTAGCCGATGATGCCCACAGGTCTATCCGTTCGCAGCAATTGGGTCTCCATGTTTTTCACCGCCGAGACGCAGAGGACGCAGAGATTTATGGACTTTTGCCCCGTTCTCCGCATTCTCTGCGGTACATTTCCAGTATTTCTTCTGCCCGGTCGGGGCGGACGACGCCCTCGGCGACCATCCGCCGGGCGACTTCCTCTATCTCCTTGCCGATGGCCCCTGCGGCGATGGCGACCTGCCGGGCGTGCAGGGCCATGTGGCCCTTCTGGATGCCCTCTGTCGCCAGGGCCCGCAGGGCGGCCAGGTTCTGGGCCAGCCCCACCGCGACCATGATTTCTGCCAGTTCCCGCGCAGTCTGGACGCCCAGGATTTTCAGGGCGACGCGCGCCGTGGGGTGGGCGCGGGTGGCGCCGCCCACGACCCCCACGGCCAGCGGGAGTTCCAGCCGGCCCGCCAGGTTGCCCTTCCCGTCCAGTCCCCAGGTGGAGAGGCTGGTGTAGCGGCCGGAGCGGGCCGCGTAGGCGTGGGCCCCGGCCTCTATGGCCCGCCAGTCCTGCCCGGTGGCCAGTGCCACCGCATCTATGCCGTTGAGAATGCCCTTGTTGTGGGTCGCGGCGCGGTACGGATCGGCAGCGGCAAAGGCCCAGGCCTCCACAATCCCCCGGGCGACCTGTTCTCCGGCGAAACCGTCAAAGGCCAGCGCGGCTGTGGGGATGGAGCACTCCGCCCAGGCCAGCCGCCGGTCGGCCAGATTGGAGAGAATCCGCAGCCCCACCCGCCCGCCGGTGATTTCAGCAATCAGGGGGGCCAGTCGCTCGCAGGCGGTGTTGACCGCGTTGGCCCCCATCGCGTCCCGGACGTCGTAGACCAAGTGGACCACCAGCATGGGGCCGGCGGGCGTCTCCGGGAGCACCCGCACGATCAGGTCGCGGGCGCCGCCCCCCAGCCGCTGGAGGACCGGGTCCACCTCGTCGGCGGCGGCGAGAATCCGGTCCCGCTCCGTCACCAGCGCGGCGGCTGCGGCGGCCAGGTCCGGCACGTCCAGCACCTGAATCTGGCCGATCATCTCCGGCGGGGTGGTTCCGGCGCGAAAACCGCCGCCCTCGCGGGCCAGCCGGGCCGCAAAGGATGCCCCGGCGACCACCGACGGCTCCTCTATGACCATCGGCAACAGGACGTCCCGCCCGTTGACCTGGAAGTTGAGGGCGATGCCCAGGGGCAGGGCGTACCGGCCGACGACATTCTCAATCATCCGGTCGGCCTGCTCGGGGGAGAGGCCGGCCTCGCCCCGCAAGGTGGCGACCTCCTCTTTGGTCAGACTGGCCCATTGGGCCACCCACTCCAGGCGCTCCTGGAGGGACCAGTTATAGAAGCCGGAGACACGGGATGATGGCATGGCGTTTCGCACATTACGTGTCGGGTCTGATTCCCAACGACGGGCTTAATTGTAGCCGCGTTGAACTGTCAAAACCTATCAGATTTGCATCAGAGGGTGTCAGGCTGCAGAGAGGAGGAGTTTTGCGGCGGCTGAAGGCCGCCGCCACCTTTCCCGGTCGGCCATCGCCGACCGGAGGCTGGAAGCCCGGAGAGTCGGGCTGATTCTGCAAAGCCCCTTCGAGGCTCAAAAACAGCCCCGGCTTGGCTGAATCAGCCCGATGGTTTTGCATCCTAACAAATTATTCCAACAATTGTTCTGGCGCTTCTCTGCCCCTCCCCCCCTGCCCCCCTCCCCTCTCCCGCCGCCGAGAGGCGAGCGGGAGAGGGGCACGAATGATTCAGAGAAATCAATGAACCTGGGGGCAGGGGTGGGGTGAGGGAAACGATCCCAACTGCGCCGCTGGCAGCAACCCGCATTTGTGGGAAAGGGAAGGGATATGAGGGGCAATTCGCCAGCGGCCGGATTTTCAGCAAAATCGGGACACACCCAGCCGAAAATCGGGCGATTCCCCTTGACAAAAATCACCCTTTGTGGTAAAATACTTTGTATAGCAAAGTGATTTACAGAAAGGGGGAAAATGCAACCCAACGATGCACTGGACGACCTGAAGGCCATCCGCCAGATTATGGAGCGGGCCCGCAGAGCCTCCGATGGGTTCGGCGGCTGGTTCATGGTCCTCTGGGGAGCAATCGGGCTCATCGGCTTCTCCGGCACCCACTTCCTCATCCAGAGCCATCAGAAAGCGCTTGTCCCCTGGCTATGGCTTCCCCTCAACCTGGGCGGAGTCATCGGTTCCATCTACCTGAGTATCCGGATGTCCCGGCAGACGCGGGTCCGGTCTTCCCTCCTGTGGAGGTCCATTCTGTTCTGGTGGCTGGCCCTGGGGGTTTTTGACTTCCTGCTGATCTGGCTTCTTCCGGTCCGGGAGGAGCAGGTCTCCCTCCTGATCATCCTGACCATTGCCCTGGGGTACTTCCAGTTTGGGCTCTTTGTTCACTGGAGCATCAGCGCGGCGGGCGCTTTTATCGGTCTCATTGCCGTTGCGGCGGCCCTCCTGTTCCCGGACTGGCTCAATCTGGCAATGGCCGTCCTGGGAGGCGGAGCCCTCATCGGTACTGGCCTCCTGGCTGTTCGCTACGGTGCAGAAGGATGAGCGACCTGGACCCTGTCATCCATCAGCCGACCCGTCTCCGGATTATGGCCGCGCTGGTTGGCCTGGATGAGGGCGACCGGGCCGACTTCACGCTTCTGCGCGACCTGCTGGGCCTGACCGACGGCAATCTCAGCATCCATCTACAGCGGCTGGAGGAGGTGGGATATGTGAAGATAGAGAAAACCTTCGTCGGCCGCCGCCCCAAGACGTGGGTCCAGGCCACGCCCCAGGGGCGCGCGGCCTTCGCGTCCTACGTGGACGCGCTGGAAAACATTCTATCCCTCAGAAAGGAGAAAGATGAAAGGCAAAATTACCCCGATGGTCTCTCTGATCCTTCGTGCCCTTGCCCTGGCGATGGGCGTGGCGGTGGTCGTCCTCCATATCCTGAGGGCGGCCGATGAGCGGACAATGGTATTGCTGCTGGGATTGGGCCTTCTATCGCTCTCTTTCAATACCTTTGTGGAGGAGTGAACAATGGGTCTGGCTGTAGAAGTCACCGACCTGCGCAAATCCTACGGGCCGGTGCGGGCGGTGGACGGCATCTCCTTCACCGTCGCCGAGGGGGAGATTTTCGGCATGGTCGGCCCCAACGGCGCCGGGAAGACGACCACCATAGAGTGTGTGGAGGGGATGCGTCGCCCCGATGGGGGCACCATCCGCGTGCTGGGGCTGGACCCCCTGCGGGACGGTTACGCGCTCCGGCAACGGATCGGTGTCCAGTTGCAGGAGGCCGCCCTGCCGCCGCGGCTCAAGGTCTGGGAAGCGATGGACCTCTTCGGTTCCTTCTACCCCCGCCGCGCGGACGGGATGGCCCTGCTGGAGCAACTGGGGCTGGCGGATAAACGGAACGCCTTCTTTGACAAACTCTCCGGTGGGCAGAAACAGCGGCTCTTCATCGCCCTGGCACTGGTCAACGATCCCGAACTGGTCTTCCTGGACGAACTGACCACCGGGCTGGACCCTCAGGCCCGGCGGGCGATGTGGGACCTGGTGCGGGGAATCCGGGATCGGGGCAAGACCGTCTTCCTGACTACCCACTACATGGAAGAAGCGGAGCGGCTCTGCGACCGGGTGGCGATCATGGACCACGGGAAGATTGTCGCCCTGGACACGCCGGAGAACCTCATCCGTTCGCTGGGGGCCGAAAACCGGGTGGTCTTTAGCACCGATGGATGGGACGGGGGACGTCTCCGACAGGTCCCCGGCGTCACCCGCGTGGAGCAGATTGGGGATCGGGTGGTGGTCTACGGTCGGGGGGAAGGGCTGGTGAGCGGCGTGGTCGGCGTCCTGGAACGGGAGGGGGTCCGGTTTCGGGACCTGCGCACCGAGCAACCGTCGCTGGAAGACGTCTTCCTGGCCCTGACCGGGCGGGAGATGCGGGAGTAGGAGGTGTGGGATGAGAGGTCTGGGCAAACTCATCCTGGTCCAGATGAAACTCTACCTTCGCGAGCCGATCGCGACCTTTTTCACCATCTTCTACGCCCCGTTGATGCTGATCCTCTTCGGGGCCATCTACGGTAACAAGCCCACCCCGATGTTTGGAGGACGGGGCACGATGGACGTTTCGGTACCGGCCTACATCGGGTTGATCATCGTCACAGTGGCACTGATCGGTCTGCCGGTCAGCACAGCCGCAGCGCGGGAGAGCGGCGTCCTGCGGCGATTCCGGGCTAGCCCCCTACACCCTCTCGCTTACATCATCAGCGACATCCTGAGTTATCTGCTGATGACCCTGCTGGGCATCCTGCTCCTGTTTCTGACGGGCAAACTGGCCTTCCACGTCCGGTTTGAGGGGAACATTCTGAGCGTCCTGGCGGGTTTTCTGCTGGGGACGCTGGCCTTCTTCGCGCTGGGGTATCTGGTGGCCGGGCTGGCGCCCACGGCCCGCCTGGCGCAGACGGTGGGGATGGTGCTGGCTTTCCCGATGATGTTCCTTTCGGGTGCGACGATCCCACTGGAGATCATGCCGGCCGGAGTGCGCGCGTTCAGCCAGTACATTCCGTTGACCCATGTGGTGTCGTTGATGAAGGGGCTCTGGTTTGGCGAATCGTGGGGCCAGCATCTGACCGAGGTGGCGGTGCTGGTGGGGTGCCTGCTGGTGGGAGGCGCAATTGCCGCGCGGCTGTTCCGGTGGGAATGATCCCGGAGAAGAGGGCCTGACCGTAAACAACCGGGTTCAGACTCTGCCCGGAAGAGTGAAACTTCGGGTGAAGGGATTTGCGGCGGCGGCCTTCGGCCGCCGCCGCAAATCCATTTCTCAGCAAAGGTGTTTCTGCTCATGGAGGGCATTCTTACCGGGAGGTGGTCTGATGATTTGCATCTATTATTCCGACCTGGCGGCTGTACTCATTGCGTATCTCATCGGTGCGATTCCCTTCTCATACTTGGTCGCGCGCTGGAAGGCGGGGATCAACATCTACGAGCACGGGGAGGGAAACGTCGGTGCCCGCAACGTCTACCACGTGGTGGGGCCCCGGTGGGGGGTCCTGGCGGGAGTGCTGGATGTCGGCAAGGGGACGGCGGCCTGCCTGCTGGCCCGGCATTTCGCCGTCTCCCAGGCGGCCTTTCTGGCGGCGGGGTTCGCCGCTCCGCTGGGCCACAATTTCTCCCCCTTCCTCCGCTTCCGGGGCGGCAAAGGGGTCGGAGCGACCGCCGGTTTCCTGCTGGGGTTTCTGCCCTATTCCACCCTGGTGGGTGGCCTGTGGATCGCGGCGATGTATCTCCTCTTCCGCGATATGAACAAGGCCCTGAATGTTGGCATCCCAGCGCTCATCCTGCTCCCGCCCGTCTTCGGTGCACCGCTCTGGGTGTCCCTCTATGTTCTCTGCCTCTTCCTGATGCTGGCGGTGAAGAAGATCATAGACCTGCCCCACGAGCGGGAGGTCTGGGCGCGCAACCCCTGGCAGAAGGGACGGCCGGGGTTCTACCGGGACGAGAGTAATCCTGAGCATCCAGTGCCCCACCCATGAGCGACGTTTTCTCTTCCCACCTCATCCCCTACCAGGTCGCGCTGACGGCGGTCCTGCTGGTGGTGGGGCTGAACCTCATCGCCAATCTCCGGATGGTGGGGAAGGCGACCCCGTCCCGGGTCCACCCGACGGGGCTGGAGTGGGTCTCGGTGCTGGTGCCGGCCCGCAACGAGGCGCGCAACATCCGCCGCTGTCTGGAGTCGCTCCTGGCCCAGGACTATCCGCTGATGGAGGTGCTGGTGCTGGATGATGGCTCCACCGATGAGACGCCGGAGATTGTGGCGGAGATGGCCCGCCGGGACCCGCACCTGCGGCTGATTCCGGGGCAGCCGTTACCGCCGGGGTGGATGGGCAAGAACTTCGCCTGTCACCAACTGGCCCGGGAGGCGCGGGGCCAGTGGCTCCTCTTCACCGACGCCGACACCGTTCATCACCCTCAGACCGTCTCCTGGGCCCTCACCGCCGCGAAGGAGAACCGGGCCGACCTGGTCACCCTGGTCCCCCGCGCCGTCACCCACACCTTCGGGGAGCAGTTGTTGTTGCCCATTATCCCCTTCGGTGTGCTGGGCCTCTTCCCGCTGGCCCTGGGGGCGCGCCTGCGCATCCCCGCACTGACGATGGCCATCGGGACTTTTCTGCTCTTCCGGCGGGAGACCTACGAGCGCATCGGGGGGCACGCGGCGGTGCGGGGGGAGATTGCGGAGGACGTGGTGCTGGCCCGCCGGGTCCGGCGGCACGGCGGACGGGTGGTCTTGCTGGACGGCGCCGAACACCTGGACGTCCACTTCTATCGGGGGTTCTGGGAGTCGTGGCACGGGCTGGCGAAGAGCGCCTTCGCCGCTCTGGAATACCGGCTGCTGCCGACGGTGCTGATGTTTCTCTTCTACGGCTTCCTGTTCCTCTGGCCGGTGTTCCTGCTCTACGGAGGGCTTCTGCAGGGGCGGATGGGGGAACCGGCTGTGCGTCTGGCCCTCTTTCAGGTCTTCCTGAACAGCGGCCTCTGGTACGCTGTCGCCGTCCGCTTCCGGCTGCCGCGCATCACCGCGTTCCTCTATCCGGTCACCGTCCTGCTGGTCATGCTGGTCGTGCTGGACTCCGTGCGCATGACGGTCTGGGGCGGCATCGGCTGGAAGGAGCGGGTATACCGGGTGCGCGAGTTGAGGTAGGTGACGGTCACCTCAACTTTTGTTGCGGATAATCTCCTCGCAAATCCGCACGCCCTTGAGGGCGTCGTTGGTCCAGTAGTCGGCGCCGACGAAGCGGCAAATCTGGTCGTTCATCATTCCGCCGCCGATGATGACCGGAATGGGGTGGGGGGCGGCGGCCCGAAGCAACCGCACCGTCTCCCGCATACTCTCGTAGGAGGAGGTGATCAGGCCGGAGATGCCGATCACGTCCGGTTGCCAGGTGAGGGCCCGTTCCACGAACCGCTGCGGCGGCACGTCCACCCCCAGGTCTTCCACCTGGAAGCCGAAACTGCGCAGGGCGATGTGGACAATGGTCTTGCCGATGTCATGGATATCGCCGTGGGCAGTGCCGATGAGCACCCGCCCGGAGGCTTCACCTTTCAGGGCTTCCTGAAGAGCGGGCTGGGTCAGTTCCAGCACCTGGCGGAAAATCTCGCCTGCCATAATGAGGCCGGATAGATAAAAGACCCCTTGCTCATACTGTTCCCCCACCACCCGCATGCCCTCCTCGCAGGCGGCGATAATCTCTACCGGGTCCGTGCCGGATTCCAGCGACTGGCGGACAAGGGAGAGGACTCCCTCTTCGTCCAGCGCGGCGACTTTTTCTTTCAACATTTCCCGCAGCGAGAAATCCATTTTCCCAACTCCATTATTCTTCCACATCCGGCCCGATGCGGGTGATCAGCCGGAACCGGTCGGCCCGGCAGATGAACCACCCCCAGGCGATGGGCCGGTTGGTGAAATCGTAGAAGATATGCTCCAGGCAGAAGGCCGGAGAGCCTGGAGGAACGCCCAGCAACTCCGCCTCCTCCGGGGTCAACGTCACCGCCTCTATGGAAAGGTCACCCCGGCGCATCCCCTGCCCGCCGTTCCCCCTGAACAGCCCCTCCAGGGACGTAATCTGCAACTCGGCCTCCACCACCGGGCGGCGGGGGTCGTAGATGAGATACTCCCGGTGGTACATCGTCGGCCCCTCGGCGCGGGAGACCAGGCGGCGCAGATAGATGACCCGGGTCCCGGTGGAGACCGATAATTTCCGGGCCACTCGCTCGTCAGCCGGGAGGATGGTGGCCTGAAGCAGGCGGACGGTGCGCTCGGCTTCCTCCTCTCCGATTTCCTGGAGGCGGAATGTGGCCTCCGTGATGGCCAGGCCGCGTACGAAGGTCCCTTTTCCCTGGGCGGTGCTGACGATGCCCCGGCTGAGGAGGAGGTTGATGGCCCGCCGCACGGTCATGGGGCTGACGCCGAACTGGGCGACCAGTTGAGCCTCAGAGGGCAACTGGTCACCGGGGCGATAAGTCCCCTCGGCGATTTGCATACTGAGAATGCGGGCCAGTTGCGCGTAGGCCGGTTCGTAGGAATCCCGGTCTATGGAGTACTTGTTTCCCACTTGACAACTTCCCTATACCAGTGTATGATATTAGAGGGTGTCCGGATACAATTTCATCCCATATTATAGCCCGAACGGAGCGACTCGTCAACATGGGCCGACGCCTTTTTGTCCTCGCCTGTGCAACCGTCATAGAAGAGATGATCCCCCTTATGCCCGAGGGCGCGGAGTACGAAGTCCTGGATTTCGGCCTTCACGTCAATCCCGAACAACTCCGAAAAATTCTCCAGCAACGCATAGATGCCCTGCAGGAGCCCTACGATGCCGTTATCCTCGGTTACGGCCTCTGCTCCCAGGCCGTCATCGGCATCCAGGCCCGCCAGTCCCCGCTGGTGATTCCCCGCGTGGATGATTGTATCGCCATCTTCCTCGGCTCCCGGGACGCCCACCGGGAGCAGCATTCTCAGGAGCCCGGTACCTATTATCTGACCAAGGGCTGGATTGAGGTCGGCGATACGCCGTTCACCGAGTACGAGCGGATGGTCCAGCAGTACGGCCGGGAGCGCGCCGACCGCTTCATCCGCCTCATGCTGGCCCACTATACCCGGCTGGCGCTCATCAACACCGGTCAGTACGAACTGGAGAAGTATCGGGAATACACTCGGCGGACGGCGGAGCGGTTCGGACTGCGCTACGAGGAGATTCCGGGTTCCACGGCCCTCATCCGAAAAATGCTGTACGGGCCCTGGACCCCCGATGAGTTCGTCGTGGTGCCGCCAGGGGCAACGGTCCGCTACGAGGATTTCTATCCCCTGGAGTAACTATCTCACCCCTCCCCTCTCCTGGCCGCAGGCCAGGAGAGGGGGAGATCATGGGGGTTTGGGGGGGGGGGGGGGGGCCCCCCCCCCCCCCCCAACAAAAAAAAAAAATGGGGATTGTTTGGGTGGGTGCGCGGGGGATAGACTATAAAATACACCAGGATCCCG
>JBBIKR010000117.1:0-11788 GCA_037445395.1 Thermoflexales bacterium
CGCAACAAACCCCCTCCTACGGGCGTGGCGGCGTTATCTGGGGGTTGGGGGGGCGGGCTAGCCCCGCCCGCCAAACCCCACCCTTTCTCGCCCACAGGGGGCAAATGACTGCACAGACCCATAAACCTCGTGAACTCTGTCACCGACTGGAAACAGGATAGTAACCGAAGCGAAACCTACAGAAAGGTTGTATGTGATATTATCATGGCGAAAAATCTTCCGGGATAGGAGGGCGTCTCCTGCCCGATCGGATTTCCACCATAAAGGAGGGAATATGGTCTCTACCGTTACCACATCTACCGTTGTAACCGTGACAACTGTAGCGGTCGCCAGTTCGCTGGCCCTGATCGTTGTGACAACGATGTTCACCCTACTGGTTCAGAAGGAAGTGGCCATCACCGCGCGGGAGCGCTGGATGCGTGCCCTGGACCGGGCATTGAATGTCGGCTTCATCCCTCTGCTGATCGCATTTCTGGCACTGGTCGCGATGCGAATCGCAGAGATGTTCAAATAACCCGTCGCAGGTGGCCGCGGACGCGGCTTATCTTCCATCCGGCTCACAGAAGCGGCGCCATCAAAAAGAGCCAGATATTGATGAGCCCGTGGGTCAGCGAGACCCCCACAATGGACCGGGTACGCTGGACGAGCCAGCCAAATAACAGCGCCACGCCGAAGACAAAGAAGACATCGGTCAGGGAACGGTGACCAATATGCAGGGCGGCGAAGACTGCCGAAACGTAAACCAGCCCCCATTTCCCCATTGTCTCCATTGCCACCTGTTGCATAACTCCCCGAAAAATCAACTCTTCAATCAGACCGGTAGAAATCAGTAAAATCAAGGCCGCCGTTAGAAATTCCCCCGGATTCCACCCCGAAATCAGCGGCACCGGGCGCAGAATCCGGTATTCCAGCATCCCCAACGGCAACCCCAGCAACGACATCATTACCTGTAGCGCGAGTCCCCGCCCGTGAAGGCCCACCTGATCCCAGGACATTCGCAATATCATGCCTCTCAAGACGAAAGTGGCAATATAGAGAGGTACACTGATGATGAGATACCAGTATATTAAGGGAACTGAGTCCAGTGGAAGAGAAAGACTTACCAGACGGATCAACGGTGCCAGGCTCACGGCTGTCCAGAAACGGTAAGCAGGTCGGTCATAACACCGAGCGCCGTATACCAGAGAACCGATTAACAGGACGCTATGCAGGAGTAACCCCAACCGGGGCTCTACTAAAGCGGTCAGAATCTCCGCCACCATCAGTAAAAGTAGATACCCCAGGGCAAGAGGCCAGAAAGTTTCCCCTATTTCCTTCTCTACGGGAATTGCCTTTTCCAGCGGAGACCGGGCAGGCCCCTGCCCTAACGCCTCCAGTTCCCGCCGTGCCAGGGCATTGCGCCGGTTGATCTCCAGCACCCGGGAAAGGCAGAACCGTCGCTCCTCCACCCGCTCCACCGCGTGGGCCAGCCAGAACCATCCCGGTTCCGAGCCCGGATCGCGCCGCACCACCTCTTCCAGGAGGCGGCGGGCATATCTCCCGTCGCCCGTCCGCAGGGCCGCGACCGCTTCCTGAACCCGCCGTTCTGACTCCCATCCGCTCACTCAGCCACCTCCAGCCACAGCCACAGAGTCCGGTAGGGAACCGGCAGGCCGTTCCGATACAGGAGAAACTGCACCCGAATGGGGTCACCAGGCCAGGCCAGTATGAAAGAGACGGGACCTTCAAAGTCTGTACCCGGTTCTAAACGGACCGGCCCGGCCTGGCCCAGGAGGTGTTCTCCATCAACCACCTCCAGACGATACTCCACCGGCACCCTCTCCCGGTTCACAATGCCGACAGTAACCGTGATGGGTTCTCCGACACTGCCCCGATACGGGTAACCCCCGGCCTGCCGGTCCGGGCCCAGAAGATAGAACTCGGTGGCCGATTCCCCCCACCCGGCCAGGTGGGCCACCGTCAGCAGAAGGGCCAGCCCCAGGACCAGCACCAGGGCCAGACCAATCCCCAGCCAGAAACGAGGAGAGGGGTCCAGGCGCGCCAGGTCGGTCCAGGGAATTTTCCACTCCCACCGGTCCTCCGGCGGCAGACGGCGCCAGCGCACCCAGGCCAGCGCGCCGGCCAGCCAGGTTGCCCCGGCCTCGGCGCCCACCACCGGCCCCAGCCGGATGCCCCACGGCAGTTGGTCCAGCATCAGCGCCAGCAGAGGCACCAGCGCCAGACTGAGACCGACAGATAGGGCCAGCCGCTCCGCGCCGTCTATCCCGTTCCGACGGGGAAAGAGGGCCACCTGCGCCGCATATCCGGGACAGAAGAGGACCACCACCAGCCCCAGCAGGAGACGCACCGACGCCAGCGGGACCGGCAGTAGTCCGCCCGGAAGGGCCAGAAGCACCGCCATGACAGATAGCACACTGACCAGAAGAAGAGAAAGCTGGACCATGAGAACCCAGCCCCTATCGGGCCAGTTCGGCATAAACCCGTACGGTTTCCTCCGCCGTCCGCTCCCAGGTGAAGGTGCGGGCCCGTTCCAGGCCCCGTGCCCGCAGTTCCTCCCGCAGACGATCGTCGGTCAGGGCCCGGTACATCGCCTCCACCCATCCCTCTTCGTCCAGGGGAGATACTCGCAGAGCCGCGTCGCCGACCACCTCCGGCAGGGAAGCGGCATCGGAGCAGACGACGGGCGTCCCGCAGGCCATCGCCTCCAGCGCAGGTAGACCGAACCCCTCGTAGAGGGAAGGGAAGACAAACAGACTCGCCCGGTTGTAGAACAGAACCAGGTCTTCATCCGGCACTGACGGGTAATGGAGAATGGCATCCTCCAGGCCCAGCCCCTCTATCTGCTCCTGGAGGGCACGGGCCTGCGGAAGGTACTGCACCGCGCCGACCCGGATCAGGCGGACGTCGGGCAGGGCCCGACGAAGACGCGCGAAGGCCCGCAGCAGAAAGGACAGGTTCTTGCGGGGATTCTCCGACCCCACATACAGCACGTATCGGCCGGAGGGGTCCAGACCATATCGGGCGTCAAACTCGGGCGGGACCGGACGGGGGCGGAAGAGAGCATGATCCACACCCAGCGGGATCACCCAGATGCGCTCTGCCGGATACCCCAGGGCCTGGATGACCGTCTCCCGTGTGCAGGATGAGTCCGCGATGAGCGCGTCCGCCCGGGCCAGCGCCCGCGTCGCCAGGACGTCCAGCCACCGCTCCCCGATGCTCCGGTAGGCCTGCATATCCCTCTGGTAGCGGGTCAGGTAGGGTACGATGTCGTGGACGGTCACCACCACCGGGTGCAGGTCCGGGCGGAGCCACAGGAGCATTGCCATCTGCTGGGCAGTCAGGTGGGTCAGGACCCCGCGCTCCAGGTCCGCCGCCAGGGGGTAGGTGGTGAAGAAGGTCTGCACGTCCCACCCCAGGAGCCGCAGCAGGCGATGGGCCACCTGCACGGGCCAGGGATACCGCGGGAACACCAGACGAAACGGGACCCCGGCCCGCTCCAGGGCCTCGCAGAGCGAGGCAGTATAGCGGGCCAGCCCGATCCGGTGGACATAAGAGCGTGCCAGCAACTGGACGTTCAAGATTCCTCCATCAGCGTCCGGTTGTCATTTGATGGCCCCCAGGGCCACGCGCCAGTTCAGGTAGAAGACAGCCGAGCAGAGAGCCGTCAGCCCGCGCCCCAACGGCCCGCCGGTGACGACGCGGGGGTTCAGACGCCACTCCCGGGCCGCCAGAAGGGCCCTGTCCCCCACCCCATCCTTCTGCCGGGCTTCGGCGCGAAGTCGGAAGAGGGTCCGTCCATGTCCCCATACCCAGAGCAGGGCCCGGGCTTTGGCCGAAAGCCCGGGCCATCCCCGGGCCAGCGCCAATCCCCACTCTATCAGGTCCGCCAGCAGCAGGCCGGGCAACAGAAAGAACAGCGCCCGCCATCCCCAGTTGCGCCAGACCATCAGGAAGCGATTGCGGAAAGAACAGTAGAGAGCCAGCGGTGACGGACGGTCCAGACGGCCCGCGTGATAGACGACGGACGCCGGCACATGCAGACAGCGATACCCAGCCCGCTGCGCCCGCCAGGAAAGGTCGGTCTCCTCGTAGTACATAAAGAATATTTCAGAGAAACCGCCCAGTTCCTCCCATACCGCCCGGCGGACGGCGAAGGCGGCGCCGGAGACCGCCGCGACGTCAGCGGGCGACGCGCCGGAGAGGGCCGAACGGGGGATACCGAAACATCGGGCGAAAACCAGCCCCGTGTAATGGACATCCTGACCGCAGGACTGCACCCGCTCCGGGTCGTCCATCCAGAGAATGGTCGGCGTGGTCAGGCCCACGCGTGGGTCCCGGAACGGTTCCAGCAGGGCCTCCAGCCAGCCGGGCACCACGCGCGTGTCCTGGTTCAGGAACACCAGTACCTCTCCCCGGGCTTCCTCTGCCCCCTGACGGCACGCGGCGGCAAAACCGCGGTTGGCCGGGTTGACCAGCAGACGGGCCCCCGGCATCCGCTCCCGGACGAACGCGGCGCTGTCGTCGGTGGACCCGTTATCCACGACGACAATCTCCGTATCCGGTGGAAGGGTCCGCCGCAGCGAATCCAGGCAACCCTCCAGATAGGGCCGCCCGTTGTGGACCACAAGGATCACACTGGCCTTCGGTCGCATATCTCACCGGCCATAAGGGCCGCCGGCCCGGGTACGGTAGATCGCCGCGAAATGGTTGTCGTAAATCCGGTTGTACGGGAAGACTTCCGGCAACTCCGTTCCGGTCCGCCGGGCCCGCAGGGTCATCGTCTCGGAGAGAAGGAAATAGACGGTCTGGTCGGCGGGCCAGCCCCACTTCGCCTTCAGGCGGCGCGCCTCCCAGAGAGGGCTGGCCTCGGCCAGCGCCACCAGCCGCTCGTCCATCCCCATCCAGACTATCCCGCCCTCTCCGTATTGGCCGAGCCACTCCACCGCCCGACGCTCCGGGTCGGCAAAGAAGACCCAGTTGTAACTCAGGAGCGGCTCGTTGGTCACCTTCAGCAGCGAGGCCAGAGAGAATCCCATCACCGCCAGCACCAGCCCTCCGCCGAGCAAGGCCCGCGCAGCGGCCGACCTCCCCGAGCGCCGAACAATGCCGACCAGCGCTTCCGCCGCCATCGGGAGGGCCACCACCATCAGGTGAGGGAAGGCCCGCACTTGCAGATTGGCCGAAAGGGCGCCGGATACGTCCAGCACCACGGAAATCGCCAGGAACAGGCCAAAGCCACCGTACAGCAGCCACAGGAAGAGTTGATTCGGCGAGAGTTCGTCCTGTCCCTCTACGATCCGTTTCCCCTGGCGCGCCCATTGGAAGAACGAAATCACCAGGATGACCCAGTTGAAAAGGGTCAGCAAAATGTACACCTGCTCGCTGATCCAGGCGACCTGAACGTAACGGTAAGGATTCGTCGCTTCCTCCACTCCCAGGAACAGTGTCGCGACCTGGTCCACGATGGACCGCAGGATGGAAAGTTGCCCACCGGCGGGCGGGTAGATGTGGTAGATCACGATGTACAGGAGAACCGAGCAGGAAAGCACCACGTACAGGAGGCGCGTCAGAGGAGCCCCCCGCCGGGCCTGGCGGCGGCCCCATCGTCGCCACAACTGCCATCCCACGAACGCGCAGAGAATGGCGAAGAGGTAACTGGACGAGAAGAAACTACTGCTGGTGGTCAATCCGAAAGCGAAGAGATAAGTGATGACCACCCATCGGCCGATAGGCTTTCCGACCTCCGCGTGGCGGAAACTGGCGGCCAGCGCATAGAGCAGGCCCAGGGCCATCGCCCAGGTGAGTTTGGCATGGCTGCTGCGTGCGGCCTCAAAGAGAAACTCCGGCTGCAGGAACAGCAGGATAGAGGCCAGCGCGCCCGTCGCGACGTCTCCGGTCAGATTCCGGTAGGCGGCAAAGGCCAGGGGGACCAGCAGGACAACCAGAAAGGGCTGGACGAAGACCTGCAGGGTGCGGATGGAAAGGCCGGTCAAATGAGATAGGAACGCGTTGAGCGCGGGGTAGGCGTAGCCGAAGGGATACGTCTCTGTGGGGACGATGGTCCCTTCGGCGTAGAGGTACTCCGCCGCGACGGTCAGGCGGGCATCGTCGGTGGAAGTCCAGTTCCAGAGGAACCGCGCGCCGATATACCCCGCCGCCAGGATCACGTACCCTGCCAGCAGCAGGAGATGCCAGAAGACCGGATAATCCTGTTTGATAGACATTTGTGTGCCTGCCATTGCCGTGCCCCTCGCCCTCTCCCCCCGCAAGGGCAGGTTTTTCCGGTAGCGAAGTGGCTGGGCTCGCCTCCAGCCCTCACCCCACCCCCTTGCCCCATCGGCGCTAACTTAACGGAGCGCCGGGCTGTCCACCGCCAGAAGCGCATTGGAAATCGGCCTTTCTGGTCGCTTTCGCGCCCGGCGTCGGCCTGCGCCGACGCTCTTCCCCGGTCGGCGAAGGCCGACCGGAGGCTGGAAGCCCAAAGAGGACGACGCCTCGGGCGAGCCTTCGGCGTGGCCCTTCAGTCGGCGCCGCTGGCAACCAGGCAATGTCGCCATCGCCCTTAACCCATGCCCCCTTGCCCCCTCCCCTCTCCCACCTGCCTTCGGCGGCGGGCGAGGGGAGGGGGAAGATGGGGGGATTGCGGCGGCCTCCGGCCGCCGCAATCCCCCTTAATCCTCCTCTTCAGCCGTATAGCCAGGGGGAGAGGAGGAATAGAGGGGAGTAAAGAGAACGGAAGCGCCGCCCATCCATATCACCATCATCCCACCGGCCAGAAGGACAATGCCTGCCAGCAGGCCTGCCACCGCCGCCCGGACGCGAGGCGGGAGGGCGAGAAACGAGAAAAGATACAGAGGGGGCTGGCGGGCCACGTTCACTCCTGTCTCCCCCAGCAGGACTGGCCCTCCCCGGACGCCCTCACAGTCCGCCAGAACGGAAATCCTCCACGTCCCCGCCGCAGACGGACGCCACCCCCAGAGCACCTCCCGCTCCTCCTCGCCCGGAAGGACGGAGAGGGTCGCCGTGAGCACCCGTCCGATCCCCCTCGGCCCCTCCAGCCGCGCGCAGAGAGGGAATGAGCGGATGTCCTCCAGGCCGAAGTTCCGCAGGACGGCCTGAATCGTCGCCTCTTCCCCCTCCCGGATCGCCGCCACCTGCAGGGAGACCAGGCCCGGCGCAGCGGGGGTCAGCGGACGGATCGACCAGCGCCCCGCCTCCCAGACGACCCGGTAGGCTCCGGGAGCCGAGGGCAGGGAAAAGCCCCCCACCCCACCGGAGAGGACCCGCACCCCCGGACCCACCTCCAGGATGAAACGGAACCCCCGACGGGAGACCTGTAGGTCCCGGACGGTCGCCCCAGCGATCCGCGCTTCGGGGCCCTCCCACCGGGCCAGGACGCCCCCCAGGTCACCGGCAGGCACGGGCGCCGGAAGCGACTCCAGGCGCCGCTGCAGGGCCTGCCATTCGGCCCGGTTGCGGGGCGGCTGGACGGAGAACGCCGCCAGCCCCACATCCGCCTGCTTGAGGATTACATCCCCTCCCCCGGCGTACAGGAGAAATCCGGGCAGGACGTTCAGTTGCCGCACCGTCCCGTCGGGCGCCAGAACCCGCCACTCGTCCAGATACCCGTCCCGGTTCCGGTCCGCGTAGCGGACGACCGTCCGCCCATCCACGTTCCAGACCCCACCCCGCGCGCCCCGCAGGTGCAGGCGGTTGTCCACAGGGCTCCAGTAGAGTGTGGGGCGGCCCACCCCCTCCGGCGCGTACTCCCCCCGCATCCCCCGACGGATGTCGGCGTAGTTCTCCAGCGGCATCTCCGGGACCAGGCCGAACAGATAGAGGTCCCGCAGGCCGGAAGGCTCCACCAGTCTCCCGTCCCGAAAGCCCCGGTTGACATTCCAATCCCCCATCCCCTCACTGCTCCAGTATCCGCCGCCCTCCGCCGCAACGAAGGTGGCGACCGCCCACTCCCGCTCCATCACCCAATCGGGCACCCGTTCGTAGGGGACCGTCTGAACGGCGAAATCGGGGAAAGCGACCACGTCGGTGACGGGGTGGAAACCGGCCAGGCTCACCTCGTAGTCCCACCGCCCGTCGTTATTCTGATCCCAGGAGTCGTCCGCCTGTACGAAGGGCCGGGGGGGGCCACCGAACCGCGCCAACTCCGGTGAGAACGAAATATCTCCGGCGGCGAAGACCTCAAAGCGAACCATCAGTTCGGGACGGCCGTCGGCGTCACCGGCCAGGTCGTAGTAGGCCATCGGATTCTCAAAGTTGGCGTAGTTGACCTCTCCCTTCTTCCAGCGGTTCCAACTGTTGATGTGGTACCCCTGTTCGGTCGGGTACCCCAGGATGCCCACCCGGTCTATCCGGGCCCGGGCCCAATCCACCGCGATGACCGGCGGGCGGTCAAAGTAATTGTACTGCTCGTAATCGTGGCGGCCCACCAGCAGGGGCCAGAAGAGGGCCTCCGGATACGGTTCTGGGCGACGGGGCTTCCGGTTGACGTAGAGGGTGGACCGGAAGATGTTGACGTCCGGCGGGGAGAGGGCCAGAATCCGCTGGAGTTGATAATCGGCAATGCCGTCGCCGTTGGCGTCCACCACTTCCAGCACCCAATCCACCCCGCCGTCGGTGGTGGCTCCCCGGCGGGCCCAGTCGGGGGCCGGGGCGGCCTCTCCCCATTCCAGATAGCGCAGGATGTAGCCGTCTATCTGGAAGACCAGGGACGGGTTCACCCGCCCATCCGGGAGAACCCAGTCGGAACGGGCCATTACCCGGACGTGCCAGTTCGGGGATTCGATGACCTCCACCATGCGGTAACGGGCGCGATAGGAGACCTGCCCATCGCCGTCCCGATCATCGTAGAGGTCGGCCAGCCGGAGGTCCCCCTCCCGGGAAAACATCAGGATCAGTTGGGCTGTCCCGTCGGCGCCGACGTCAAAAATCCAGACGTCATCCTGGAAATCGGCGACGGCCATGACGTCCGACCCCGTCCCCATATTCCCCGCGCGGTCAAATATCAGGATGCGGTCGCGGGCCGAGGCGAAGGCACAGTCCACGGTGGTCATGTCCGGTTGGCCGTCGCCGTTCAGGTCGGACTGGGCGACACCGAAGACAGGGATGCCCTCCTGCGCGCGGGCCGGTCCCGGCGTCAGGGCCAGCATCGCCCCCAGCCCGAGAAGAAGGACTGCCAATCTCGCGCCTTTTGTGTCTCCCACGATTAACTCCTCATCGCCGGGCGGGCCAGCAGAGCGGCCTGGACGGCCTCGCGGGTCAGGGCAGCGACGGCCGCCCCCATGATTCCCCACCGGGGGACCAGGGCAACTGCCAGAAGCAGAGAGACCAGCAGCGCCACTCCCGCCGATACAACAATGGCCCGATGGTCTCTCCGGGCAATGAGAACCTGCCGGAAGTACGTGTTCACAAACAGGGCGGCGCTCATGCCCCCCAGAACCCGCAGCGCGGGGGCCGCTTCTGCAAACGCCGGCCCGTAGAGCACCGTGAGCCAGAAGGAGGCCAGAGGGGTGATGAGAAGCCCCAGCCCGAGCCCCATCGCCAGCATCCAGCGGAAGACCTGGTTCCGAACCCGGATAAAAGACGAACGATCCCGGGCCGCCAGGGCGGAGAGGCGCGGCAGGAAAGCGGCGGCCATAGTGCTCAGCGGATAGGCGAGCATCACTATGCCCGCCGCGGCCCCATAAAGCCCCACTTCGCGGGTAGGCCGGAGGAGGGAAAGGGCCAGGGTATCCAGACGGATGCCCAGCCCGATCAGGGTAAGGGTCAGGCTCAGGGGTAGTGCCTCTACCGTCATTCTCCAGGCCAGGGCATAATCCCAGCGCGGGCGATGGAGGCCGCGCTCCACCCAGAAGCCGACCAGCGCCAGCGCCAGTCCTTCTGCCAGAAAAATGAACAGGACTGCGTTCCAGACCGTGGGGGCGATCTGGAGTCCCAGAACGGTCCCGGCCAGCACCAGACCACCCTCCACCACCTGAACGACGGCATCCTGGTCCATCCGCTCCTTCCCCCGGAGCACTGCCCGCAGGATGTTGACCAGCCCTCGTATGCCCGTGATCCAGGCCGTCAGAAAGAGAAGACGCAGGAACTCCTGCGAATAGCCCAGAAGGAAACCCGTCCCCTCAATCAGAAGTACCAGGAACGGCAACCAGACCAGCACCGGGCCCAGGGCACTTACGGCAATGGTTCCGGCCTCCTCGGGCCGGCGCGCAATCTGACGGGGAATGATGGCATCCAGCCCCAGAGGGGCGGCGTAGACGAAGACGGAGGAGAGGGCGACGGCGACCGTGTAGAATCCGTATTCGGAAGGGCCCACCCGGCGGGCCAGAATCAGCCCTCCCACCGCCGCCAGCCCCTGGGCGGCCACTCCTCCGGCAACCATCCACAGCGCCCCCATCCAGAGAGGCATCGGCGATGCCACCGGCGCGCATGCACACGGGGACACGTGGATAAAATGCGAATGTTTTACAATTTTCATAGCCAGCCTGTGCTATGTACTGATTGAAAATCAGCCTCCCTGGGCACATTGTGCCGGGCGTTGGCCTGCGCCGACGCTCCCTGTCCCGGTCGGCGAAGGCCGACCAGAGGCTGAAAGCCCAAAGAGGACAACTTCAGTCGGCGTCACGCCCCACCGTTTCCGCCGACATCTCACCACCTCCACCGCCGACCGGGCAGAAGAGACTCCACCAGACCCCACACACTGGCCGCCCAGCCGACAACCATATAGGCCAGAAACAGCGCGTACTGCCATGGGCGAGGAAGCCTCAGCCCTTCCCTGCGGGCCAGAAGGGTACAGCGGGCCTGATCAAGGAGCAGGTACATCAGTGCGACCAGCCACAGCGCCCAGAGCAGGCGGCATCCCAGGCCGCCGGTCAGCGGAACCGCCAGCATGCCCAGCGCGGTCAGCGCCGCCCAGAGATGCCCCCCCACCTCCCGCCAGTTCCGGTAGCGCAGGCCGTAGAGGAAACGGTTGCGGAACCAGCGGGAGCGCTGGCGCAGATACTCTCCCAGGCTCGTCGCGTACGCCGTCTGCACCCGGCTCTCCGGGACAAAGCGGATGCGGTATCCGGCGCCCCGCAACTGGCGGGAGAGCATGTAGTCGGTGCCAATGGGCGCGGGCACGCGAAAACCGCCCACCCGCTCCAGCACGTCCCGGCGGACCGCCGCGTTGACCCCGTCCAGGGTCTCCACGTACTGCGGCATAGCCCGCTGCATCCGGAGATGGTGGGACCACTGGTACGCGACCAGCGGATGCTCCCGCTGACCCTCCAGCGGCCGACGGGAACCCGTGGTCGCCACCTCCTCGCCCCGCAGGATGGAGAATAGGGTTCGCTCAAAGGTTTCGTCGTCCAGCACGCAGTCGGCATCGGCCAGGAAGATGATGTCCCCGGTGGCGTGCTCCAGGCACCGCTGCAGGGCCCGCTGTTTGCCCTCACCGGGCCGTTGTTCCAGGATGACCGCGCCGGGCGGCGCCGCGCGCCGGGCCCGTTCCAGCGTCCCGTCCGGCCCCCCGGCACAGACGATGGTCTCCACGTTGGGATACCGCAGGCGGCGGATGGATTCCAGGCAATCCCGGATGTACGCCGCCTCGTTCCAGGCGGGAAGGAGAATGCTCACGCGCGGGCATTCGGAAAGGGCCGGATCGCCCGGCGAATCCTCCGCGGGGAGCGCCGCGCCCGTAGAGTGGGGAATATGGGGGTTTTGCGGGCGGGCGTAGCCCGCCCGCCAAACCCCCATCCGCCGCCACGCCGCCCAGCGCCGCCCCACCCCG
>JBBIKR010000118.1:0-4180 GCA_037445395.1 Thermoflexales bacterium
GTTGCCATACCTCCCCCCCCCCCCGGCGGCTGTGCCGCCCCCCCCACCCCTCCCCTCAACCAAGTTCAGGAGAGGGGAGGGGGGTGGGAGAGGGGTGAAGCACTGTGCTTTGGGTGCAACGCGCCCTGCAGGGCGCGTCGCACCGTGGGGAGGGACGGGATGGGGCCGCCGGTTACGTCAGGATGCTCTGCAGCCGCATGGCCAATCCCATATCGCCGGTCACGCGAATTTTGCCCTGCATGAACGCGCTGACCGGGTTCAACTGGCCGTTGGCCATCGCGACGAAATCGCTGGCGTTCATCGCCAGGGTGACATTGGGCGTGGCGGTCTGGCCCTCTTCCGCTTTGGCCTTCCCCTCGCCGATGGTCAGGGTCCACTTGCCTCCTCCTTCACCGGAGAGGTCAAAGAGGACCACTCCGCTGAACCCTGCCAGGCGCGAGGGGTCCAACCCGGTAATCCGCTGGATGACTTCCTGAACGCTGGTTACGGCCATGGTCTTTCCTCCTGAAAGAGTTGGGAGTGATTGACTGGGGGCTTCACAGGCCTATGCAGGTTGTATCACAAAATGGCCTTTTGTCAAGTTCTTTCGCCCGACGCTGAAGCGTCGGGCTGATTCTGCAAAGCCCCTTCGGGGCTCAGAAATAGCCCGCAGGGCTTCGCTGCTGAGCCCGACGGTTTACCGTCGGGCGGTTCTTTTCGCAGACCACCCAGACCACCAAAATATATTATACCATAACCCGGCAGTTTCGGCAAATTCCATCCCCCCGATGTGCGATCTGCTCCCTGCTCCCTGCGACCTGCTCCCTGCGACCTGCAATATGCGATATGCGCCGTTCATGGTATAATCTGCTCCGGTGGTATCCGTTGCCCCCTGCGACAAGGAGGAACGATGAAATGGGGAAACTCGCGCCCGCTTCTGCTGGTGCTGGCCCTGCTCCTGCTGACGGCCTGTCGGGGAACGTCATCGGGCGTCCTCTTCTACGACCGCTTCGGCAACCCCGACAGCGGCTGGGGGAGCGAAAGCCGGGAGGCCTACGACCGGGGCTATCAGGAGGGGGAGTACTTCATAGAAGTCTACGAGCCCGACTGGTTCGTCTGGGCCGGGCCGGGGAAGCGGTTCGGCGACGTGGTGGTGACGGTGGATGCCCGCCGGGTCTCCGGCGCCGGCCACTTCGGCCTCATCTGCCGCTACCGGGCGCCCGCCGATTTCTACTACTTCGCCGTCACCGACGATGGCTACTACGCCATCATGCGGGTCCGGGATAGCCACCCCAAAATGCTCAGCGGCGCGGGCTTCCTGCCCTCCGCCGACATCCCCACCGGCGCCCCCGTCTACCACCTCCGCGCCGTCTGCCAGGGGGAGCGTCTCCAACTCTTCGTCAACGACCGGTTGATCGCCTCCACCACCGATAAAACCTTCAGCCGGGGCGACGTGGGCCTGGGCGTCGGCTCCGGACCGGAGGGCTCCATCCGCGTCCACTTTGACAACTTCAAAGTGACCGCGCCCGAGCCCGAGGAGGAAGAATGACCACCTTTCGCGCCTTTCGTGCCTTTCGCGTCCTTCGCGCCTTTCGTGCCTTTCGCGTCCTTCGCGCCTTTCGTGCCTTTCGCGTCCTTCGCGCCTTTCGTGCCTTTCGCGTCTTCATAGTTCTCCTCATACTGGCCGCGTGTAGCAGAGGAGACGGCCTGCCCTGGGAGGAGGACTTCTCGGCCTCCGGCGCCTGGAAACTGGAGTCGGACGCCGCGGCCCGGGTGACGGTGGAGGGGGGCGTGTTGCGGATTTCCATTGCGGCCCCGAACCAACTGGCCTGGGCCTCGGCGGGGAAAGACCTGCGGGATTTCCGCCTCACCGTGGAGGCGTCCCAGGTCGCCGGCCCCGACGACAACGAGTACGGCGTCCTGGTGCGGATGCAGGACCCCCGCAATTTCTACGCCTTCTCCGTCAGCGGCGACGGGTATTTTCTGGTGAGCCGGTTCGTGGACGGCGTCCGTCAGCCTCTGGGCGCCGACTGGACCCCCTCCGACGCCGTCCATCCGGGAGTCAGCACCAACATTCTGGAAGTGACCGCCCAGGGCAGTCGGCTGACCTTTGTGGTCAACGGTCAGCAACTGCTCCAGGTGGAGGATGACCGCTTCTCCCACGGCGATGTCGGTCTCTACGCGGGGAGTTTCTACGAAGGGGGAGTGGAGGTCCAGTTTGACAACCTGCGGGTCACCGCTCCGTAGGCCGGATGAACAGCGGGAAGCGACCGGCGGCCTGAGATGGCTTCCCCCGCTGCTGATTGCCGCGCTGGCCTTCCTGGGCGCCTTCAGCCTGCTCCTGACCTACGAGGCCTGGTGTGCCGACCGCATCTACCCCGGCGTGTGGGTGGGGGAAGTACCGGTTGGCGGCCTGCGGCCGGAGGAGGCCGCCCGGCATCTCCAGGAGCGGCTGACGCTTCCCCCTGTCCGTCTGGTGGGCCCGGAGCGGGCATGGGACGCCCCCGCCGCCGACATCGGCCTGCAACTGCTGGCGGACGCCACCGCCCGCGCCGCCTTCCGGGTGGGGCGGGGCCCGGAGGACGGCCCGCTGACCCATCTCCTGCTCCTGTTCGGCGGGTACTCCGTGGCTCCTGTCCTTTCCTACGACGAGTCCGCCGCCCGTCTGTACCTCCAGACGCTGGCGAAGGGGATAGATGTCCCGCCCGTGGATGCTGCCCTCACTCTGCAGGGTCTGAAGCCGGTCTCCACCCCGGCCCGCCCCGGCCGCATGCTGGATGTGGAGGCGGCGCTGGCGGCCCTCCGGCAGTCCCTGCAGAACCCCGGCGGCCCCCGGGTGATGCTCGTCGTACGGGAAGTCCCGCCGCAGATCACCGACGCCGAAGCCGCCCGTGCCCGGGCGGAGGCCCTGCTCTCCGCTCCGTTCACCCTGCTCCTGCCCAATCCCCGTCAGGGCGACCCGGGCCCCTGGGCTCTGACGCCCGAACAACTGGCCGGGATGCTCACCACCACCGTCCAGGGCGGTCATCTCGCCGTCACCCTGGACCGGGAGGCGCTGCGGGCGTTTCTGGAGGACATCGCCCCATCCCTGGCCATTGAGCCAGTGGACGCCCGCTTCCATTTTGACGAGCGGACCGGGCAACTGGTGCCCATCTCTCCATCGTCGCCCGGGCGGGCGCTGGACCTGGAGGCCAGCATAGAGAACATCCTGGCGGCGGTGGCGGCGGGTCAGCATACGGCGCCGCTGACGCTGAACGTCGTCCCGCCCCGCTATCCCGACACCGCTACGGCGGAGGAACTGGGCATTCGGGAGTTGGTCGCCGAGGGGGATTCGTACTTCATCGGCTCCCCCGCCGGGCGGGACCACAACATCCGTCTGGCGGCGAAAAAGTTTGACGGACTGGTCATTGCCCCCGGCGAGACCTTCTCCTTCAACCGCTACCTGGGGGAAGTGAGCGCGGAGGCGGGGTACGATGAGGCCTATGTCACCATGGGGGAACAATTGGCCATAGAGGTTGGCGGCGGCATCTGCCAGGTCTCCACCACCGCCTTTCGGGCCTCTCTGCGTGGGGGGTATCCCATCGTGGAGCGCTGGGCCCACTACCACCGGGTTGGCTACTACGAACTGCGCGGCTACGGCCCGGGCCTGGACGCCACCGTCTACGCGCCCCTGGTGGACTTCAAGTTCGTCAACGACCGCCCGACGGCGTTGCTGATAGAGACGGAGGTGGAGGAGGCCAGCCACCGCCTCATTTTCCGCTTTTACTCCACCGACGACGGGCGGCGGGTGGAGATCAAAGGCCCCGTCATCACCGACGAGACGGAGCCGGGCCCGCCTATCTACCAACTGGATGAGAAACTGCCGCCGGGGACGGTGCAGGAGTGGCAGACGGCGCAGAAGGGGCTGACGGCGACGGTGGAGCGGTGGGTGTACGACCGGGCCGGGAATCTGCTCTACCACAACGTGTTTGTCAGCAAGTATGCGCCGCGCCGGGCGGCCTACCACTACGGCCCCGGCTACCAGCCTCCAGAGGAATGACCAATGACCGGGGAATGACCAATGAACGGCGATCCGATGACCAATCTACCAGTTACCAATCTACCAGTTACCAATCTACCAGTTACCAATCCACCAATTACCAATTCACCATCCCCCCTTCCTGTTGGGCGGATTCTGCAGGCCTCCAACCGGGGGTTTGTG
>JBBIKR010000118.1:4280-11566 GCA_037445395.1 Thermoflexales bacterium
ACCATCCCCCCTTCCTGTTGGGCGGATTCTGCAGGCCTCCAACCGGGGGTTTGTGGTGGGTTGCAGGGCGATGCAGCGGGAAATCCCCGTCTTCGGCTCCTTCGTGCGGGCCGACCTTCGCTCCTCCGATGCCGCCGTCTACGGCCTGATCTACAACGTCGCCCTGCGGGACGACCAGTTCGTCCGCCACATTGTGGTTGCCGAGCCGACGGAGGAGGTGGTCCGCGACCAGCAGGAGAACCGGCAGGTGCCCATTGAGGTGAGCGTCCTGGCGGTGGGCTGCCGGATGGGCGGACGAATCTTCCACTGTATCCCGCCCCAGCCTCCGGTGACCATGGACTTCCTCTACCAGTGCGCGCCCGGGGAGGTGCGGGACTTCACGCAACGGCTGGATTATTTCCGGCTGGTGCTGGGAGCCCGGGATGTCCCTGCGGATGAACTGCTGGTGGCCAGCCTGCGGTTCGCGGCGGCGGCCCGTCCGCCCCAGGAGCGGGAACCGTTCCTGCTGGAGGCCGGACGGGAACTGGCCCGCCTGCTGGGCGGCGACCTGTTGCGGCTGGACGGTCTGCTCCGCCAGATTGCCCGGGAGCGTTAGCGTTTGCGTAACTGTTCATCCTCACCCCACCCCCAGCGGCTTCGCCGCTACCCCCTTCTCTCTCCTGACCGCAGGTCAAGAGAGGGGAGGGGTGCCGCCGCAGGCGGCGGGGGAGGGGTGAGGAAGCCTGGGTGGTTACGCGTTTGCTTCCCCTCTGCTCCTGGGGTATAATCCAGCCTGCATCCCAGGGAGTGGACGGGTTTTTACGGCGGCGGCCGAAGGCCGCCGCCGTAAAAAAATATTCTCATTTCTAACCGGGAGAATGGTGGTCTCCATAGACGGCTCCATCGGAGAGGGTGGGGGGCAGGTCCTGCGCACGGCCCTGACGCTCTCCGCGCTCACGGGCCAGCCGGTGCAAATCCTCAACATCCGCGCCGGACGGCCCAATCCCGGCCTGCAGCCCCAGCACCTGACGGCGGTGCAGGCGGCGGCCGCCATCTGCCGCGCCTGCGTGGAGGGTGCCGAACTGGGCAGTCAGACGCTGCGGTTTATCCCCCAGAGTCCGCCCGTTCCGGGCACCTATACCTTTGATGTCGCGGAGGTTGCCGGGCGCGGGAGCGCTGGCGCCGTGGGCCTGGTTTTCCAGACCGTCTTCCTGCCACTGGCGCTGGCTGGCGGCGAGAGCCACCTGACCCTGCGCGGAGGCACCCACGTCCCCTGGGCGCCGTCGGCGGACTACCTGCGGGAGGTCTTTCTCCCCACCGTGGCCCGGATGGGGCTGGAGGCGGAGATAGAACTGGTCGCGTGGGGGTTCTACCCGGCGGGTGGCGGGGAAGTTCGGGTGCGAATTCGGGGACGTTCCGGCCCGTTGACCCCCGTTGTGCTGACCAACCGGGGGGCCGTCCGGCGGGTCTGGGGACGGGGCGTCGTCTCCAACCTGCCGGCTCATATCCCCCAGCGGATGGTGGACCGGGCGCGTAATCTGCTGAACCGCGCCGGCCTCAAGGCCGACCTGCAGCCGCTGGTCGTGCGGGGGGCCGGACCAGGGGCGGGCATCTTCCTGTTTGTCCAGTACGAGCACGCTCGGGCGGGCTTTACTGCCTACGGGCGCAAGGGCCTCCCCGCCGACCAGGTCGCCCAGATGGCCTGCCAGGACCTGCTGGCCCATCACGAAACCGGTGCCCCGGTGGACCCCCATCTGGCCGACCAACTCCTGCTCCCGATGGCACTTTCGCCGGGGGTTTCCTGCCTATCCACCTCCGCCGTCACCCGTCATCTATTGACCAACATCGCCGTTGTTCAGGCTTTTCTCCCCGTCCAGGTTGCTGTGGACGGCGAAGTGGGGAAGCCCGGCACTCTGACCGTCGTTCGCACGTGATGTCAGGACGCAAGGGTCGCCGCATCCTGCGCCCTGCGACCTGCGCCTTGCGACCTGCACCTTGCGACCTGCGACCTGAGACCGGAGACCTGCGATATGATAGAACTCGTTTTTCTGGGAACATCCGCGTCGGCACCTTCTATCCATCGGAACCTCCCGTCCCAGATGGTGCTGTATCAGGACCATCGGTTTCTGATAGATTGCGGCGAGGGCACCCAGCGGCAGATTCTCCAGAGCGGACTGGGGTTCAAACGGCTGAACCGCATCCTGCTGACCCACAGTCACCTGGACCACATTCTGGGTCTGGGTGGACTGATTTCCACCTTTGCCCGCTGGGAGACCATAGAGTATCTGGAGATTTACGGTGGACGGGCCACGCTGGAACGGGTACGGGACCTCATCTTCGGCGTCGTCCTGCGGGGCGCCCGCCCGCCGATGGAACTGATTTTCGTGGAGGTAACGCCGGGCAAAGTTCTGGACGCCGACGACCTGGAGGTCTTTGCCTTTCCGGTCCAGCATCGGGGGCCGGGGTGTTTCGGCTATCTCTTCCGGGAGCGGCCTCGCCGTCCGTTCCTGGTGGAGAAGGCGGAGGCGCTGGGGGTGCCCGCCGGGCCGGAACGGCGGCGGCTGGTTGCCGGGGAGACGGTCACCCTGCCCGACGGCCGGGTGATCCACCCCGACCAGGTTCTGGGGCCACCCAGGCCGGGGGCCTGCCTGGCCCACGTCGGCGACGCCGCCCGCACCGACGGCCTGGCAGAGTTCGTCCGGGAGGCGGAGCTGCTGGTCATTGAGGCCACCTATCTGGAGGCGGAGGCGGAGATGGCGCGGGAGTTCGGCCATCTGACGGCCCGCCAGGCCGCCCTTCTGGCGCGGGAAGCGAATGTCCGGCAACTGGTGCTGACCCATATCTCCCGTCGGTACCGGGACTGGGAGGTCCTGGAGGAAGCGCAGGCTATCTTCCCGGAAACCGTCATCGCCCGCGACTTTGACCGTTTCCAGATTGTTCGGCAGCGGTGAGGGGAGAGGGCCGGTCCGTAGCGGCGAAGGGGGAGGGGTTTTGCGGCGGGCGGCGAAGCCGCCCGTCGCAAAACCTCTTCTTTGTGTCCGGCCGGGTGAGCACCTTACCTGCAATCGGCGATCTGCGATACGCGATCAACGACCACTGGCAAAAATCCCGATTTGTGGCATAATATCTACTTGGTGTCCCTCACCCGCGCATTCTTCTGACAGGAGGAACGATGAGCAAAGAATTGATAGAAATCCGCTGGCATGGCCGGGGAGGGCAGGGCGTGGTCACCGCCGGTAAACTCCTGGCTGAAACGGCTATGGGGGCCGGCCAGTACTTCCAGGCCTTCCCCGACTTCGGACCGGAGCGGATGGGCGCTCCGATCCGCTCCTTCACCCGATTGAGTTCAAAGCCCATCACGATTCACTCCCAGATTGAGAACCCCGACGTTGTCCTGGTCCTGGACCCCACTCTCCTGGGCACCGTCCCGGTGACGGAAGGGTTGAAGGAAGACGGCATCCTCATCGTCAACACCCCGATGAGCCCCGAGGAGGTGCGCCGGATCACCGGCTTCCGCACCGGCAAAGTCTTCACTGTGGACGCCAGCCATATCGCCATTGAGGAGATGGGCCGGGAGATCACCAACACGCCGATGCTGGGGGCGTTTGCCCGTGCCACCGGCCTGTTTGACCTGGACGCGCTGGAGCATCAGGTCCGGGAGTGGTTCGGCGAGAAGGTCTCCCCATCGGTGGTGGAGGCCAACGTCCGCGTCCTGCGCCGCGCGGCCCAGGAACTGCGGGAGGGGTAACGGAATACGTACTCCGTACTGTCAAACCTATAGAGGAGCATCCGACATGGCACAGTTGAAGGGATGGCGTGAGATTCCGATTGGCGGCATCATCGTGGAGGCCGGGAATGCGGTGGAGTATAAGACCGGCGGCTGGCGGGCCTTCCGCCCCGTCTTCGGCGAGGCCCAGTGCATCCACTGCTTCCAGTGCTGGCTCTTCTGTCCCGACTCCAGCATCCTGGTGGACGCCGAGAACGAGAAAATGGTCGGCTTTGACCTGGAGCACTGCAAAGGCTGTGGCATCTGCGCCTCGGTGTGCCCGGTCAACGCCAAAGTGATCCGTCAGGCGGGAGAGAAGTTGAGCCGGGACGACCCCCGCCTGTGTATCCGAATGGTGGAAGAAGGCAAGGCGGAGTAGCGCAGGTTCGTCCTGCGGGAGGAGAACGATGAGCAGATACGAAGCGCTTACCGGAGATAATGCCGTTGCGATGGCGATGCGCCAGATTAACCCCGACGTGGTCGCCGCCTACCCCATCACCCCTCAGACGGAGACGGTGGAGTTTTTCGCCGAGTACGTGGCGAACGGGGAGGTGACGACCGATTTCATCTGTGTGGAGAGCGAGCATTCGGCGATGAGCGCCTGCGTCGGCGCGTCGGCGGCAGGGGCGCGGGTGATGACGGCCACCTCGGCCAACGGCCTGGCCCTGATGTGGGAGGTCGTCTACATCGCCGCGTCGCTGCGTTGCCCCATTGTCATGAGCCTGGTCAACCGGGCCCTCTCCGGCCCCATCAACATCCACTGCGACCACTCCGATGTGATGGGCATGCGGGATAGCGGCTGGATCATCCTCTTCTCCGAGAACGGTCAGGAGGCCTACGACAACATCATCCAGGCCGTCCGCATCGCCGAACATCCCGATGTCCTCCTGCCCGTCGCCGTCTGCCAGGACGGTTTCATCACCAGCCACGCGATGGAGCGGGTGGAGATCTACGACGACGATGAAGTCAGGGCCTTTGTCGGCACCTACCGACCCCGCTACTCCCTGCTGGATGTGGACAATCCCCAGACCTACGGCCCTCTGGACTTCTACGACTACTACTACGAGCACAAACGCCAGCAGGTGGAGGCGATGGAGAATGCCCGGCGGGTCGTCCTGGATGTCACCGACGAGTTCAACCGCAAGTTCGGGCGCAACTACGGCCTTTTTGAGGCCTACCGGCTGGATGACGCCGACGTCGCCATCGTCGTCGCGAACTCCACGGCCGGGACGGCGAAGGTGGTGGTGGATGGCCTGCGTGCCCAGGGTCTGAAAGTGGGCCTGCTGAAGCTCCGTGTCTTCCGGCCCTTCCCGGCGAAGGAACTGGCCGACGCCCTGCGCCACCTGAAGGCTATTGCGGTGATGGACCGCTCCATCGCCTTTGGCTCTACGAACAACGCTGGCCCGCTCTTCCTGGAACTCCTGGCTGCTCTGAATGTCCACGGCGTCCATGTCCCGGTTGCCGACTACATTTTTGGCCTGGGCGGTCGGGACATCAAGCCGTCGGAGATAGAGTTCGTCTACCGGGACCTGCTCCGGGTCGCCGAGACCGGCAGGGTGGAGCGGCTGGTGACGTATCTGAGCGTGCGGGAGTAGAGTATCCGCACCCCCCTGCAGTGAGCCGCGGAGCATAGCAGAAGTGGCGTCCTTATCGGATACCCCACCCGAAGTGACCAGGGTCCAGATAGAGATGTTGCGGCGGGCCAGCCCCGCCCAGCGTTTCCGCCTGACTCGCTCGTTGAGCCAGACCTCTCTATGGCTGGCCCGGCGTGCCCTCCGGCGCGCTATGCCCACCGCCAGTGAGAGGGAAGTCCTGCTGGCCTTCGTCGCTCACTGGTACGGGCGAGACCTGGCGGAAGAGGTGCGCCGGTATATGGACCGGCGGGGGAGTGAATGTCCGACTTCCTGAAAGCCCTGATTCCGGTCGTAGACGCCCTGGAACGCCTGGGGGTTGCTTACCAGATTGGGGGCTCGGTGGCCAGTTCGGTGTATGGGGTCCCCCGCGCGACGATGGACATAGACCTGGTGGCCGACCTGCGACCCGAGCATGTCCAGCCGCTGGTGGCCCTTCTCCAGGAGCAATACTATATCAGCCCGGAGGCGGTCCACGAAGCCCTTCGCCGTCGTTCGTCCTTTAACCTGATCCACCTGGAAACCATGGTGAAGGTGGACGTGTTCATCCTTCGGGAGAGGCCCTACGACCAGGAAGCATTCCGGCGGACCCGTCAGGACACGCTGGCGGAAGAATCCGGACGGGAGTTCTGTCTGAGTTCACCCGAAGACATCGTTTTGAACAAACTGGCCTGGTTCCAGATGGGTGGCGGGGTTTCCGAGCGACAGTGGAACGATGTGATAGGAGTTCTGCGAGTACAGGCGGGTGCCCTGGATGTCAACTACATGACCCATTGGGCTACTGTCCTCGGACTCGCCGATTTGCTGGAACGGGCCTTCCGAGAGGCTCAACTCTGAGAGGAGAGATAGTATGGCAACCAAACTCATCCCTAAAGAACTGGCGAAGAAACCCGACCGGCTCTCGCCGGGACACCGTCTTTGTGCCGGGTGCGCGGCCCCCATCATCGTCCGGCAGATTCTGGCGGCCATTGACGACCCGGTCGTCGTAGCCAACGCCACGGGTTGCCTGGAGGTCGCCACAACCATTTACCCCTACACTGCATGGCGGGTGCCGTGGATTCACAACGCGTTTGAGAACGCCGCGGCGACCATCGCGGGCGTGGAGACGGCTTACCGCAGCCTGGTGCGGCAGGGCAAAATCCCCGAGCGCAATGTCAAATTCATCGCGTTCGGTGGCGACGGCGGCACCTACGACATCGGCCTGCAGGCGCTCTCCGGCGCGCTGGAGCGCGGGCACCAGTTCCTTTACGTCTGCTACAACAACGAGGCCTATATGAACACCGGCATCCAGCGCTCCGGCGCGACCCCGCTGGGTGCCCACACCACCACTTCCCCGGCGGGGAGCGTCATTCCGGGCAAGCAGCAGATGCGCAAGGACCTGACGGCCATTGTCGCGGCTCACGACATCCCCTATGTGGCCCAGGCGGCTCCCAGCCAGTGGAAGGACCTGATGGAGAAGACCCGCAAGGCGGTCAACTGCGGTGGGCCGGCTTTCCTGAATGTCCTCTCCTCCTGCAATCGGGGCTGGCGACATGAGACCTACGAGACGCTGGAAATCACCCAACTGGCGGTGGATACCTGCTACTGGCCCCTTTTTGAGGTGGAGAATGGCGTCTGGCGGCTGAATTACAAGCCGAAAGAGAAACTGCCGGTGGAGGAGTGGCTCAAGCGGCAGGGCCGCTTCCGCCACCTCTTCCGCCCGGAGAACCGTCATCTGATAGACGAACTCCAGGCCGAGGTGGACCGCCGCTGGGAGCGGCTACTGTTCCTGTGCGGGGAGAAGTAGAGGGTTCGGTTGGGCGGCGCAGGCTCTGCCTGCGCCGCCCAACATTGCCCGGAGTCTTTATTTTTGCCCACCCGGAAACCCCCGGCAGAATAATACAAACCCCATAAGGGGGGAAAAAAAACCC
>JBBIKR010000119.1:0-11357 GCA_037445395.1 Thermoflexales bacterium
CCGCAAAACCCCTCCTCCATCCCCCCTCTCCCCCGGCCGCAGGCCAAGGGGGAGAGGGGGGACAAAGGGGGGGTGAGGGGCAACAAAAGCCTTCGGTACGAAAGGTGTCAACCCATTTTGAGCCACCCCATCCGGGGTTATGGTAATTCACACCAAGCGTTGAAGCGTCGGGCGGAAAACCCCGCATCGGGGTTGCCCTACAGCTTTGAACTGGCGCAAACTTCCAGAAAGCGGTACAATAGGACTCCGATTCGCCTCCGGTCGGCGATGACGGACCGGAGGCTCTGTTGAGGAGTCCAATGTCTGCAGACCTGGCGATTGAAACTCAACATCTGGGCCGCATCTACACCATCCGCAACCGGCGGGAGCGGCGCATCCGCAAAGAGGTGGTCGCCCTGCAGGATGTGAACCTGCAGGTTCCGCGCGGCGAACTCTTCGGCCTGCTGGGCCCCAATGGCGCCGGAAAGACGACGCTCATCAAGATACTGACCACCCTGCTGGCCCCCACCACCGGCTGGGCGCGGGTCGCCGGGTTTGACGTGGTGCGGGAGCCCCAGAAAATCCGCCCCCGCATCAATATGGTCTCCGGCGGTGAGGCCTCTGGCTACGGCCTGCTCACGGTGCGGGAGAACCTCTGGATGTTCGCCCAGTTCTACGGCCTCCCCTCGCGGGAGGCGAACCGCCGCATTGAGGAACTCCTCCGCCGCATCGGCCTGGCCGACCGTATCCACACCAAGTCCTCCGACCTCTCCACCGGCCTGCGCCAGAAGATGAACATCGTCCGGGGGTTCCTCACCGACCCGGAGATTCTCTTCCTGGACGAGCCGACGCTGGGGCTGGACGTCAACGCGGCCCGGGACGTCCGGCGGTTCATCCGGGAATGGCTGGACGCCCATCCCGACCGCACGGTCCTCCTGACCACCCACTACATGGTGGAGGCGGACGAACTCTGCGACCGGGTCGCCATCATCAGCCAGGGGCGGGTGCTGGCCTGCGACTCGCCCCAGGCGCTGAAACGCCGCCTTCAGCGGGACGCCCTCTTTGACATAGAAATCACCGCCCCCAACGGCCTGACCTCCGCGATGCTGGAAGCGCTCCCCGGCGTCCGCAAGGCCGTGCTGACCGATGCCGACGGCGGCGCGCGGCTGAGTTTGATCCTGGCCGCCGATTCCGCCCTGCCCGGCGTCATCCACGTTCTGACGGAGCGCGCGGTGCAGGTCCGCCACCTGACCAAACGGGAGCCGACGCTGGAGGACGTGTTCGTGGAACTGGTGGGCCGCTCCCTGGCGGAGGAGGAGGTCGCCGATGGCCAGTGAGGCCCGCCCTTTCTTCGCACCGGTCCCCAAAGCCAGCGGCTGGCGACTATTCCTGAAGACGGTGGTCGCCCGCGCCTACCCCCGGGTCATCGGCCAGCAACGGGAGCGGTCGTGGATTTTCTTTGACGTCTTCCTCTCCATCCTGGCCGTCTCCGCCTACGTCTTCGTCTATCGGGCCATCGGGGCGCCGAAGGAGTACGTGGGGTTCGTCGTCGTCGGTGGGGCGATGACCGCCTTCTGGCTCAACGTCCTCTGGAGCATGTCCAGCCAACTCTACTGGGAGAAGGAATCGGGGAACCTGGCCCTCTACATTATGGCCCCCAACTCTATGATGGCCATTCTCCTGGGGATGGCCCTGGGGGGCATCGTGGCGACAGCGCTGCGCGCGGCGGCCATCCTGCTGGTCGGCAGCCTCATCTTCCACGTCCAGTATGCAGTGGGGAGTTTGCCCGCGCTGGTGGCGGTCTTCATCCTCACCCTGGCGGCCCTCTACGGGCTGGGGATGATGAGCGCGTCCCTCTTCCTGCTCTGGGGACGGGAGGCGTGGCACCTGGCCAACCTGGCCCAGGAGCCCATCTACCTCCTCTCCGGCTTCTACTTCCCGGTCAAAAACCTGGGCTTCTGGGTCGCGGTGGGGGCCTCCATCATCCCGCTGACGCTGGGGCTGGACGCGATGCGGCAACTGCTCTTCCCTTCCGGCGCCGCGCTGGGATTCCTGACCGTTCCTGTGGAGGTCGCCGTGCTCTCGGTCCTGTGTGTTCTCTTCATAGTCGCCGCGCGGTGGCTGCTGGGGTATATGGAGCGGATTGCCGTCCGGGAGGGACGGCTGCTGGAGAGTCGGAGATGAGGACACCAGTGCACCAGCCCACCAATCTACCAGGAACATGGTCCGCCGCCTGGCAGTCGTTCCGTATCGCCACATGGCTGGGGTGGCAGATTGAGTCCAACTGGACCGACCCCCTCCTGTTCGCCATCTACTCCATGCTGAAGCCGCTGGCCTCGGCGGCCATCCTGGTGGTGATGTACGGCGTCATCACCAACGGCCAGTTTGAGAACCCCATCTTCCCGTACATCTACCTGGGCAACGCCTTCTACATTTACGTTGGTGCAGTGATGACGGGGGTCTCCTGGGCGGTGATAGACGACCGGGAGCACTACCGGACGCTGAAGTACATCTACGTCGCCCCGGTCCGTCTCCCAGCCTACTGGCTGGGGCGGGGGGTGGCCCGCTTTCTGACGGGCTCCTTTGCCGTCCTCATCACCATAGCGGCGGGGGTAATCTTCCTGCACGTGCCGTTCCGCCCGGCGCAGGTGGACTGGCCTCTATTTCTGCTATCGCTGACGCTGGGGGTGGTGATGCTGGCGCTGATGGGGCTGGTACTGGCCAGCATCAGTTTGATGATTGCCCACCACTTTTTCCTCATCGGCGAGGCGGTGGCGGGGGCGCTCTACCTGCTCAGCGGGGCCATCTTCCCCCTGGAGGTCCTTCCGCCCTGGCTGCGACCGCTGGGGTTTGCGATGCCCATCACCTACTGGCTGGAGTTGATCCGCCGTTCTTTGCTGGGGGACCTGGCGCGCGGCTTTCCTACCCTCTCCGGTTTCAGCAACGGCCAACTGCTGGGCATCCTGGCAGGGCTATCGGTTCTCTTCGAGCTGCTGGCGGCCGTCACCTACCGCCTGTGCGACCGCCAGGCACGGGAGAAGGGGCTGATAGATCAGACGACGAACTACTGAGCGCGTATCGCGGATCGGTTATCGCGGATCGAGGAGCGCCGATGACCGACCCCTCTCACGCTAACCCCTGACCCCTACCGGCTACCCCCTAATTTGGCGATGAACGTCTCCAGCGTATCGGAGCCGCGAATCCGGATGCGGTGGAGGGTGTAGAGGCCCTCGCGCGTGTGGATGCGACCGTACTCCGTCGTCACCGCGCCCCAGTACCCGGCGGAGCGGACCACCGCAATTACGCTGGCATCGTACTGACCGGACGGATAGCAGAAAAACTGCACCGGCTGACCAGTGTGGTATTCCACCGCTTCCTTGATCCCCAGAATCTGGTAGACCAGGAACTCGTAGGACCTGCCGCGCAGGTCCACGTGGTCCCGTCCGTGCCCCTGAATCTCCATCCCGGCGTCGGCCATCTCCTTCATCATCGCCCAGTCCAGGTAGAGAGGGCTCCCGTAGTGGGCAGGGGTGGCGAGGACGAAGAACGTCCCCACAAACCCGTATTTCTGCAACATGGGGAAGACGACCGTATAGGCGTCCCGGTAACCGTCGTCAAAGGTCAGGATGACCGGTTTCTCCGGCAGGGGGCGTCCTTCCGTCAGGTAGAGGTACAGGTCGGTCAGGGTGACGGTGTGGTATCCGGCCTCGGCCAGGTACTGCAACTGGGCCTCAAACATTTCGGGGCGGACGGTGAGGTCCCGCCGGATGCGGTCCGCATCGGGCGGCGGGTCCTCCACATAGTGGTACATCAGGATGGGGACCTCCGCGAAATCCGGCAGTGGGCCGGGGGTCGGAGTGGGCGTCGGGGTGGGCACAGTTGTCGGTGTCGGCGTCGGGGTGGGGGTGGGTGATGGCGTGGGGGTGGGCGGCGGTGCGGTCGGCGGGGGGGTGGCCGTCGGGAATATCTGTTCCAGGGGAACAGGCGGCAGACGGGCGACAAAAAGCGTCATCGCCGCCAGCACACCAACGGGGAACAGGAAACGGGTCAGCCAGGAGGCGCACATCATTCTATGGGGTGCCAGGCACTTCCGGAAGTGCCTGGCACCTTCCAGGTTCAATCTTCTTTGACGATCATTCGTGTTGCTGGAAAGTCCTGTCTAAATCCAGCCCTGCTTCTTGCAGAAGTCGGTCAGGAAGGGGATGGTGACCCACTTGCCCTGGTAGGACTGGATAGCGAGGACGATGACGTAGACCAGCCAGGCGACGCCGATGACGCAGCCGACGAAGATGAAACTGAGGACCAATGAGAGCACCCATCCCACCACCGCCAGGGCCAGGGACTGGACGGCGTTATAGCGGATGAAGGGGCGGGACTTCTTGTCTTCCATCAGAAGGGCGATCAGGGCGACGATCCAGATGAGCCACGAGAGAAGGGCCCACAGTTTATCGTCTTGCGTGACCTCTCCGTATCCTGCCTCGGCCATGGGGTTCTCCTTTCTGAGAGATTGGGGGAAACGATAACATCCTTGATTATAAAACCTCTGGCCGATTTGTCAAATCGCGTTACGATCCGCGCCCTTGACAAATCCGGGATTCTGGGGCATAATTCGGGCCAGCGGCGGAGTCCACCGCCACGACAACTGACCCCGCCAAAGGCGACGACGGAGAGGAGTAGGCGGAGGGAGCCCGACAGGGAGGCGGGGCCGGCGCCAGCCACCGGCCCGACTGAGAGCCCCGCCCGGAGGAAGCCCGCCGAAGTTCGCTCCCGAGCCGACGGGTGAAACCGGATGCCGCCATCCGGCAAGTAGTCCGCTCCGCAGGCCCTGCGTTATCGGGGCAGCCGATTGCGCCATAGCGCGCTGTCGGCGCAACGAGGGGGTTCGCTCAGAACCAAGAGGGGTGGTACCGCGGGAGTCCAGCGCTCTCGTCCCCGGCGGGGCGAGGGCGTTTCTGTTTTGGAATAACCACCTCACCCCTCCCCCGGCGGCTGTGCCGCCACCCCTCCCCTCTCCTGAACTTCGTTCAGGAGAGGGGAGGGAGGTCGGGGGAGGGGTGAGGGAGAGGCGCCCGAAACTCAGGAGGAACGATGACGGAATCCGTAATCCGCAACACGCCACTGGAACCACTGGCCCAACTGGAGACGGAAGCCCTTCAGGCCCTGGAGCAGGCCCGGACGCCGGAGGACCTGGACCGGTGGTATCACACCTACCTGGGCCGGAAGGGTGCGCTGACGGCCATCCTGCGCTCCGTGGGAAGCCTGCCTCCGGAGGAACGGCCCGCCGTCGGCCAGCGCGCCAACGAGATCAAGCGGCGTCTGGAGGCCGCCTACGACGCCCGCGCCGAGGCCGTCCGCCAGTACCAACTGGCGCGGGAACTGGAGGCCGGCGCGCTGGACGTCACCCTGCCGGGCCGCCCCGTCGGGCCGGGCCACCTCCACATCACCACCCGCACCCTGCGCCAGATATACGCCATCTTCGCCGAAATGGGCTTCCAGGTCTACGAGGCGCGGGACGTGGAGACGGATGAGATGAACTTCGGCCTCCTGAACATGCCGCCCCACCACCCCGCCCGGGAGATGTGGGACACCTTCTGGATCACCGACGACGTCCTCCTGCGCACCCATACCTCCCCCGGACAGATTCGGGTCATGCGGGAGCGGTATCCGGAACCCATCCGGGTCATCCTCCCCGGCAAGTGCTACCGGTACGAACAGATCACCGCCCGCTCCGAGCACCAGTTCTTCCAGGTGGAGGGCCTGGCCGTGGGCCGCCACATCACCATGACCGACCTCATCGGCACCCTGACCGCCTTCGCCCGCCGCTTCTACGGCGCCGAACGGCGCATCCGCATCCGCGGCTCCTATTTCCCCTTCACCGAACCCAGTATTGAGGCCGACATAGACTGCATCCTCTGCGGCGGAAAGGGCTGCCGGGTCTGCAAGTACTCCGGCTGGCTGGAGATTGCCGGCGCGGGCATGGTCCACCCCGTCGTCCTGGCCAACGGCGGCTACGACCCCGACCGGTGGAGTGGCTTCGCCTTTGGCCTGGGGGTGGAGCGCCCCGCCATGCTCAAATACGGCATAGACGACATTCGCCTCTTCTACAGCAACGACCTGCGCTTCCTGCGCCAGTTTTAAAACGAAACCACAAAGACACCAAGACACAAAGAAAAAATAAAAAAATCTTTGTGTCTTCGTGCCTTCGTGGTTAGAAAAGTAACCGGGAGGAACCCATGCGCGTCCCGCTATCATGGCTCAAAGACTACGTGGACATTTCCATCCCCATCCCCCAACTGGCCGAACGGCTTACCCTGGCCGGACTGGAGGTGGAGACCATCACCTACATCGGCCTGCCCGGCGCCGAACTCCCCTGGGAGCCGGATAAAATCGTCGTCGGCGAACTGCGCGCTGTTCACCCCCACCCCAACGCCGACCGGCTGGTCCTGGCCGAAGTGGAGTACGGAGGACCGGCGCCGGAAGTCGTTGTCACCGGCGCGCCGGGCCTCCTGGCCCGCCGGGGCCAGACCGACCTCCACATCAAGGTCGCCTTCGCGCTGGAAGGCGCCCATCTCTACGACGGCCACGCCCCCGGCTTCCAGGTCATGAAACTCAAGGCCACCAAAATTCGCGGCGTTCCCTCCCGCGCGATGGTCTGCTCCGAAAAGGAACTGGGCCTCTCCGACGAGCACGAGGACATCATCTACCTGCCCGACGACGCCCCGGTGGGTGTGCCCCTGGTGGACTACCTGGGCGACGCCGTCCTGGAGTTTGACATCAAAGGGCCCTTTGCCCACCTCTACTCCGTCTTCGGCGTCGCCCGCGAAGTGGCCGCGCTGCTGGACGTCCCGCTGCGGAACGACCCCCGGCGCGCGGCGGCCAGCCACTCCGTCACCATTACCCCCACTCCCGACTACATCGTCCTGGAGATAGCCGACCCCGACCTCTGCCCCCGGTACTCGGCGGCCTTCATCGGCGGCGTCCAAGTTGGCCCCTCCCCCTTCTGGATGCAGATGCGGCTGCGGCTGGCCGGCATGCGCCCCATCAACAACATCGTGGACATCACCAACTACGTGATGCTGGAACTGGGCCAGCCCCTCCATGCGTTTGACTACCACCAGTTGCGCCCGCGCCCCGGCGAAAACCGACCCGCCATCATCGTCCGCCGGGCCCGTCCCAACGAGCAGATGACCACCCTGGACGGCGTCCTGCGGACCTTTGACGGCGAGATGCTCCTCATCACCGACGGCGAAGGCCCTGTGGCCGTGGCGGGCGTTATGGGCGGGCTGGAGAGCGAGATCACCGACGCCACCACCGACATTCTCCTGGAATCGGCCAACTTCCACTTCCTGAGCATCCGCCGCACCGCGCGCCTCCTGGGACTGACCAGTGAGGCCAGCCAGCGCTTCGGGCGACAGGTGGACCCGGAGTTGACGGTCCCCGCCGCCCTGCGCGCCGCGCTCCTCATGGCCGAACTGGCTGGCGGGACCGTCGCCCCGTCGGTTGGGGACGTCTATCCGGGCCGCCAGTCGCCCCGTACCGTGGAACTGAACCTCGCCGACGTGACCCGCATCCTGGGCGTGGAAATCCCGCCGGACGACGTCGTGCGCATCCTCACCGCCCTGGAATTCCAGGTCCAGCCGACCGGTACATCGGCTTACCGGGTCACCGTCCCCTCTCACCGCCCCGACGTCACCCGCCCGGTGGACCTGGTGGAAGAGGTCGGCCGCGTCTGGGGCTACGACCGCTTCCCCCCGACGCTCCTGCAGGACGAACTGCCGCCCCAGCGGCCCAACGTCCGCCTGGAGTGTGCCGAACGGGTGCGGGACCTGCTGGTGGGCTGTGGGCTGGACGAGGTCATCACCTACTCGCTGGTAGACATCGCCGACGAGGGGCGACTGCGCCCGCAGGGCCCGCCCCCCGACCCTTCCCGCTACCTGCGGCTGAAGAACCCCCTCTCGGCCGACCGGGCCTACCTGCGCCAGACGCTGCTGCCGTCGCTCCTGCGCACGCTGCGAGATAACCTCCGCTTCCAGGAACGGGTGGCGATTTTTGAGATCGGCGCCGTCTACCTGCCCGTGGACGGAGAACCCCTGCCGGACGAACCCCTCCGGCTGGGGATCGTGATGACCGGCCCGCGCGAGCCCCGCTCCTGGCTCCCTGACCGTCAGACGACCCCGCTGGGTTTCTACGACCTCAAGGGCGTGGTGGAAGCGCTGCTGGCGGGCCTGGGCCTCTCCGGGACGTTTGAGCGCCCCAGTGCCGGTAGTGAGCCACGAAGCGCTGGTAGTGAGCCACGAAGCGTAGCGGAGTGGCGTCTGATCCCCGCTTTCCACCCCGGCCGCTGCGCGCAGGTCTCCGTGAACGGGGCGGTTCTGGGCGTGATGGGCGAACTCCACCCGCTGGTACGGGAAGCCTTTGACCTGCCCGGGCAACCGGTGGCCGCGCTGGAGTTTAATATGGAGGCGCTGCTGGGCCTGTGGGGCGCGCCGCGCCGGATGACCCCCATCTCCCTCCATCCGCCCGTCTACGAAGACCTGGCGGTGGTGGTGGACGAGGAGACCCCGGCGGTGCGGGTGCGGGACCTCATCGCCCAGACCGGCGCGCCGCTGCTGCGCTCCGTCGTCCTCTTTGACGTTTACCGGGGTGAACAGGTTGGGCCGGGCAAAAAGAGTCTGGCCTACCGGCTGACCTACCAGGCCGACGACCGGACGCTGACCGACCAGGACGTCGAGCGCGTGCGGGAGAAGATCATCCGGCGGCTGGAGCGGGAGATCGGGGCAGCGATCCGGGGGAAATAGCAGGGGGTATCATCACACCTCACGCTTCCCGTTTCACGAACCCATCCGGCCCGGCCCGCGGGGCCTGGGCCCCTCTGCTGCTGGCGGGCCTCCTGCTACTCCTGGCCGTCGGTCGGGGGCTGACGTCGGGCTGGGAGGCGGCGCTGGTCCCCACCCCCACCGCCACCCCGACGGCCACCCCGACCGCCACGGCCACCCCGACCCCGTCGCCTACGCCCACGCCGACGCCCACCCCCACCGCCACACCGACGCCGCTCCCCCAGACCGGCGGGGCCGCGCTGCGCTCCCCCCTCCCGACCCCCGTGCCCTGTCCGGACCCGGGGCCGCTCCCGCCGGTCGGGGGATGTCCGGCCTCCCTGCTGGTCGGCCGACGGGTGGTGGCCTTCTACGGCACTCCGTTGGGGCCGGGACTGGGCATCCTGGGCCGGTACGACATCACCACCACCCTCTCCCTGCTGGCCGACCAGGCCCAGGCCTACCGGGACCTGGACCCCACTGTGGAGACCGTCCCGGCCTTCCACATGGTGGTCACCATTGCCGACGGGTACGCCGGGGAGGACGAGGACTACAACCACCGGGTGCCTACGGACACCGTCCGTCTCTGGATAGACGGGGCGCGGGCCGCCGGGGCGTGGGTGTTCCTGGACCTGCAGGTGGGGCAGGCCGACCTGGAGGCCGAACTGGACATCGTGGAGCCCTTCCTGTGGGAGTCGGGCGTCCACCTGGCCGTGGACCCGGAGTTCATCGTGGGTGCCGACCAGGTGCCGGGGGCGCAACTGGGCCGGATCAGCGGCCCGCAGATCAGCCGCATCCAGGCCCGGCTGGACCGCATCTCCCGCGCCGTGGGGGAGCGGAAAATCCTCATCATCCACCAGTTTGACGACCGGATGATAGAGAGCAAACACTGCCTGCTGGACTACCCGTGCGTGGACCTGGTTTGGGATGCAGACGGATTCGGTCCTCCGGGGGCCAAGATCGGCGACTACGTCCAGTACAGCCAGGAACCGGGCTTTGAGTACGGCGGCTTCAAACTCTTCTACGACTACGACACCCCCCTGATGTCCCCTGCCGACGTCCTCCGCCTCTCCCCGCCGCCGGTGGTGGTGATATATCAGTGAGGGGGCTTCGTCTTGTTGACTTCTCCGCCTCCGATGCTATAATAAAAACGGTTCGTTCCCCGGAACCGGAGGTGATAGATGGCGGGCACTCCTTCCCCCCGACGCTTCGGACGGAAGGCCCAATCTCTGGGACGTGACCTCCTGCAGAAATCCTGGAGTTTCCTGCGGACTCTCCTCCTCCTGCTCCTCTGGATACTGGTCGGACTACTTTTGTACGGTCTGGTTTACGGGATCACCGGCTGGTTCGCGGGCTACCCACCTGGCATCCCCCAGATCATTGAGCGCATTTATCGTGCTCTGGCGGGAGAGGGCGGAAAAGAGACCACCACCGTACTGCTGGCCTTCCTCAGCGGCCTGCTGGGCTTTGGGGCTCAGCAGTGGCACTCAATGGTAGAAAAGGAAAGGGAGCGCCGGGAACGGAGACAGAAAGCGCTGGAGGAACTGGAAGCCCTCAGCACTGCGTTGCGGAAGAAGCGCTACCGGGAGGCTCTTTCTTTGTACTGGGCTTTCTCTAAAAAGTGTCAAGAGGTGTGGAAGGACCCGGAGTTAGAAAAGATGCTCCGTTCCCGCTGGGAGGAGGCGGCTCCCCGGCCACTGGTCAATTGGGCAACTCTGGCCGAGCGGAAACCGTCCACTGTGCAGTTAGAGCGAGACACCCTTGAGGCTCTGGTCTGGGCCTGGCGCCTGGACCGCGAGAGGCGGGAGCAGGTTCTGAAATTGATTAGGAAGACCATCACCCCGGAGTGCCTGTCGGACCTCCGGAACATTCTGGAGCAGGAAGGGAACCGGCATCTGCTCTACTCGGAAGCCATTGATTTCAGGCTAAAGGAACTGGGGGAGCAGGGAGTGCCGGAGCAACATCGCGAGCATCTGGAGGTGCTCCAGGCCTGGCACAGCACCCCTGCCAGTCTCCTTTCTCCCTGGGAAGGCGTGACCCGCCCTGTAGACCCACCGGAAATCAGCGCGTGGCTAAAAGAAGGGGGATTTTCCTGGAACCCCTTCGGTCCGGAGTGGGCCGAACTGGACCCGATGCTGGCGGAGTACGGCGTCTGGCCCGCCCCGCTGAAAGGGATGGGCGGCCTCCGGCCGGCCCTGGCCTTCGGCCCCTCCGGTTCGGGCCGGACCGCCGCCGCCCGCATATTATGGCACAGGTGCCTGAATCCCCCCGGCAAGCCGGATGAACCCGACATCTTCCCGGTCTATCTGAAAGCGGTAGCCTGGCCCGAGGACTTCACCGGGTGGGTGAACCTTATCGGACGGGAGGTAGCCGAGGTGCTTCTGCGGTTCTGTGCGAAGGAGCCCTATTCGCTGTTTGAGAGTTTGAATGGTCCAGCAGTCGCTCAACTGATGGCCTGGTATCTGGGCCCCTCTCCCCATCTGGAAGCCCATCTCCGCCGGGCGGGGGTCCCCGAAGGGGCGCGGGAATACATCCTGGGCCAGGTGGAGGATTGCACGGCTGGCG
>JBBIKR010000120.1:0-11234 GCA_037445395.1 Thermoflexales bacterium
TGACACGGAACAGGGCCATATCGCACTGCCCATAGAGTGAGTCTTGCGGAACCGCAAAAAGTTAGTGCCATTGGGATTTATCCTGCATTGGGACAGGAATTAGCGCGAAGTGGTGAAATAGGAGTTGCTATCAGAGAATTTTGGGATATAATGCTGTCAGATGATCCTCGTACCATCCGATGACCCGGGTGAGGCTATGAACATCCTTCTGTGGGGGACTTTGTCCCTGCCGTACTTTGAGTGGCCGGCCCACTGGGGGGCTGTCCTGCTGCTGGGGCTATATATCGCATTGCTCCTCATGGTTCTGGCTCGCTCCTGGCGGGATTTCACTGCGCTGCGGGGAAGACGACTGCTCCTGTTTGTTTTCCTCCTCATTCTCACCCCCCTGTTGAATAGAGTGTTGATCCTGCGGCTGCCAGCCCCCGATTTGCTCCCGCCACCTTTCCTCCCCGCCGAACCGGCCGTGCCGGGATTCCCTCTTCTGGGATTGCTGCCCGTGATCCCGGCCGCAATCTGGCTGGGTGTTGGGCCGGCGACCATCCTGGGCCTGGTGGCCGGACTGTTTCGCTCCACCACGCACATCCTGTTTGAGCCTCTGAATCTGGCGCTGGGGGCCGCTCTCCTGGCCTTTCTCCTGAGGCAGGACTTTTACGGCAGTTTTGCTCACCTGCTCCGCCAACCTCTGGGGGCAGTTCTGATTGTCGTCATTCTGATCCAGCCACTGGCGTTTGTCGGCTGGCTGGTGGGCGAATACCGTCCGGGCCAGGGTCTGGTGGTGCTGGATTATGTCCTCACCCTGATGGCGATCAGCATCCCGCTGGCCTTCATAGAGGCCCTGGCCTATGGTCTGCTCTTTCAGGTGGTTTACCTCCTGTTCCCCGGGCTGCGTCCGGTCCGGGTTGCCCGTCGTTTTCCGCCGTATGCTCGCACGCTGAACCGCCGGTTCCTCTTCCTGTTCATTCCTCTTTTTATCCTCTTCTTCTCTGTCCTGGTCTATGCGGTGGTCTCATCGGCGATGAATACCGCCACCCGTCTGGCTGTGGATGCGATGACCCGCGATGCCCGCAACGGTGCCGATGGTATCGGCGAGTTCATCTCTACGGGCCAGAGCCTCATTCGCCAGTTCTCCGCTGCGCCGCAAATCTGGAGCGGCGATGTTCAGGCCTGCCAGGCCCAGTTGCAGACGTTTATCCAGATGCTTCCGTACTTTAGCCGCCTGACGGCCTACGGCCCGGACGGGAGCCTGCGCTGTTCTTACCCCTCCTATGCGCCGGGGGAGGTGGAACTGACGCCCGAGGAGCAGGAATTTCTCTCGTTGATCCAGGTCACTGGCGGAGTGCAGACGACACCGGTCCACTGGGGGCCGAATGGTTCGGTGATTCTATCCTTTGTAAGTTCAATGGAGCATGTTTCCGGGGGCGACCGGCAGGGGGTTCATGTTGGCCGGGTGGAGATGGGGGTGAACCCTCTCCTGGAGCGGGTCCTCACGGGACTCCAGTGGACGATGCAGCAGGGAGAGGGCTTTGTGGTGGACGAGACGGGCCGGATTGTCGTCCATCAGGACCCCCAGCGCCTGCTGGAACAGTGGGAAGTGGACCAGAGCCGTCCTCCGCTGAAGGTGGTGGAGGGCGGATGGGTACGGGAAACCCGGGACAGTCGGACCAATGCCCGCCAGATGGTCTGTTATCTGCCGGTCAGCGGGTATCCCTGGGCCGTGGTTATTCTTCTTCCCCACAAAGTTCGGATGGAACTGGCGCTCAGTATTGCGGCGCCGCTTCTGGTTCTCCTGACGGTTCTGACCGGAGTGGTGGGGTTGATTATCTCTCTGGCGACCGGCCAGTTGACTCGCCCGCTCAATCTGCTGGCCCGCGCGGCGGAGGAGATTGCCCGGGGCAATCTGGAGAAGTCCATTCAGATGGTGGGGGACGACGAGATTGCCCGACTGGGTGAATCTTTTGAGAAGATGCGGGTTAGTCTGTTGGACCGGCTGAATGACCTTTCGTTGCTTCTCCGGGTGGCCCAGGAGGTCTCTGCCACGCTGAACCTCTCTCAGGGCATTTCTCGCATCCTGGAGGGTGCCCTTCAGACCCTTCAGGCACGTGTCTCCCGGATTGTTCTTCTCTCCGCTGTGGGCGATCCCCAGGTCGTGATTGGGCGGGGCGAGCCGGTGGAGAATGTTGGGACACTGGATCGGGTACTGGCTCTGGCCGCCCGGGACGCCCGCAATTCCATTCTCCTGGATAACCTGCGTCGAGCCCGGATACTGGCGGGTGCCGGCCCCCTCCCGGATGAAGTGCAGGCTGTCGTGGCGTTGCCGGTCCTCAGTAAAGGGCAGCCGGTTGCCGTGATGTGGGTTGGATTTGACCAGCCGCGCCGGCTTGAGCCCTCTGAACTGGACCTGCTTTCCACGCTGGCCAGCGAGACGGCGGTCCTGATTGAGAATGCCCGACTGTTTCAACTGGCGGAAAGTGAACGGCGGCGTCTGGCGGCCATTCTCTCCAGCACCAGCGATGCCATCCTGGTTACCGACCGGGACGATTGTCTCCTGCTGGTCAACCCTGCCGCCGAGCGGGCCCTGGGCATCCCTGCCGGCGAACTGGTTGGCCGGAAAGTTGCCGAGACCCCTCTGGAACCCGCCCTGGTGCGCATTCTGACCGAGCCGCTGAGCCGGAGCGGGCCGCTGGTGGAGGAAGTCCCGTTGCCGGGCGGACGGGTTTTCTATGCCAGCGCGTCCACCATTCTCAGCGCCGAAGGGGAGAACATGGGGCGGGTCGTGGTGATGCGGGACATTACCCACTTCAAAGAACTGGACGAGATGAAGTCCGAGTTCGTGGCGACGGTTTCCCACGACCTGCGCGCCCCGCTGACCTTCATTCGGGGCTATGCCAGCATGCTCCCCATGGCGGGAGACCTCACCCAGAAACAGCAGGAGTATCTGGACAAAATCTTCAAGGGTATTGAGCAGATGAGCACCCTGGTGGAAAATCTGCTCAATCTTCAGCGAATTGAGGCGGGGATGGGTCTGGAGGAGCGCCCCTGTCACGTGGGGGCCCTGCTGGTGGAGGCGGTGGATGGGATGCGGGCGCGGGCAGTCGCCAAGGGGCTTACCCTTCGCCTGGAGGCGACCGAACCGGCCCCGGTGATCTGGGGCGATGCGACGCTCCTTCGCCAGGCGATCACGAATCTGGTGGACAATGCCATCAAATACACTTCCCCCGGTGGGATGGTGACGGTCGGCCTGCAGGTGGTGGGTCAGGAGGTCCACATCATCGTCAGCGACACCGGCATCGGGATTGCCCCGGAGGACCAGGTCCGTCTCTTTGAGAAATTCTACCGCATCCGCCGACGGGGGATGGAGGATGTCCCGGGTTCCGGGTTGGGGCTGGCCATTGTCAAATCCATTGTGGAACGACACGGAGGGCGGGTCTGGGTGGAGTCCCAACTGAATCGGGGCAGTACTTTTACGATTGCGTTGCCCATTCGCAGGCCGTCGGGGGATGATGGAGCGGCCGGGACTCCGTAGTTGGCTTCTTCTGGTTCGTGTAGTCATCAGAGGCTCCAGCCTCTGCACCTGGTGGGGCAGGGTGGGGAAGGTACTGCGAAATGTCCCTTCAAATCGGCATCGTCGGTCTCCCCAATGTGGGAAAATCTACCCTTTTTAACGCGCTCACCCGGGCTGGTGCGGCGGTGGGAGCGTACCCCTTTACGACCATTGACCCCAATCGGGGCATCGCGGCGGTCCCGGACCCGCGCCTGGACGCGCTGGCCCGCCTGGTGGGGCCGGAGCAGGTCACGCCGGCCACCGTGGAGTTTGTGGACATCGCCGGTCTGGTTCGGGGGTCGCACCGGGGCGAAGGGCTGGGCAACCGCTTCCTGGCCTATATTCGGGAGGTGGACGCCGTGGCTGTTGTGGCGCGCTGCTTCGCCGACCCCGATGTGGTCCATGTGGACGGGAGCATAGACCCGATTCGGGACCTGGAGGTTCTGGACCTGGAACTAATCCTGGCGGACCTGGAGACGGTGCAGCGGCGGCTGGAGAAGACCCGCCCGGCTGCCCGTGCCCGTCCCCGGGAACTGGCGACGGAACTGGCGCTGCTGGAGGAACTGGAGGCCCGCCTGCAGCGGGGGGAGCGGGCCTCCGTTTTTGTGAGGGAGGACGGAGAGGAGCGGGCGGCGCTGGTTCGGGAACTCCACCTGTTGACGGCCAAACCCCGCCTCTATGTGGCGAACGTGGCCGAGGAGGACCTGCCGGAGGGTGGGGAGGGTGCAGAGTCGGTGTCGCAATACGCCGCCGCGGAGGGCGCGCCCTGCATCGTCCTCTGCGCCCAACTGGAGGCAGACCTGGCTTCGTGGCCCCCCGACGAGGCGGCGGAGTACCGCGCGGCGATGGGCCTTTCGCAATCCGGCCTGGAGGCGCTGGTCTGGGCGGGGTACCGGGCGCTGGACCTCATCACTTTCTTCACCATCGCGGGCGGGCGGGAGGTGCGGGCCTGGTCGGTGCGCCGGGGCGCGACGGCGCCGGAGGCGGCGGGACGGGTGCACAGCGATATGCAGCGCGGCTTCATTCGGGCGGAGGTGATTGGCTGGGAGGAACTGGTGCGGGTGGGCGGATGGGCGGCGGCGCGGGAGCAGGGCCTGATCCGCACCGAGGGGCGGGACTACTGCATCCGGGACGGCGATGTCTGCCTCTTCCGGTTCAACCCGTAGCGCGAGATGTATCCTGCCCCATTGACCACCTGCCGGCGTAGCGCAGGATTCATCCTGCATCCTGCATCAGGGCACAAAATGTATTTCGTGTAGTCATTAAAGGGAAAGAGAGTACTTTCTGCAGTGTCATACTTGTAGAAAATAAACAGGCTATACGAAATGGGGTTGTATACGGGTTTTCCGCCTTTGGCGCAACGGAGCGCCTTTGCCGCGCTCCTGTGATGGCCGCGAATGGGGTGGGGAAGACGTGTCTCCCTATCCCCTTGTCTACTTGTACCCTTTCCCCTTGTCTACTTGTATCCTTTCCCCTTGTCTACTTGTATCCTTGTATCCTTGCTCACTCGTTGAATATCCGGTGATACTCCCGGTCCAGTTCGTCGTCGCTCAGATGGGTGTAGCGCTGGGTGGTGGTGATGGAGCGGTGGCGGGCCAGTTCCTGGGCCAGCCGGACGTTCCCGCCGCTTCCCCGCAGGACCACCGTCACGAAGTAGTGGCGGAACGTGTGGGGCGTGATGGTGCCCCGGGCCCGTTCCCCCAGCGTTGCCACGGTCCACTCCTCCACGATCTTCTCCGCCGACCGGGGGGATAGAGGCAACACGCGCTCCCCGGCCCCCCTGTCGTGGCGGGCGAAGACTGGCAGCGCGCTCAACGGCCGCCCCTGCCGACCGTCCAGTTCTGCCCGCGTGTCCAGATACGCCCGCAGGTAGCGGAGGCTCCGCTCCGAAAACCGCACGACCGCTTCCCGGTTCCCCTTGCCCAGTACCCGTGCCCGCGCCTCGGCCCAGTCCAGATGGCCGCGGGTCAGCCCGCAGGCTTCGGAGACCCGCAGGCCGGTATCGGCAAGCACATAAAGTAGGGCACGGTCTCGCAAAATCCGCAGGGCCTCCCGCTCGTCGTGGGGTGGGGTGGTAGCCGCCTGCGCAACGGCCTCCAGTATCTTCTCTATTTCCGCGCGTGGGAACGGCGGCAGGCGTGAGGCTTCCCGGCGGGCCCGCCGCCGACACAGCCGCCGCAGGGCCGGCAGGTTGACCGGTGCCCAGTTCTCCGCTGCCGCGTGCTCGTAGAAGGCCGTCAGCGCGGTGAGGTAGAGCCGCTCCGTCGCCACGGCAAAGTCGTGGAGAGACTGGATGAACCATCCCATCCACTCCACCGAGAGTTCGCCGATGGGAATGGAAGGCGAGACCCCGTTCTCCTTCAGCACATCCAGGAAGTGCTGAACTGCCTGGCCGTACGCTTTATGGGTGTTAGGGCTCCGGCTGGCGGCGATTTCGTCCAGAAATTTCTCTGTGGCTTCCTGCAGGGTCCAATCTGTCATCTCCCGCTCCGCTCCAGCCGCTCCAGTGCAATTTTATCCCGAAGCACTTCCAGTTCCGGGTCGCCGCTGACCAGCACCGCGCCCAGTTCCTGAGTCAGTGCCGCAGCGAAGGCGTCCGCGTAGGAGATAGCGTACTGCATTTTGAACCTGGCTGCCGACAGGACCCGCTCGTCCGTGGCTGGAGCAATCACCAGCGGCAGGCGGCGAATCTCGTCCAGGGTTGCCCAGGCAACTCTCTCGCCCTTGACCCGGCCCACGCAGTAGACGATTTCGCCGAGATTAATGATGGAGATGAACAGTTCGCTTGTCCCGTCCTGCGCGCTTTCCAGCAATTGCCGAACTCTTGACGCGGCCGGCTCCTCCCCCTGAAGAAAAGCCAGCATTGCCCACGCATCAAGAACGAACCGCGGCCTCATCCCGGACCTCCTGCCGATGTTCCCTCTCCAACTCAGAGAGAAAATCCGCTTCCGGGTATTTCCCACACAGGGTTGCAATCGGGGAAGTTTGCACAGGTTCCAGGACAATGTTTCGCTCCTCCAGGCGGACGCGGAAGGTGGTGCCTGTCTGGAGTCCCAGTGCTTCCCGGATGGGTTTCGGAATTACCACCTGGCCTTTGGAAGAAAGACGTGTCCAGATCATTGTGCCTCCTATTCCTAGTTTCTTACCTATTTCGCCATCATTGTAAGACGAACGGGGAAGTTTGTCAAATCCCGCAGGGTGGGGGAGTGCCGGGCCTGTGGCAATATATGATTCGTATAAGTTCAATTATACGAATCATAGATCGTCCCACACATCAGCCGCCTCAAGATGCCCCGGGTGCTCTTTTGGCGAGGTTAAGATGCCTTCCCGCCGGTCCGCTGCGCAGTGATGGTCATTCGCAGGGTACGAAGAATAAGAGTATGGTGTGAAGGCACTAATGGCTAACAGGATGATATGCGGGATGGCATACCCCCAATGGGCGACAAATGGACCAGATCGCTCAATGCCAGAACCGTGGTAGGCAGTCCAAAGGATAACCGGGGGGTTGCAGGACCGCCAAAACGGTGTATCCCAGTCCCAACATGAGCCGGCAGAGCATTGTGCGTTTCGCTCCTACAGTCAAAGCAAGGATGCCCAGGCCGATACCGAGTCCCACAGATACGCGCCCCCACCAAACCACCGCGGCGTCGATTGGACCGAAGGCGTTGAAGACGTAGACGAGTCCCAGGATAACGGCACCTACGGCTCCTGCAACCATCAAAATGACATTTCTCATTAGCATGTCCTCCCTTACCTCAGTAGTGCGCCTAACTCGCATATCTTTGGACGGAGACCTGATCTTCATTTTACACCTCCTGTAACTTGATATACTTACCAGACCCTCTGGTAGCAATTACAGCATACCACAAAAAATTTGAAATTTTATCACATCCGGGCTTGTGCAGCAAATCCTCTGCAGGGAGCGCCGCGCCCATAATAAATGGGGAGGGATATTGGCCTGCCTGGCGCCTGCCCATACCAGCGGCCGAAACGATCATTGCAGGGCCATACATGGCGCGGTGATTTGCTCGTCATCCTTGACAGGTCGCTTCTCCAGTGGGATAATTGCGAAAAGAGGTCACTGCTCAGGACACTGTCCCTTTGGCGAGATGAGCGGATGGTTGTGCCAGCGTGGCAAAGTGTCGCTTGACAGGCAATCCGTTTGCCGCCATAATTGAGAACACCGGAAACTGATGCGGAGGGGAAAATCTATGAAAAATCCGCTGAAAATCTGCGACCTGGTCCTCCGGGATGGGCATCAGTCACTGCTGGCGACCCGGATGCGTACCGATGATATGCTTCCCATTGCTGAGAAGATGGACCGGGTGGGCTATTGGGCTGTGGAGATGTGGGGCGGCGCTACCTTTGACTCCGCCATGCGGTTTCTGGACGAGGACCCCTGGGACCGTCTCCGGATGCTCCGGCAGGCCATGCCCAACACTCCCTTTATGATGCTCCTGCGCGGCCAGAACGTCGTCGGCTACCGTCACTATCCCGATGACGTACTGGAGCGGTTCATCGTCCGCGCCCGAGCCAATGGAATAGACATCTTCCGTATCTTTGATGCCCTGAACGACATCCGCAACATAGAGCGGGCGATGGCCGTCGCGAAGCGGGAAGGGGCTCATGTCCAGGCCGCGATTTGCTACACCATTGGCCCGCCGTACAGCATGGACTACTTTGTCAACCTGGCCCGCCAGATGGCGGACCTGGGCGCGGACTCCATTTGTATCAAAGACATGGCCGGTCTCATCACCCCGTACGCCGCGTACGAACTGGTCCGCCGCCTCAAGACCGAGATTGGCCTGCCGGTTCATTTCCACTCCCACACGACCAGCGGGATGGCAACGGCCGCGCTGCTCAAGGCCGTGGAGGCCGGAGTGGACATCGTGGACACGGCCATTTCGTCCCTCTCTATGAGTACATCCCACTCCCCGACCGAGTCCGTCGTCGCCATGCTCCAGGGAACAGAGCGGGATACGGGCCTGGACCTGAATCTGCTGGCGGAGATTGCCGAGTACTTCGCCGGGGTCCGCCGCAAGTATGCTCGCTTTGAGAGCGGTTTCTTCGGCGTGGACGTAGGGGTGTTGCAGTACCAGATTCCCGGTGGAATGCTCTCCAACCTGGTCTCTCAACTGCGGGCGCAGAAGGCGGAGGACAAGTACCCCGAGGTACTGGCCGAGGTGCCCCGCGTCCGGGCAGAACTGGGCTACCCGCCGCTGGTCACCCCATCCAGCCAGATCGTCGGCACGCAGGCTACGCTGAACGTGGTGCTGGGCGAGCGGTACAGGATTGTCCCGGAGGAGGTGAAGAACTACATCCGGGGCTACTACGGCCGTCCCCCCGTGCCCATTGATCCCCAGGTCAAGCGGCGGGTCATCGGTGACGAGGAGCCCATAGATTGCCGACCGGCGGACCTGTTGCCGCCCGGGATGCCAAAGGCGTGGGAGGAGATCGGCGCGATTGCCCGCAGCGAGGAGGATGTCATCTCTTACGCGCTCTTTCCCCAGATCGCCCGTCCGTTTCTGGAGCGGCGCGCGCGGGGCAGCGACGGGAGAGAGCCCATCGCGGCGGCCATTGCCGGGATGCTCCTGCACCGCCTGGAGGAGCAGGCCCGTCGGGAGCCCCCCACTCCACCGGCCCCGGCGGTCTCTCCCTGGAAGACGACCTGGCGGCCGGCCAGCGGCCGCTGGACCGGCATTCTGGAGGGTGCCGGTGGGCTCAGATGACGCGTCGGGATGCGGGCGGCGGCTTCGCCGCCGCCCGCATCCCCCCACCCTTTTCTCAGGAGGCTCGGGGTGAAGCGAGAGTTCACTCTGGTTCTGGACGGTGTGGAGTACCCGGTTGTTGCCGAGGGCAACACGGTCACCGTGAACGGACGTCCGTTCACCGTGGAGGTCACCCCGGAGGGCGTGGTGCTGGTGGACGGCATCGCCTATGACGTCGCGCTGGAGGAGGAGCGCGCGGTGGTGGAGGGCCGCCCGTACGGGCTGAAAGTCGGCGGGTTGCGGGTGACTGCTGCCGCGCCGGCCATTCCCACCCCGTCGGCTGCGGCCCCGGTCGCCGCCAGCGCGGGCGCGGTCCTGGCAATTATGCCCGGCAAGATCACCCGTGTGCTGGTCCAGCCCGGGCAGCGGGTGAAGGCCGGAGACCCCGTCTGTGTGCTGGAAGCAATGAAAATGGAAAATGAACTCCACGCCAAACGGGACGGCGTGGTCAAGGCTGTCCACGTCCGGCCCGGCGAGGACGTGGAGAAGGACCGGGTGCTGGTAGAGATTGAGTGATTGTGGGAGTAGCCATGAGCAACGGACTCACTTCTTCTTCCCGGCGGGTTCTGATCATCGGCGCTGGTATTGCCGGCATGCAGGCGGCGCTGGACATCGCCAATGCTGGCCATGAGGTTGTCCTGGTGGAGCGGTTGCCCTCTATCGGCGGCCGCATGGCCCAACTCTCGGAGACGTTCCCCACCCTGGACTGCTCTCAGTGTATCCTCACACCCCGCACGGTGGAGGTCGGGCGGCACGAGAACATCCAGTTGCTCACCTACTCGGAGGTGGAATCCGTGACCGGCGAGGCCGGGCGGTTCCAGGTCCGCATTCGCCGCCGCGCGGCGTATGTGGACTGGGAGAAGTGCACCGGTTGCGGCCTGTGCCAGGAGAAATGCCCCAGCAAGGTGCCCGCGGAATTCCAGCGGGGACTGGGTCCCCGAAAGGCCATTTACACCCTCTCCCCGCAGGCCGTCCCCAACAAGCCTGTCATAGACCGGGAATCCTGCATCTACTTCCAGAAGGGGCGGTGCCGGGCGTGCGAGAAGTTCTGCCCCACCGGTGCCATCGCGTACGAGCAGACGGACATGGTTGTGGAGACGGAAGTCGCCGCGATCATCCTGGCGACGGGCTACGACCTCTATCCGCTGGGGCAGTTGCCGGAGTACGGTGGCGGGAAAATCCCGGACGTGATAGACGCGCTGGCCTTTGAGCGGTTGCTCTCGGCCTCGGGGCCCACGTCCGGCAAAATCGCCCGTCCGTCCGACGGGCAGGAGCCCAGGGAGGTGGTCTTCATCCAGTGCGCCGGGTCCCGGGAGCCCCGGCGGCACATGCCCCACTGCTCCAGGATTTGCTGTATGTACAGCGCCAAACAGGCCATTCTCTACCGCCACCGGGTCCACGACGGCCAGGCGTACATCTTTTACATTGACATCCGTTCCCCCGGCAAGGGATACGACGAGTTCATCCAGCGGGCGATGGAGAAGGAGGACGTCGTCTACCTGCGGGGGAAGGTCTCGCGGGTGTTCGCGGAGAACGGGAAGGTGATAGTGCTGGGCGCGGACACCCTTTCCGGTCGACAGGTGCACATCGCGGCGGACCTGGTGGTGGTGGCCCCGGCGCTGGTCCCCCGCCCTGAAACCCGTCGTCTGGCCGAGATGCTGGGGGTGGAGATAGACAGGCAGGGCTGGCTGACGGCCGCCAACGGCGACCTGCAGCCAGTGGAGACCAATCGCCCCGGGGTCTTCCTGGCCGGCACCGCCGTAGGCCCGATGGACATCCCGGAGACGGTAGCCCACGCCAGCGCGGCGGCGGCGAAGGTGCTGGCCATGCTGCGGGGAGGGTAGGCCGTATTCCGTAGTCTGTGCGGGGTTATGATCTGACCGACCTGACCGCCACCCAGCCCGGCGCCCGGGTCTTCCGGAGCC
>JBBIKR010000121.1:0-11047 GCA_037445395.1 Thermoflexales bacterium
GCTCGCGAGTTTTTGGGTTTTGGGGCGGTTTGTTTTGGGCCTGCCTTTTTGGGGCGGCTAACTTGGGGGGCCGGGCGCGGGTCATTCCCGGGCGCCGGCCCCCCTCCTTTTATCCCGCTGGCCTTGACAAAAAACCGCCGCCGAAGTATAATTGTAGCGATACAAATATACAACCGGGAGGTTCTCCAATGAAGAGGCTTTCTATCCCCACCTGGTCTCTTCGCATCGTCCTTGCGGCCGTCTTTCTCGGCCTATGGCTGACCGGATGCCGGTCGGCCCTCCCCGCATCTTCCCCGACGGCGGCCCGGAGCGGGACACTCATCATCTTCCACGCGGGCAGTCTGGCGGAGCCGGTGCAGGCCCTCACGGAGGCCTTCCAGGCCCACTACCCCGGCGTTACCTTTCAGACCGAGGCGTCGGGCAGCAACGAGGCCGCCCGGAAAATCCGCGAACTGGGCCGGGAGGCCGACCTGCTCATACCGGCCGACTACCGGGTCATTGACCAACTGCTCATCCCGGAGTTCGCGGAGTGGAACATCCGCTTCGCCCGCAACGAGATAGTGGTTGCCTACACCGACCGCTCCCGGTATGCGGACGAAGTGAACGCCGATAACTGGTATGAAATCATCGGTCGGGACGGCGTCATCTGCGGTCGCGCCGACCCCAATGCAGACCCCTGCGGTTATCGTACGTTGATGGTCTGGCAACTGGCGGAAGCGCACTACCAAATCCCCGGCCTCTACCGCAAGCTGGAGACGGGCTGTCCAGAGGCATACGTACGCCCCAAGTCGGTGGAGTTGATTGCACTATTGCAATCGGGGGATATGGACTACGCCTTTGAGTACCGCTCCGTCGCTCTCCAGCACGGCCTCCGGTTCGTGGAGTTGCCGCCGGAGATCAACCTGGGGAGCGTGGAGTACGCCGACTTTTACAGCAAAGCGGCCGTGGAGATTGCCGGTACCGAGCCGGGCCAGACCATCACGGTGGTGGGCGAGCCCATCGTCTACGGCGTGACCATCCCCAGGAATGCCCCCAGCCCCGACCTGGCTCTGGAGTTCGTCAAATTCCTCATCGGCCCGGAGGGGCAGGCAATCATGGAGCGCATGGGCCAGCCGCCCATTGTGCCCCCCACCACCGGGGACAGGGATGCCCTCCCGCCCGCCCTTCAGCCGCTGGTCATAGAGTCATCGCCATGAGTGGTTAGTCAAGTTTGTTTTTGTGTGATTGGCCAGCCAGGATACCCCCATATATGGGCATTTGCGCGTGGAATTGGCGATTTATCCCCCATATATGGAGGGATAAACCTTGCAGGCTACCCACAAAATTGCGATTGATTAACCAATGAGGGTTCTCTTCGCCAACCGGCTGACCGTTCTCTTCTCCGCCCTGGGGGCCCTGCTGGTTCTGTTCATCGTCGTCCCACTGGCCCGGACGGTGACCGCATCCGGTTTCTCTCTCCTCTGGCAGACCCTTCTGGATGCAGAAGTCCGTAATGCCATCTCCCTGACCCTCTACGCGTCCTTTATCGCCACCCTGCTGGCCTTTATCTGCGGCGTTCCCCTGGCCTATCTGCTGGCCCGCGTGGATTTCCCCGGCAAGGGGGTGGTGGAAGGGATCGTAGATTTGCCCGTCGTCGTCCCCCACTCGGCGGCGGGCATCGCGCTCCTGATGGTCTTTGGCCGACAGGCCCCGTTGGGCCAGGCGTTCAGCCTCCTGGGCCTGAGATTCGTCTCCGCCGTGCCCGGCATCGTCATCGCTATGCTCTTCGTCAGCCTCTCTTTTCTGGTCAACGCGGCCCGGGAGGGCTTTGAGGCGGTGGACCCCCGCCTGGAGCGGGTGGCGCGAACGCTGGGCGCCTCGCCCTGGAAGGCCTTCTGGCGGGTTTCCTTCCCCCTGGCCTGGCGCAGCATCCTCTCCGGGGCCATTATGATGTGGGCCCGGGGCCTGAGCGAATTCGGCGCCGTCGTGGTTCTGGCCTATCACCCCATGGTGGCCCCGGTGCTCATCTACCAGCGGTTTGAGGCCTTCGGGCTGGCCTATGCTCGGCCGGTGGCGGCGCTGATGATTCTCATCTCTCTGGTCGCCTTCGCGGCGTTGCGGGGAATCTCCCGGAAGGATCGGAGAGGGGGATGAGCCTGCAGGTGACCGATTTGTGGCTGGACCTGGAGGAATTCCACCTGCGCGGGGTCCATCTGGAGGTTGTCCCCGGGGAGTACTTCGTCATTCTCGGCCCGACCGGTGCCGGAAAGACGGTGTTGCTGGAGACCATCGCGGGCCTTCATTTCCCCCGACGGGGGCGCATTTTGCTCAACGGGGAGGATGTCACCCGGCTCCCACCGGAGCGCCGCTCCATCGGATTTGTTTATCAGGACTACGCGCTCTTCCCGCACCTGAGCGTGGCGGAGAATATCGCCTTTGGTCTGCGGCTGAGGGGAATGAGCCAGAAGGCGATCGCGGAGCGGGTGGACGAAATCAGCCAGCGGCTCTCCATTCGTTCTCTGCTCCGGCGGAGACCGAAGACGCTGAGCGGGGGCGAGGCCCAGCGGGTGGCCCTGGCCCGTGCGCTGGCGATTGAGCCTTCCATCCTCCTGCTGGATGAACCCCTGAGCGCGCTGGACCCCGAAACCCGGGAGGGTTTACAGCGGGAGTTGGCCCGATTGCACCGGGAACTGGGCACAACGACGGTTCACGTCACTCACGACTTTGAGGAAGCCGTCGCGCTGGCCAGCCGCATCGCGGTGATGAACCAGGGGCAAATCGTTCAGGTCGGTTCGTCGGAGGAGATTTTTCGGAGGCCCGAATCCGAATTCGTGGCCCGCTTTGTGGGGGTAAGAAACGTCTTCCGGGGCGAAATCTTCCCCGGAGACGGGGGCTACCGGTGGCTCGCCCTGGAAGGTGCAGGGCGACAGGGGCTGAGGATCGCCGTCCTGACCGACCGATCCGGCTCTGTCCACGCCTCCATCCGGCCGGAGGACATCGTGCTCTCCCGGGAGCCCCTCCATTCCAGCATGCGCAACTCTTTCCGGGGCCGCGTGGTGGGCATTCTGGACCGGGGGGCCCTGATCTACGTCACGGTGCGCGTCCCGCCGGACAGGGCTTTGCCGGAGGCGACGGATTTCGTCTGCGCCATCACGCGCCCCTCGCTGGAAGAGATGGGCCTGGAGGAGGGAGGGGAGGTCTTTATCGCCTTCAAAGCCTCAGCGGTGCATATCTTCTGACTAATACGCGTTGGGGGAGCGGAAGATGTTGACCAGCGTGCGCAGGAGAATCTTGATGTCCAGCAGGAGCGACCAGTTCTCAATGTACCAGAGGTCGTACTTGGTCCGCTCGGCGATGGACGTATCCCCCCGCAGGCCGTTCACCTGCGCCCAGCCGGTCATGCCGGCCTTCTCCCGATGCCGGTCCATGTAGCGGGGGATGGATCGGCGGAACTGGGCCACGTAGACGGGCCGCTCCGGGCGGGGCCCCACCAGGCTCATCTCCCCCAGCAGGACGTTGATTAACTGCGGCAACTCGTCCACGTTCAGGCGACGCAGAATGCTACCCAGCCGGGTGACCCGAGGGTCGCCGGGGCGGGTCCAGCCCGGCCCCTGGGCCTCCGCGTCCTGCCGCATGGAGCGGAATTTGAACATCAGGAACGGGCGGGCATCCAGCCCCATCCGCTCCTGGACGTAGAAGGCCGGGCCGGGGGAATCCAGTTTGATGAGAATGGCGGTAAGGAGCATCAGCGGGGAGAGGAAAATCAGCCCCACCGTCGCGCCGACGATGTCCATCACCCGCTTCGCGGCCCGCCGCCAGCCCCGCAGGGCGACCTCGCGCACCGTCAGGAGGGGGAGCCCGCCCAGGTCGCCGATGCCCATCGGCCCGGCGATGATCTGGAACAGGTCGGGGAAGACCTTGACGGTGACCTTGCCCCGCTCGCAATCGGAGATGAGGGTGAGAATCTCCTGGTGGGTCGCCTCTGGCAGGGCGATGATGACCTCGTCCACCTGATGCTGTTCCAGCAGGTCGCCCAGGTCGCGGGCGTTGCCCAGGATGGGGGCCGGCAGGGTCACCGTAGGGTAGCCTTCCACTTCCACTGCCCCCACCACCTGGTAGCCCAGTTCCGGGTTGCCCAGAATCTTGTGGAGAATCATCCGCGCCACGTCGCCGGTGCCCACCACCAGCACCCGGTCCCGTCCCCATCCCCGGGCCTGAAGGACGGCCCGCAGCCGCCCGTGGGCCAGCCGCCCCACCGTAATCAGGACGATGGTCAGAAGCCAGGCGTACATCATCATCGCCCGGGGGTAATCCACTTCCAGGGGGGTGTTTTTGAACAGGAAGTAGGAGAGGGCGATTCCGGTGATGGTGCCCGTCGTCGCGGCACCGATGGTCTGGTAGAACTCGTCCACGCGGGAAGGGCTGCGGGCCAGGACATAGAGGCGATTGAAGGTGAGGGCCAGCAGGACGGCGGCCACGTGGGCCAGCATGACCGGCGCGTAGGCGGAGGGAGCGGCCAGCGTGACCGCCTCTGCCGGAAACGGCACCAGTGCGCGCAGCCAGTAGGCGCCGTAGAAGGCTACCCCGGCCATCAGCGCATCGGTCAGCAACAGGGTCCCGATAAAGAAAGCCCGTGCTTGGCGCTTTTTCATTGCACTATACCTCTATCCCCACCATCCGCCAGCGCAACCGCTCCAGATGGGTCCGGGCCCAGATCGCCGCCAGGATCAGGATGTGGACCGGCCAGGGCGTGCGGTTCGCGTAGTGTTTGCGGTAGAAGTGCTCCATCGCCCGCCAGAACTCCACCTGGGCGCGGGGGTTGCGGGTGCTGGCGGCCCGCTTGATGTGCAGAACCGTTACCTCCGGGTTGTAGTACACCTTCCACCCCGCCGCTTTGATGCGGTAGCACCAGTCCAGGTCCTCCCCGTACATAAAGAATCCCTCATCCAGCAGGCCGACCTGCGCGATGGCCTCCCGGCGCACCATCATAAAGGCCCCCACCACCGCGTCCACCTCTGCCCGCTCGTCCGGGTCCAGGTAGGTGAGGTTGTAGCGCCCGAAGCGGCGGCTGCGAGGGAACAGGCGCGCCAGGCCTGAGAACCGGTAGAAGGAGACCTCCGGCGAAGGGAAGGAACGGCGACAGGCCAGGTCCAGGGACCCATCCTGCCGCACCAGTTTGGGCCCGACGACGCCCGCTTCCGGATGCGCGTCCATAAAAGCCAGCATCTTCGCCAGCGCGTCGGGGGGAAGTTCCGTATCCGGGTTGAGGAGCAGGGCAAACCGGGGCGCGTCGGCGCCGTCCGGAAACCCCAGCAGGCGCAATCCCTGATTGTTGGCCGCCGGATACCCCCGATTATCCGGGTTGAGAATCCGACGGACCTGGGGGAACTCTGCCGCTACCATCTCCCCGCTCCCGTCGGTGGAGCCGTTATCCACCACGCAGGCTTCAAAGGTGAAATCCCCCCGGCTGGCGTAGACGGTGCGCAGGCACGCCCGCAGCAGGTCACGGGTGTTGTAGTTGACGATGACGATGCCCAGGTCACAGGGAGCAGGTCGCATGTCGCAGGGAGCAGGTCGCATGTCGCAGGGAGCAGGTCGCAGGGAGCAAGGGCTACTGGGGGTAGAAGTCGGCGACGGGTTGGGGGGTGGTGTAGGCGATGGTCGCCGCCCGGCCCCGCGCCGCCTCCGGCGTAAATCCCCGGGCCCCCAGAACGTCCCCCGGAACCGCAAGAGCCACCACGGTACGGTCGGGAGAAAGCCAGTAGCGGACCTCCCCGCCGTCGTCAAAATCCCCTCTTCCGGCGTTCCATAGCAGGAGGTACGAGTGGAACGCGCCGTCGGTCGGGTCGTAATAGAGCCCCACCGCCACTTCATCCCCCAGCCCCTGGTTGACCGGACGGGTCCCCGGGGGTCGGCCCGTTCCCGCATTCCCGTCCAGGTCCAGGACGAAGAGCCAGTCCGCCCGCACCGGCATCCCCTCCGGGATGGGGGCGTGGAGGGCCATCCAGAGAACGGTCTCCCCTGCCTGGGCCCACCCGGCCAGTTCGGCAGGCATGCCTTCTGCCTGGAGGCGGCCGTCGGCGGCGAAGGCACCGTTGCGGATGTCCACGCCGTCAAAGGGGGCAGGGGCGGCGGCGCCAGTATTGTAGACGAAAAGGTCGCCCGCCGGGTCGGCCTCCGGGATGGGCGTGGGCGGCGGCGTGGGCGTCGGGGCCGGGGTAGGGATGGGCGTCGGCGTGGGGGGCGGGGTGGGAGTGCAGGCGACGATGTGGATGTAGGCCCGGCCACGCTCCCCACCCGGCCCGACGGCCTGGGCCTCGTAGTTGCCGGGCAGGTCACCCGCAATGTAGCGGCCGTCGGCGCCGATGGTGCCGCCGGTGGCGGCCCAGCGGGATGCCGGGAGCGGCGCGGCGGCAAAGGCCACCGCCTCGCCCGTGCAGAGGGTCACCTCTGGGGGCGCGATGGAGAGCGCGGATGGTTGCCGGGCCGGGCGGGCCCGCAACTGGAGCGCGCTGGCCAGGCCGCTGATGAGCATCACCGCGACGACCAGAAGAGTTACCCAGGTCAGGACCGTTCGCATCGGTGGGTTCAGCATCAGGGTTCCTCCAGAGCGGCCAGGATGGCCCGGGCGAAATCTTCCGCCGCCTGGGGGCCGGAAGCGGTAACGGTCCGCCCGTCCCGCTGGACGGACGCGCCGGTGCAGGTGGCCCCGTGAGCGGTCAGTTCGGCGCAGAGGGACGGGGGGTCAAAGACGGTGGCCTGTTTCCCCTCCAGCACGCCCGCGCGGGCCAGGATGACCGGGGCGATGCAGATGGCGGCGACCACTTTGCCCCCGTCGGCGGCCTCCCGGGCCAGCCGGTGGGCCTCCGGGTCGTCCCAGTAGGTCTGGGCGCCGCTCCCGCCGACGAAGACCACCGCGTCGTAGTCGGCGGCGCGGGCTTCGGAAAGGAGAAGGTTGGGCTGGACCCGCATCCCCAGCATCCCCCGCGCCGTCTCCCGGGAGCGGGAGGCGACGGTGACAGCGTATCCGGCGGATTCCAGAATCTCGCGCGGACGGGCGTACTCCTCGTCCCGGAAGTCCTGAGGCGCGATGACCATCAGCACCTGCCCCTTCCCGACGGGTGGGGATGCCGTCGGCGGGGCAGGGACGGGCGCGAGGGTGGGCGTGGGGCGACAGGCCGCCAGGGCCAGGAGCCCCAGGGCGATACAAACCGGATGGAATGCTCGCTTGCTCATGCTCTCACCGTTTCCTTCTCACCCCGTGCCTTATGGCCGATAAAAGTAACCACCTACCCGCTGTCATTGCGAGGCGGCGTCAGCCGCTGAAGCAATCTCCCCGACACCCTGGAGATTGCTTCGCCGCTTTCAGCGGCTCGCAATGACCCCCCATTGCTGGGAGTTTTCTTATGGGGGTGTAGGTAGTTGCCGATAAAACCGGAATCGGGCCACCCGCCGGGTCTCGGGGCGGACGGCGGCGGTCTCCGAGACGCGCCAGCCGCAGACCCAGAGGATTTCTCCGTCGCCGGAGACCAGCAGTGGTAGCGAATCCCGCACCGCGCGGGGGACCCGGACGTTGATCATCCAGTCCGTGAGCGGGGGGGCATGGCCACCCAGGCCCTGGGGCCGGAAGCGGTCGCCCGGGCGGCGGGTGCGCAGGACCGGTGTCCCCCCCAATCTCTCCGCGTCCAGATACGCCGTCCAGCGGTCGGGATTGCCCCTCACTTCCTCCAGGGTCCAGGTCTCCAGCAGGGTTGCCTCCAGGACCCACTGGCCGTCCGGCAGCGGGGTGCGGCCCGGCAGGGCCACCGGGATCTCCGTCCCCGGGGGCAGGGTGGGGCCCGGGGGCGGGGGCTCGTATCCGGCGTCGGCGATGGTCAGGGTGTCGTAGCCGACGGTGAGGGCCAGGCCGCCGGGGAGGGTCGCCCGGTTGCCGGTGGTGCCATCGCGGGCCACCTGGACCGCCGCTTCCACGTGGACGAAGTCCACATCCCGCAGGTGCGGGCGCAAACGGTAGGCGGCTTCCCGCAGGAGCGCCCGCTGCAGCGCCAGGGGCTGGGCCTGCCACCCGGCCCGGTCCAGGACGATGGCTTCAACCGTCTCCTCCCGCACCACCTGGCCCCAGGCCCACTCCCGCATCTGGGTCAGGAGTTCGTAGTCGGCGGCGACGACCTCCGCCGTGTGGCAGAGGCGGCGGCGGATGTTGGGATTGTAGGTCTCCAGAAGCGGCAGGAGTTCATGGCGCAACCGGTTGCGGAAGTACGTCGTATCCAGGTTGGAACGGTCAAAGCGGGGCGTGAGGCCCTGTTCGGCGCAGTACCGCTCTATTTCGGCGCGCGGGATGCCCAGGAGCGGGCGGATGAGCACGGGCAGACGGTCCGGCAGGGGGAAGCGGCCGGTCTGGGGCAGGAGACGGTACTCGGCGAGGGGTGTCGCCGGGCGCATCCCCCGCAGTCCCGCCAGGCCGGCCCCGCGCAGGAAGTGCATGAGCACCGTCTCGGCCTGGTCGTCGGCGTTGTGGCCCACGGCGACCCGGGAAGCGCCGACCTGTCCGGCGACGTGGGCCAGGAAGGCGTAGCGGACCCGGCGGGCTGCCTCCTCAAAGGCCAGTTTGTGCTGGCGGGCGATGGCGGGGACGTCCTCCTGGGCCAGAGTGGCGGGCAGACCCCATTCCCGGGCCAGGTCGGCGACAAAGGCGGCATCGACGTCCGCGTCCTCGCCCCGCGCGCCGTGGTGGAGATGGGCCACGTGCAGTTGCAACCGGTACTCCTCCTGCAGGCGCAGCAGCAGGTGGAGCAGGCAGAGGGAATCCGGCCCGCCGGAGACGCCCACCACCACCCCGTCACCGACGCGCAGCAGGTCGTGACGGCGAATGAACTCGCGGACTTCGCGCAGAAGGTCTGAGGGCATGTTCTCAGGTCGCACGTCGCAGGGCGCAGGGCGCACGTCGCAGGGCGCAAGTCGCAGGTCGCAGGGTGCAGGTTGCTACCCCGAACCGATCACCTTGTAGACTCGGTCACCGGGGCGGGCGCGGAAGGCGGCGCGGATGCCCACCTCGTCGCCCGGGCCGGCCTCGGCAACGTCCTGGTGCCAGGCCTGCATGGAGGTGACCCGCTGGGTGAAGTCGGTGGTATGGCCGCGCACGCGGATGGTGTCGCCCACGGACAGCCGACCGGTGAGCGTGACGCCCATAACGCTGATCTTGTCGTACCAGTGGGAGACCCGCCCGACCAGTTCCTCTACCGGTTGTTCGTCCATGCTTCGTTTCCTCCTTCCCAGAGAGCGGACTTCAGGTACGCCTCCATAAACGCGTCCAGTTCTCCGTCCAGCACGGCCTGAGTGTTGCCGGTCTCGTAGCCGGTGCGGTGGTCCTTGACCAGTTGGTAGGGATGGAGGACGTAGGAGCGAATCTGGTTACCCCAGGCCGCCTCAATGTGTTTGCCTTTGATTTCCGCCAGTTCCCGCTGTCGTTTCTCCTCTTCCAATTCCATGAGGCGGGCCCGCAGGACCCGCAGGGCCGTCTCCCGGTTCTGGGTCTGGGAGCGTTCGTTCTGGCAGGTGACGACGATGCCGGTGGGGAGGTGGGTGATGCGGACGGCGGTCTCGTTTTTCTGCATATGCTGACCGCCCGCGCTGGAAGAGCGGAAGGTCTCAATCTTCAGGTCGTCGGGGTTAATATGAATGCTGGCCGCCTCCGGCAGGTCGGGCCAGACCTCCACCAGGACGAAGGAGGTATGGCGGCGATGGGCGGCGTCAAAGGGGGAGAGGCGTACCAACCGGTGGACGCCCCGCTCCGCCCGCAGGTAGCCGTAAGCGTAGGGCCCGGAGACGGCGACGGTGGCCCGTTTGATGCCGGCCTCTTCTCCGTAGAGCCGGTCCACCAGGTCGGTTTTATAGCCCCGAGACTCGGCCCAGCGCAGGTACATGCGCAGGAGCATCTCGGCGAAGTCCTGCGCGTCGGTGCCGCCGGCCCCGGCGTGGATGGCCAGGAAGGCGTCGTTCCGGTCGTAGGGGCCGGAGAAGAGGAGCCGAAACTCCAGTTTTTCCAGTCGGTTCTCTACTTCTTCCGCTTCTTTCTGTAATTCCTCCGTCAGGCTTTCATCGCCCAGCGCGGCCAGTTCCAGGGCATCGGCGACCCGGTGTTCCAGGGCGACCCAGGGCTCCAACTCGTCGCGCAGGTCGGACAGACGCTGCATGACCTGCTGGGCGGTCTCGGGGTCGTCCCAGAAGTCCGGCGCGGCGGCCTGTCTCTCCAGACGGGCAATCTCCTGTTCCTTGCCGTCCAGGTCAAAGCCGCCTCCGGATGTCCTGGAGTCGGGCCTGCAGGGCGAGCAAACGACCTTGCAATTCGTCCATTAACTGGTTTCTCCCTCCAGATGGGATGTGCAGTAGGGGCAGCGGGTGGCCTTCAACGGGATGGCGGAGAAGCAGTAGGGGCACTCTTTGGTCGTCGGCGCGGCCGGAGCGGCCTCTCTGGCCTGCCGCATACGGTTGATCGGACGGACGATGAAGAAGAAGACCGCCGCTGCCACGATGATGAAGTTCAGCACTGTGTTGATGAAGAGGCCGTAGTTGATGGTCGGCGCGCCCGCCGCCTGGGCTTCTGCCAGACTGGCATAGCGGCCCGAGAGACTGATGAAGAGATTGGAGAAGTCCACTTTGCCCAGAAGAAAGCCAATGGGCGGCATCAGGATGTCTTTCACCAGAGAGTTGACGACGCTGCCGAAGGCGGCACCGATGATAATGCCGATGGCCATATCCAGGACGTTGCCCCGCAGGGCGAACTCTTTGAACTCCTTCAGCATTGCGACCTCCTTATGATGGTTGACGCACAAATTATGATAACACAAAACCGCGATTTGCGCCAAGTGCCGAGAATTGTAGGGCAACCCCGATGCGGGGTTCTTTCGCCCGACGCTGAAGCGTCGGGCTGATTCTGCAAAGCCCCTTCGGGGCTCAAAAATAGCCCCCAGGGCTTCGTTGAATCAGCCCGATGGTTTACCATCGGGCGATTCTTAAGAAGATATGGGTTTTGCAGGCGGGCAAGGCCCGCCCGCAAAATCATATCCCT
>JBBIKR010000122.1:0-11041 GCA_037445395.1 Thermoflexales bacterium
CGTTTGCTTTTGTTGTGTGCCCCACACAAAAAAAAAAAAAACAAAATCATTTTTGGGGGGGGGGGGGGGGGGGTGGCGCGCCCCCCCCCCCCCCCCGCCCCGCCGTTCTCTTCTCTTTACCGTAACCCGTGCCGTTCCAGCAGGGAGTCGTCCGCCAGGAGCGCCGAAGTAGGGCCGTCGGCGACGACGACCCCGCCGTCCATCACCACGGTCCGGGGCAGGAGTTCCGCCACCAGCCCCAGGTCGTGGGTGGCGACCAGCATCGTCTGCGGGAGAGCCCGCAGGACCTCTATCAGCCGTCGGCGGGCGCGGGGGTCCAGTCCCGCCGACGGCTCGTCCAGCAACAACACCTCGGGCTGCATCGCCAGGACGGTGGCAATGGCGGCCCGCTTTTTCTCCCCTGCGCTCAGGTGGTGGGAGAGCCGCCCTTCAAATCCGTCCAGCCCCACCTGGCTCAGCGCGCGGGCCACCCGCTGGCGGACCTCCGCTTCGGGCAACCCCGCGTAGAGGGGCCCGTAGGCCACGTCGTCAAAGACGGTGGGGGAAAACAACTGGTCGTCCGGTTCCTGGAAGACCAGGCCCAGGCGCGCCCGCAGACGGCGCGCGTTGCCGTCGTCCAGGTCCTCCCCAAAGACGCGCAGAGTCCCCTTGCCCTTCAACAGGCCGATCAGGGCCAGCATCAGGGTGGATTTCCCGGCCCCGTTCGGCCCCACCAGTGCCACCTTTTCCCCCTCCGTCAGCGTTAGATGGACACCGCGCAGGGCCTCCCGTCCGTCCGGGTAGGTCAGGTGGAAGTCACGAATTTCAATCACTGGTCGCATGGAGCGCGATGCCTCACCTCCTACCCGTGGGCGTGGGGGTGGGGATGTTCATGCTCCGGGGAGGCCGGCGCGCCGCCCAGGTGGTCCAGCGCGCCCTGCAGGGCCTCGTTGGCCCGGATCAGTATCCGGGCCGCGGTCAGCAGGTGGTCGGCCACGTGGGTCTCCCCGGCCTCTCGGGCCCGTTCAGCCCACTTCTGAAACTCCTCCGCGTGCTCCTCGTTGTGCTCTATCCAGTGGGGGAGCAGGCGTTGCAGTCGGACGATCTCTTCGGACATTTCGGATTTCTCCTGGGTATGGGAGTGCAGGGGAGGGTCCACATCCGGGGGCACGTCCGCCAGGATGGCCCCGCAGAGAGTGCAGACCGGTTCGTTGTTGATGAGAACGACCCGTCCACCGCAGAACGGGCAGGTCCATTGGGTTCGGGCGCCGCAACCGCATTCTATGCACATCCGCAGCCTCCTCCGGTCAGGCCTCCTCTTCGGATGGCACGGTCAGATAGACCGTGTGCCGGAGGAAGTCAATCTTTGCCAGCCGGCCGCGCACCCATTTTTGTTCCCCCAGCAGGCCGATCAGCCGGTAACCGTCCCCTTCTGGCTGGAGCAGGATGACCTCCTCCATGACCGGACGTCCCGAGGGGTCGTTCTCCAGATAGACTTTCGCTTCGCACATTTTGTCTCCACGAAGGCGCAGGGATTGCCGAATTACCGCACCGTCCGGAAGACAGCCAGGAGCAGAAGCAACAGCAATCCGCCGACCATCCCCACCCGCCCGTCAGACGGGCGGAGAGTGGGCGCGGAGAGCACCCGCACTTCGCCGTCGTACCCCCGGGCGACCATCGCGTTCCAGATGCGCTCACTCCGTTCGTAGGCCCGCAGGAAGAGGGTCCCGGCCATCGCGCCGGTCACCCGGGCCCGCCAGAGGACGGTCCCGCCGCCCCGGCGGCCCTCCGGAACCGCCGACCGGGCCTCCCGCGCCTGCATCATCCGCCGCGCCTCGTCGGCCAGGACGAAGAGGTAGCGGTAGAGGAACCCGCCGACGGCGACCAGGATAGGGGGAACCCTGAGCGCCCGCATCCCCCAGAGCAGGTCGGGGAACTGAGTTGTGGCGGCCAGGAGCACCGCCGCCTGGACCGACAGGTACGACCGGGCCGCGATGGAGAGGAACCGCCAGAGGCCCGCCTCGCTGACAGCCCAGGGAGTGCCCGGCAGGGGCACGATCCGCCCTCCCGCATCCCCCGGCCGGGCGAAGATGACGGTCAGCGCGGCCAGCAGGAAGGGGAGGGCCAGGGCCGACCGTTTCTGGACTGCCCCCATCCCCACCCGTGAGAGCAGGACCGCCGCCAGCACCAGCCCCTCCAGCAGGCCGAAGGCCAGCCAGGCCCGGTCGGGCGTCAGCGCGGCGGTGAGGATGAAGAGGACCGTCAGCACCAGTTTGACCCGCGGGTCCAGGCGGTGGACGGGGCTATCACCGGGCAGGTAGGTGTCCAGCGCGTGCAGGTGCATCGGTCATCCGGTCATCTGGTCATAGGTCACGCCGCGGCCCGTTCCCTCCGCCGGAAGAGTGCGGCCAGCCCGACGGCGACGCCGTAGACGATGAGGGTCCCCACGATGCCCGCCGCGATGGTCGCCAGCGCCTCGTTGGAGATGCCGGGGAAGACGTAGTCCGGGATGACCTCATAGAGGGGCTCCTGGGCCTGTTCTATGAAGCCGAAGTTCTCCGCCACCCGCTCCAGCCCGTCCGGGTAGGGAGAGGCCAGGGGGGAGAGGAGGGCCAGGACGAGGGCGATGGCCAGCCCGCCCCAGACCCAGCGCATCCCGGCGGGGGCCGGTGCCCGCTCCGCCTCCACCAGGTCCGGGCGGGTGGCGGCCACCAGCGCCAGCGCGCCCAGGGTGATGAGCCCCTCGCCGATGCCGATGAGGGCGTGGATGCCGGCCATGGCCGGCAGGGCGATGCCGATGGGGGAGGTGCCGGAAAAGCCCAGTTCTATCGCGCAGGCCACCGCCGCGACGACAATGGAGACCCATGCGGCGACGAATCCAGCGACCAGCGTGCTCCCCTTGCGGTTGCCCAGGAGGGTCCGCACGCCCCGGTAGAAGCCGTAGGCGACGATGGGGCCGATGACGGCCATGTTCAGGATGTTGCCCCCCAGGGCCAGCAGTCCGCCGTCCTGGAACAGGAGGGCCTGGATGGCGACGACGGTGGTCATGGTGAGCATCGCCGCCCAGGGGCCCAGGAGGATGGCCGCCAGCGCCGCGCCCAGGAAGTGGCCGGACGTCCCGCCCGCGATGGTGAAGTTGAGCATCTGGGCGGCGAAGATGAACGCGGCCAGGACGCCCATCACCGGCACCTGCCGCTCCCCCAGCGTCTTTCGGGTGCGCACCAGCGCGATCCCGATGCCGATGATGCTGAGAACCCAGCAGACGATGACGACGCCCATGCTGAGAAACCCGTCCGGGATGTGCATGGGGGTCGGGGAAAGGAGTACTTCCTTGAGCATGGTGACCTCCTATGTGTTGTGGGTTTCGGGTTCCATTTGTTGTCTGCAGGCCTCACAGAGGCCGGTGAGGGCCAGATGGGTCGTGTCGCAAAAGAAGCGGCACTGTTCCTGCAGCGCGGTGGTCAGCGGGGCCAGGAGGGAGGCGTCGGCCTCCAGCACCCGCCCGCAGCGACGGCAGACCAGGTGGATGTGGGGCCCATGCCGGATGGTGGCATAGACCACCCGCCCCTCGCCCAGGTCGGTGCGGGTCGCCAGCCCCTTCTCCACCAGCAGGTCCAGGGTCCGGTAGACGGTGGCGATGTTGACCGCCTCCGTCTTCTGCCGGACCACATCCAGGACCTCCTCGGCGGTCATGTGGCGGCCGCTATGGGCGATGGCCTCCACGATCATTTCCCGCTGGGGGGTCAGCCGATACCCCTCCTGGCGCAGCGCCGCAATCAACGTGTGGCAGTGGGTCATATTCTCCTCGGTGCAGGCAGACGGGCAGGTGGCTGCCGATTGACAGGGATCCGGTTCGGAGTAAACTTTCCCCGGATAACGGCCATCCCGACGGTTCTTCTCCCTTTACTGTACAGGAGTTGCTAATGCAATTATATCCAAGTGCAATAAATTGTCAAGATGGACCGCCGGATTGGATTTACCTCTCTCCGCATCTGGACGACGCGGTCTTCTCCTGCGGTGGGCGGATGGCCCTGCAGGTCCGGGCCGGGATGCGGGTGTGGGTGGTGACGGTCTGCGCGGGGAGCCCCAACAGCCCCCTCTCCGACTTCGCGCGGGCGCTCCACGAGTACTGGGGGCTGGCGGAGACGGACGCTCCGGCGGCCCGACGGGAGGAGGACCGGGCCGCGCTGGCCCTTCTGGGAGCGGTGCCGGTCCACTGGGATTTCCCCGATTGTGTCTACCGGCGCGCGCCGGACGGCCGCGTTCTCTATCCGGACTACGACGCGCTGTGGGGGGCCATCGCGGAGGAGGACGGGGCACTCCGGGAGGAACTGACCCGCCGGATCAGGGGACTCCCGTCCTCCGCCGTTCTCTGCGTCCCGCTGGGAGCCGGGGAGCACGTGGACCATCGGCTGGTGCGGCAGGCGGCGGAGGCCATCGGCCGACCGCTGGTCTACTACGAGGACTACCCGTACGCGGGGAAGCCGGGACGGGTTGAGCAGGCGCTGGGGACGGGGGAGTGGGAGTCCGAAGAGGTCGGGCTGGACGAGGCGGCGCTGGAGGCGAAGATTGCGGCGGCCCGTTGCTACCGCTCCCAGATTTCCAGTTTCTGGGCGGATGAAGCGGACCTGGCGGCCCACTTCCGGGCCTATGCGGCGGAGGTGGGAGGCGGAAATCCGGCGGAGCGGTACTGGCGGCGGCCGGGACGAACCTGGCTCGTTTGACTACCAGCCGGCCTGGACGGTCAGACTGTCCACGCCCACCTGCCCTCTCCGCAGGGTGATGCGGACCCGGTGGGTCTCCCGGCGCGCGGAGGAGAAGAGGCGCAGCGGTTCGCCGCCGACCTCCAGCCGCCGGGGCGCGCCGTCGTCTATCTGCACTTCTATCTCCCCTGCTTCGGGGCCGGGGGTCAGGGTCAGGGCGCGGCCCTCAAAGGCGAAGGTCACCGTCGCCCCCGGCTCCGAGGCCCGACGATATTCCCCCAATACGGCCTTCGGGTCGCGGACGGTCTCCCATTCCCCACTGTAGACCAGAGCCCAGTGGTCTTCCTGGTGGGTGCCGGGGTAGAGAGTCGGCGTCAGGTCGGCGATGTAGTCCTTCATGGCATCGTAGACGGGGAGCGGGGTGAAATCCGGCTCCGCCATGCGGAAGTAGTACCAGGCCTGGCCCCGCTCCGCGTCGGAGGGGCGGCGGAAGAACCAGAAGTTGATGACGCCGACCCAGGGCCACTCCCGCAGCGCGCGCTCGTAGGCCAGCGGCGCGTAGCGGGCCTGCTGCTCCGGCGTCACCTGCCCGTAGGCCCCCCAGTTCTGGATGGTGGGGTCGTCGGGGACCGCGTTGGCGTTCATCTCGCTCAGCCAGATGGGTTTGTGGGCATCGCCGTTGGCGACCATGATGTCCCGCAGATAGACGGGGCGGGCGAAGGTGACGGCCCAGGGGCGCAGGCGGCGGTCCGTGGGGGCGGACCAGAGGATGTAGTCGTTGACCGCCAGGACGTCAAAGCAATCGGCGGCACCGGCGTCGTACATCCGCTGGAGGAAGACGAATTCGTTCATCCCGGTCCACGGGCCGGGGCCGAAGTCGTAGCCGACGGTCTGGGCCAGCGCGCCGGTGAGGACGACCGCATCGGGGTCGGCCTCTTTGATCCGCCGGTAGGCCGTGCAGAGCAGGCGGGTGTACCCTGCCGGGTCCACCGGCTGTTCCCCCCACTCGGGATAGATGTTGGGCTCGTTCCAGACCTGGTAGGCGCGGATACGGCCCCGGTAGCGGGCGGCGACGGCGTAGACGAAGTCGCCGTAGTCCTCCAGATTGTCCGGCGGGGCGAAGGTGCCGCGGGCGTCGCCGTCGGCGCGGGACCAGGCGGGCGGGTTGCTCAGGACGGCGATAATGTCCAGGCCATACTGCCCGGCCAGCGAGACGATGTGGTCGTACTTCTCCCAGGCGGAGCGGTAGGGGGGGTTGCGCCGGTCCTCAAAGTCGCCCTTGCCGTGAATCTCTATGTCCTCCCACGGGAAACTCTGGCGAAGCCAGTGGAAGCCCGCCTCGGCGACCATCTGGACCGTCCTCTCCCGCTTCCAGAGTTCCGCTTCCTGCTCCAGGAAGACGTTGATGCCGAAGGGGTTGAAACCGGTATAGGCGACGGGTTCGTAGGGGAGGGTCCGGGGCTGGGCGTGGAAGGGGTTTCCGGCCAACTGGAGCAGGGCATAAGCCTGTTTGACGGGTTCTTCCTCGCCGGTCCACTCAAAAGCAGGACGGCAGGAAGCCAGTATGCAGGCGACAAGCAGGCAAAGGGCGAAGAGGGGGAAATCAGGCTTTCTGCGTTGGGGGCGGATGGCAGAGGAAGGTGGATGCGCGCCGGGATTCCCGTTCATTGTGAGTGAAATCCGTGTCCATCTGCGTTAATCTGCGTCTGACTCTATCTCTTCTACCTTTTCCTCTTCCTCGGCGGTGGAAAGGGCGGGCGCAGCGCCGCTGAGATAGGCCCGCACCTTTTCGCGAGCCTCCTCAAAGAGCTGGATGAGTTCCTCGTCCGAGCCTTTAAAGCCGGCGACCGTTCGGCGGGCGCAGGTGCAGCAACCCAGTGAGGCCCGGTAACTATCCAGGTTGCAGGTCAGGCAACTGCCCAGTTGAATCATCAGGAGGGAAAAGCCCAGCACGTCCTCGTGATCGTCGGGCAGTTGGGTCAGGTGGTCAATGAACTGGGCCCACTGTTCACCGCGCAGGTTGCGCAGTTGGGGGATGCAGCGCGGGGGAAAGAGGATTTCGCTATCGGGATACATCCGTGTCCTCGTAGAATCTCAGGATTCGCGGAACCGGGCTTCCAGTTGTTCCAGCAATTCGGCGGCCTCCACCAGTTTGTCCAGCGGGTTCTGTTCACCCACGAAGTACCGATAATCACAGGGCATCACGTCCAGGGTGGCGACCAGTTGTTCAAACCGTTCCCGCAGGGTGCGGTCGTTGATGCCGTAGAGGCTGGCAATTTCCCGCATGGTGACCTTACGCAGATTGACCTTGCGGACGGTATAATCCAGTGCGGCGGCCCAGGCTTCCGGTTTCCGGGTATTCAGGGGTTCCCGGCCCAGGGCGATGCGGTATTCCAGCCACATCTGCATGGCGGCACCGATTTCGTCAATCGGCATGCCGCTGCTGGTCATCTTCTCGGTCAGTATGGTTTCCACCTCGTCCAGGCCCCGGGCGAAGAGACGCTCAAACCGTTCCGCGACGGGAGAATCGGGCTCCAGGCGCAGGAACTCCGCCAGCGCCCGCAGCGCCTGGTCAAAGTCGCCGGCCCGGGAGAGGGCGCGCGCCAGGTTGAGGTGGAAGTCCGCCCGCTCAGGGGCGAGTCGGATAGCGGCCTGGAACCGCTCTATTGCTCGTTCTATATCCCAATCCGCGTAGGCCCGAAGGCCTTCCTGGTTGTATGCTTCGGCCCGGTCGGTGGTCGCGTTTCTGGTTACCGGCATTGCTGGTCCTCTGGATGGTCGCAATGGATGCGCGGATGGACACCGGTCTGCTTGCTGGCCTTGCCGCAAGGGCAGGTCGCCGTTTGCCATGTGGAATCAATTATAGCACATCTGGGGCAGAGAGGCAAAAGGCTTTTCGCTTTCGCCCGACGGAAGCGTCGGGCTGGGTGGGCTTCCCATTCTACGGGCGCGGCCCTCCCCGCAGGGAGTTTGCTGGCAGGCCCCAGAGGGTAAGAACTTGTACATTGGGCAATTCCGGGTAAAATAAATTCTGGTAACCACCCACCGCCCCTCCCGCTTTGAGCCTGGCCGTTTACGGCCGGGCAACAATAACGCTGAACATCGGTGTGGTGGAGTAGCGGTTACCCCGCATCGGCGAACGCTTGCTGATGACCACCGGCACAGGGGAATGTCCATGCCCAGCACCGCCCTCTCTCTGGATGCCTGGCGCGAACGTGCCCTGAACACCCTCCTGATGGCGGCCAGTGCGACCGCCGCACCAGCTATCGTGCTCCTGATCCGGGAGGTCATCCTGGACCCCCGCCAGTGGCCGGCGGCCCTCGCCTACGGTTTCCTCTACGGAGTTGTCCTCCTGCTGACCCTCCGGCGCCGACTCCCGTTCTCCCTGCGGGCCCGGAGCCTCATCGCGGTTGGGTATACCACCGCCACCATCGCCCTGGCCCGGGGCGGCCTGATGGGCGACGGGCGGATTTACCTGCTCGTTCTCCCCGTTCTGACCTGGTTCCTCCTGGGGTTCCGGGCGGCCCTGGCCGCTTTCGCCCTGGGCGGGCTGGAATACGGCTTTTTTGCCCTCGCCGCCGCCCGGGGCTGGCTGGCCCACTGGCTGGTCCGTACCGACAATTCCCTCCTCCCCGTAGATTGGCTGGCCACCGGAGCCGTGCTGTTCCTGGGGCTGGCGGCCGTGGGCGCGCTCCTTTGGGAGTACGACCGCTTCCAGCGGCGCATCCTGGACGAGACCCGCTCCCTCCAATCCCGTTATCGGGCGTTCACCGAAGCCAACCTGGCTGGCATCTACGTCCTCCAGGACGGCCGGGTCCGCTATATCAACCCCGCCCTCTGCCGGATGCTGGGCTACCGGGAGGACGAGGTGGTGGACCGGATGGGAGTGGATGAACTCATCCACCCCGACGACCGGGCAATGGTGGTGGAAAACATCCGGCGACGGCTGGAGGAGGAGCCGGAGGGCACCCGGTATCTCCTGAGGGCACTGCGAAAGGACGGCTCCACCCTCTACTGCGAAGTCCTGGCCCGCCAGATCGTGTATGACGGGCGCCCCGCCATCCTGGGTGCCGTCCTGGATGTCTCCGAACGGGTGGAGACGCTCCATCGCCTGGAGCGGCAGGTCGCCCAGTTGACCATGCTGAAAGAGATTGCCCACCGGATTTCCGACCTCAACCCGCCGGAGGTCGTCATGGAGCGGGCCGTCCGCCTGATCGCGGAGACCTTCGGATATCACCATATCGCCCTCTTCGTCCAGGAGCCGGAGAGCGGGGACTGGATGATGCGGGCCCGGGCCGGTCAATTTGTGGACCTTTTCCCGCCGGACCACCGGCTTCTCCCCGGCGAAGGGATGGTGGGATGGGTGGCCCACAACGGGCGCACGCTTCTGGCCAACGACGTGAGCCAGGAGCCCCGCTACGTGAACCGTTATCCGGACCGCATCCCCACCCGGGCCGAACTGACGGTCCCCCTGCGGATCGGGGACGATGTCATCGGCGTTCTGGATGTCCAGAGCCCGCGGCGGGACGCCTTCGGCGAGGACGATGTACGGGTGCTGGAGACGGTGGCGGACCAACTGGCGGTGGCGCTCCGCAATGCCCGCCTCTACGACGCGCTGCGGGCCAGCGAGGCCACCGCCCGGGCACTGCTGAACGGCCTCACCGACGCCGTCCTCCTCCTGGGCCCGGAGAGGACCGTTCTGGCGGTCAACCAGTCACTGCTTCGGCTGATGGGGGAGACGGAAGAGGGCCGGGTGGTCGGGCAACCCGCGGCCGCGCTGGGCCCCATCCTGCCGCTGGAAGAGATAGAGGCTGCCTTTCACACCGGCCGTCCGGCCCGCCTGGACCGTCGCGTGGGGGAACGGTGGTACGAATACAGCCTGGGCCCGTCGGCGGATGCCGACGGGCGGGTGGCCCGGCTGGCCGTCCTGATCCGGGACGTCACCGAGCAGCGACAGATGGAGCGGCAGATGGCGCAGGCGGAGCAACTGGCCGCGCTGGGGCGACTGGCGGCATCGCTGGCCCACGAGATGAACACCCCCCTGCAGGTCATCCAGAACTCTCTGGAACTGACGCTGGAACGGCCAGGGTGGATGGAAGCAGAGCGGGCAGTCCTGGAGATCGCCCTGCAGCAGACCCGGCGGCTGGCCGAAACGGTGCAGCGTGCCCTGGGGTTGGCCCGTCCTTCCGATGGGAAACGGCGTTCCGTCTGGCCGCAGGAACTGGTCACCCAGTCCCTCCTCCTGGTCCGCCACCGACTGGAGCGCTCCGGCGTTCGTGTGGAGACGGAGATGCCGGATGGCCTGCCCCCTCTGTGGGTCGTCCCCGGCGACATCTTCCAGGTGCTGGTTAACCTGTTCCTCAACGGTATTGAGGCTATGCCTGAAGGCGGGCGCCTGGGGATTGCCGCCGGAACCGCCGATGGGGAACTGTGGCTGCGGGTGACCAGCGACGGCTTCCCCCTTTCGCCCCAGGAAATGGGACGCCTCTTTGAGCCGTTCTTCACCACCAAACCGGACGGGACCGGCCTGGGGCTGGCCATCAGCCGCCAGATTGTGGAGCGGTACGGGGGACGGATTCTGGCGCAGAACCGGGAGGACGGGTCGGGAGTGGCCTTCACGGTGTACCTGCCCATCCGTCCGGCGGACGAAACGCCCTGACGGCAAACGGGACCTGCGACGTGCGACCTGCGACCTGCGACCTGCGACCTGCGACCTGCGACCTGCGACCTACGACCGTAACTACCTACCCACCTGTGTCATTGCGAGCCGCCGAAGGCGGCGAAGCAATCTCCACGCCTGTAAGGGGATTGCTTCGGCGGCTATCGCCGCCTCGCAATGACAGCGGGTGGGTAATTACCTGCGACCTGCGATAAGGAGTGGCAGGATGAACGGAGAACGGATCAACGGGGGTCCCCCGTGTATCCTGGTGGTGGACGACGAGGCGGACATGCGTTGGGTATTGAGGAGCGCGCTGGAGGGGCGGGGGTACCGGGTGGACGAGGCAGCCTCCGGAGAAGAAGCGCTCTCCCGACTGGCATCTCGCCGCTACGACCTGTTGCTGCTGGACCTGCGGATGGAGGGGCTGAACGGGGTAGATGTGATGGAGCGGGTGCGCCTCAGCCGACCCCATCTGCCGATCATCATCCTGACCGGGTATGCCACCCTGGAGAGTGCGATTGCGGCGGTGCGCTGCGGCGCGGCGGATTATCTCTTAAAACCCGTCAGTATCCACGACATCGCCCGTGCGGTCCAGAGAGCGCTCCAGCAGAGAGGGCCCTGGGGGCCGGAGTCCGATCGCCCGGGGGCGGCCTCTCCGGACGGTCCCGCGGGGGAAATCCTCTCCGTCGGCCCGCTGACG
>JBBIKR010000123.1:0-10757 GCA_037445395.1 Thermoflexales bacterium
CCCCCCCCCCCAGGGCCCCCCCACCAGAGGCGGGGGGGGTATGGCGGCGGCGGCCGGCCGCCGCCGCAATCCCCCCATTTCCCCCTCCCCTCGCCCACCGCCGAAGGCGGGTGGGAGAGGGGAGAGGGTAAGGGGGTGGGGTGAGGAGTTGCAGAGCGAGCGAATAACAAATTCTTTGAAAAGCCCCGGCTCCAAATGGAGAAATATTCACGCCGAAGACCTTCAGTCCATAGGGCGCAGAGACCGGTAGATGGCCTCCCTCAATTTCCCGGTATTGGGATATAAAGGGCCTGCGGCCAGGACTCCTATTCGGACAACAAGGCGAGGAATGGAGGACTTCTTCCCCCCTCGCATTGCCTCCCAGTCCTCCCGGGGATAAAAGAGCGCCAGAGCCTCCTGCAGGCGATGGGTCAACCGCTCCTGCACCCGCCCGGCCTGCTCCGGTCCGGTGATGGCGATGAACAGCGCATCATCCAGTTGCCCGACGAAGGTGTCCTTCCCGCCCTCCTCCTCGGCGACATGGCGGACCATCAACGCGATGGCTCTCAGGACATCATCACGGGCCACAAAGCCATAGGCGTCGGCAAAGGCATCCAATCCATCCAGCGCCACAGCCGTCAAGACCCAGTCCTTCTCGCCCAGCAACTGGTTGAGCCGATCCTCCACCAGGCTGGCGTAAGGAAGTTCTGTGATCGGATGCATCACCGATTGCATCTGAGCCCGGCGGAGGATGTTCCGTACCCGCAGGCGCAGTTCCTGGATGTCAAAGGGCTTGGTGACATAGTCCACGGCCCCCAGTTCCAGACCGGCCAATCGGTCAATCCGTTCCCGTTTTTCGGTCAGGAAGAGGATGGGGATCTGGGCCGTGCGGCGGTGGCTGCGCAGTTGACGGCAGACCTCATAACCGTCCACGTCCGGCAAACGGATATCCAGGATGATGAGATCGGGCAGGGTGTGCTGGACGAAGTTCAGCGCCTCTTTGCCCCAGCCGCATACGCTCACCTCATACCCCTGAATCTGGAAGTATGAGGCCAGCATTTCGGCGGTGTTCGGCTCGTCTTCCACGATGAGAATCTGCTGCGACATGCCTGCCCCCAATCTGGATTAGCCAATGGGTTCTTTATAAATAGCGTAAGTACAGACTTTGCCTCCTGCAGCGACGCAGTCAATTTCATCTATGCGGAACTTCTTACCCCCGCTGACCCAGTGGAGACCTTCCTCAATGACCCCCATTCCGGCAAAGCAGATCGGGCGGTCGGAGTGGCGGCCCCAGCAAACCGGACAGGGATCCATCGTGTAGGTGTAGTACTCTCCCTTATCCTCCACCTTGCTCACCTGGTCACTGAACTGGGTGAAAATTTGGGCCAGCGCGGGAAGCCCGACCTTCAGTTTGGCGCTCAGGGGGAGGGCGCGAAAGGCCAGGTCTCCCATACCGACCAGTGGGCCGAAGCCCGGGAGCCCCAGGGTGAACGCCGCGCGTCCGGCCCGCAGTTCCAGTCCCCGGCTGCCGCGCGGACCGTACATCTCCTCCAGCGCCATGTTCAACGCCGAGAAGTCGGCAAAATCAAACTCTTTGTCAAAGTTATCCGGGGGATAATTGTCTATCAGGTGGGAAAGACCGGCCAGGTTCAGGATGGCGTTCAGGCCGTTCTTGCCCATCACTTCCTCAATGGCCATGATGTAGATACGGGCCAGTTTGTTGGGGTAGTAATAGCCGCTGGGTGGGATTCGTCTCACGGTATGCCTCCTTCCCCGGCCTACAGGATGTCGGCCAGTTCTTCGGCCGCGCGCCGCATCTCCAGGAAGACCAGGCCCAGTTTGGCGCCCGCGCGGGCCATCACGGTGAGGACCGCGTCCTCGCCGACAGCGGTCAGGATCACATACCCCCGCTCCCCTTTTACGTAGACCTCGTCCAGGGCCCCTCGCCCCAGTTCGCTGGCAATCCGTTCGCCCAGGGAGAGCATGGCCGCCGACATTGCCGCGACCCTGTCCTCCTCCACGCCAGCGGGCAGGGCGGATGCAATGGCCAGACCGTCCACGCTGACGAGGGAAGAAGCCTCAATATCGGGGGTACTCATCTGGAGATTCCGCAGACGTTCCACGATTCGGTCGGTACGGGTTTTTTCCGCCATCCTTTTGCTCCTTGAGATGGGGGTTGGAAAAACTGTCGTCAAATTACCATGAAATTCGTCCGTTGTCAAGGGGGGTTCGCGTTGATGCTATACCTTGCCACAATTATAGTCCAATCCCATAATTCCGCAATCGGCACGGACACTGGGCTTGTGCAGTAAATCGGTTGCGGGGAACGCCGCGCCTGCCCTTTCTGGAAAGAAAAATATGTGGTGGGGCGGCTTCGCCGCCCCACCACATATTTTTCATTCCTTCACCCACAACAGGTGAATTACTGCGCAAGCCCACACCGGGCTTGCGCAGCAAATCCTTTGCGGGGAGCGCCGCGCCCACAGAATGGGGAATATGGGGGGTTTTGTGGGCGGGCGAAGCTTGCCCGCAAAACCCCCATACCCTCTTCTTGCCCATCAGGGGATAAATTGCCGCGCAAATTTTCGCCCGACGCTGGAACGTTTGGTGTGAATGACCATAGCACTTTCATCGCCCCTCACCGCTCTTTATCATAGGGCGCTCATTGACGGAGCGCCGGGCTGTCCGTCGCCGGCGGCGCCGATTGAAAATCGGCCTCCCTGGTCGCTTTCGCGCCCGGCGTCGGCCCTCGGGGCGAGAAGCCCCCTCGGCCCCACGGGGCGAGGCCCCTCGGGCCGTGGCCCTGAGGCCTCGGGGCCGAAGGCTCGGGCCGTGGCCCTGCGCCGACGCATGCCCCCGGTCGGCGAAGGCCGACCGGGGGCTGGAAGCCCAAAGAGGACGACTTCAGTCGGCAAAATTGGGACACACCCTGCCGGTCACAATTGTTGACAAAAATACTCAACTATGATATAATTTCCCCAACCATGAAACTCTCCACCCGGAGCCGTTATGCTGTGCGAGCCATGCTGGACCTGGCCCTCCACGAATCGGAGGAGCCGGTCCCGCGGGCGGATATTGCCCGGCGGCAGGGGATTTCCGCCGACTACATCGCCCATCTCTTCCGTCAACTGGAGCAGGCCGGCCTGGTCCGCAGCCGCAAAGGCCCTGCCGGCGGGTATCTGCTGGGGAAAGACCCCGCCCGGATCACCGTAGGCGAGATCATCCGGGCTGTGGAAGGCCCGGTGGCGCTGGTGTCCTGTGTAGAGAAGAACGGGCACCTGGCCTGCGCGCGGGCAGAGGATTGCGTGGCCCGGCAGTTGTGGCGGAAAGTCTCCTTGACCCTCGCCGAGACCCTGAACGGCGTCACGTTGCAGGACCTCTGCACCCAAACCCGGGAACGACAGGAGGAGCGGCATGGGTAGAATCTACGCAGACATCACCAAAACGATCGGTGACACCCCTCTGGTTCGTCTCAACCGCCTGACCGCCGGATTGGACGCCACCGTGCTGGTCAAACTGGAGTGCTTCAACCCCCTTTCCAGCGTCAAAGACCGCATCGGGGTCAGCATGATAGAAGCGGCGGAGCGGGAGGGGAAAATCGGCCCCGACACCATCCTGCTGGAGCCCACCAGCGGCAACACCGGCATCGCCCTGGCCTTCGTCTGCGCGGCGCGGGGGTATCGGCTGGTGCTGACGATGCCCGAAACTATGAGTGTGGAACGGCGCAAACTCCTGCGGGCCCTGGGGGCCGAAATCATCCTCACCCCCGGCGAGGAGGGCATGCGGGGCGCGGTGCGCCGGGCGGAGGAACTGGCCGCCCAGGACCCCCGCTACCTCATCCTGCAACAGTTCCAGAACCCCGCCAATCCCGACATCCATCGCCGGACCACCGCGATGGAGATCTGGCGGGATACCGACGGCGCGGTGGACATCGTGGTGGCAGGAGTGGGGACGGGAGGCACCATCACCGGGGTGGCGGAGGCCCTCAAGCCCCTGAAACCCTCGCTGAGAGCGGTGGCCATAGAGCCGGCCGCGTCGCCGGTCCTCTCCGGTGGTCAGCCCGGGCGACACAAAATTCAGGGGATCGGCGCAGGGTTCATCCCCGACGTCCTGCGCCTGGACCTGCTGGATGAGATCATCCCGGTGACGGACGACGATGCCGTGAAGACGGCCCGCCGCCTGGCGCGCGAGGAGGGGATTCTGGTGGGTATCTCTTCCGGGGCAGTGACCTGGGCCGCCCTGCAGGTGGCATCCCGCCCCGAAAACGCCGGGAAACTCATCGTCGCCATCCTGCCCGATACCGGCGAACGGTATCTGAGCACCGACCTGTTCGTTGATGAAACCACAGGAGTCACCGTCAGCGGGTGCTTATAGCCGGTACGCCCGGCAGGTCATCCTGCCCCAGATCGGGCCGGAGGGGCAGGAGCGACTGCGGGCATCTTCCGTCGCCGTTGTGGGCTGCGGCGCCCTGGGCTCCGTCATCGCCGACGGGCTGGTCCGCGCCGGTGTTGGCTCCCTGCGGCTGATTGACCGCGACGTCCTGGAGTTGCATAACCTCCAGCGGCAGGTGCTCTTTGATGAAGAGGACGTGGAGCAGGGATTGCCCAAGGCCGTCGCGGCCGCCCGGAAACTCGCCCGCATCAACGGGGAAGTGCGCCTGGAGCCGGTGGTGGCCGACCTTTCTCCGCGCAACGCGGAGCGGTTGCTGACCGGGGTGGACCTGGTCCTGGATGGGACCGACAACTTTGAGACCCGCTATCTGGTCAACGATGTCTGCGTCCGGCATCGCATCCCGTGGGTCTACGGCGCGGTCATCAGCACCTACGGGATGACGACGACCATCCTGCCGGGCCGGACACCCTGTTTTCGCTGTCTGCTGATACGGATGCCGCCGCCGGGCAGTGTGCCGACCTGTGAGACTGCGGGCGTCCTGGGCGCGGCGGCGCACATCATCGCCTCGCTGGAAATCGTTCAGGCGCTGAAAGTACTGACCGGGCAGGTGGAGTTCCCGCCGCCGCTGATCTTTGTGGACGTCTGGGAGAACGTCTGGGAGACCATTCCGGTCCAGAAGGGGGAGAGGCGATGTCCGGCCTGCGACGAGGGGCGGTTTGACTTCCTGGCCGCACGGGAGGGGCATCGGGTGGTAGAACTCTGTGGGCAGGATGCGTTTCAGATCACCCCGCACGGCGACGGTACGGTGGCGCTGGACCGTCTGGCCGAGCGGTTGCGGGCTGTCGGGGAGGTCTTCCGGAACGAATATCTGCTGCGGTTTCGGATCGCTCCCTACGAACTGACCGTCTTCGCCGACGGCCGGACACTGGTGAAAGGGGCCCGGGATGAGGGGGAGGCCCGGGGAGTGTACGCCCGGTACATCGGCTCGTAGCACGCCCACCGCAAACCTTCAGTGACAAAGGAGAACCTATGTGGCAACGGATTCGGGAAGACATCCAGGCCGCACTGAGAAACGATCCCGCCGCTCGTTCGGCCTGGGAGGTCTTCTTCTGTTATCCCGGGGTCCATGCCCTCTGGATTCACCGGGTGGCCCATTTTCTCTGGAACCGGCGGCTCCACTTCCTGGCCCGTCTGGTCTCCCACATCGGCCGCGCGCTGACGGGGGTGGAGATTCACCCCGGCGCGCGCATCGGGCGGCGGGTCTTCATTGACCACGGGATGGGCGTGGTCATCGGCGAGACGGCGGAGGTCGGAGACGACGTGATCATGTACCAGGGGGTTGTGCTGGGCGGGACCAGCCGCCAGAAGGTCAAGCGGCATCCGACGGTGGGCAACGGAGTGGTCATCGGAGCGGGGGCCATCCTGCTGGGGCCGATTACCGTGGGCGACTGCGCCCGTATCGGCGCCGGTTCCGTTGTCGTGCGGTCGGTGCCGGCCCACGCCACGGTGGTGGGGGTTCCGGCCCGCATCGCCCGTCTGGGCAACGGCGCCCGTCCGGAGACGGCCCTGGAGCATCACCGCCTGTCCGATCCGGTGGTGGGCGCGCTGGAGGAACTCAGCCAGCGGTACACTCAACTGGAGGACCGGGTGGCCCGTCTGGAGGAGATGCTGAATATAATTTCAGGAGGTGGAAAATGTCCCGAACCGATGCTCTCTTCACTGCCCTGAATCAGGGCCAGATTCTGGAGGCACTGGAAATCTGCTTCAAGGATGCCAACGGCGACCTGGACGAACGGCGTTTCTGCTGTCTCCTCGCCGACCGCCTGGGCGTCTCTCCCGACGACGAGCGGCTGAAGGAGCAGGTCCGGGAGTATCTCCGGGCCTGTCCGGTGGTGTTGCAGGAGACGGCGGGGTAGCCACCCAGCCCGGCGCAGATTGCGGGTCGTCTGCCCGGACGCTGCGCGCCGGGCATGGGTTGACGCGCACATGAGGCGGCGATGGTCTGGAAACGCGCCCTTGTTCTATGGATGCTGTTTCTGCTGGTTGCCTGCCGTCGGCCGGCCTACCCGACGGTGAGTCTGCAGGCCAGCCCTCAGCCCCCCTCACCCCGACCTCCCCCCAGGCCCAGGCTTCCCTCCGGATCGCCGTCGCCGCCATCCTCACCCCCCGCACCACCTACCACGTCTACGAGAACCTGGCCGCCTACCTGGAGGAGCGCCGGGGCGAGCCCGTGGAGGTCACCCAGCGCGCCACCTACGCGGAGACCAACGAACTGATCCGCACCCGCCCGGCGGACCTGGGGTTCGTCTGCACGGGCGCGTACATCCAGGGATGCCAGGAATTCAGCATGGAACTGCTGGCCGTCCCGGAGATCAACGGCGAGCGCACCTATCGCTCGTACATCATCGTACCGGCCGATAGTCCCGCCCGGCACTGAGAAGACCTGCGGGGGACCGTTTTCGCCTTCACCAACCCCCTCTCCCTTTCCGGCTACCTGAGCCCGGGGCTTGAGTCAGGCCAGGGAGGCCGCACTCAATTTGAACATGAGCCAGAGGGGTTTTGCGGGCGGCTGCGCCGCCCGCCGCAAACCCCCTCCTCAACTGGCCGAGGTGGGTCCCAATGTTGTCGGGGGCGTCCGAATCGCCCGATGGGTAACCATCGGGCTCATTCAGCAAAGCCCTGCGGGCTATGTTTGAGCCCCGAAGGGGCTTTGCGGAATCAGCCCGACGCTTCAGCGTCGGGCGAAAACCGGGCGGAAAGAACCCCGCATCGGGGTTGCCCTACAATGAAGAGTTGACAACTTCTCCCTCTACAGGTATAATCTCCTATGCTATTCACTCTGTGAATAATCGCCCAATGAGCACTCTTCGTCACTCCCTGCCACTGGATAAAGTTGCCCTGGGCTTCCTGATGTCCGGCCCGGCCCACGGCTACGACCTCCACAGCCGCATCGCGCGGGAACTGGGGCCGGTCTGGCACATCGGCCGGGGCCATCTCTACAACGCGCTGCGGGATATGGAGCGGGAGGGACGGGTCCAGTCCACCCTTCTCCCCCAGGCCGACCGTCCCCCGCGCAAAATCTACGCCATCACTCCGGCGGGGCGGGAAGCGTTCCTGGACTGGGTCCGCCGCCCCGTGCCCGCCGTGCGGGACATCCGGGTGGAATTCCCGACCAAACTCTATTTCCTCCGCACTCTGGGCCTGGAGGGCTGGACGGAACTGGTAGAGGCCCAGCGGGCGCTCCTTTCGGCCCGCCTGGCCCAACTGGAAGCGGAATACGTCCACACGCCCCCCGATGCCTTCCACCGACTGGTACTGGACCTCCGCCGCCGCCAGGCCCGCGCGGTGCTGGAGTGGCTGGAGAACCTCCTCACCCCACCCCAGGGGGTGAGAGAAAAACCGGATAACTCTGGAGAAGGACGATGAAGCGAGCAACAACCCTTCTGCTGACCCTTCTTCTGCTGGGCGCCTGCGCCCGTGGGGTGCCCTCCCCCACCCCATCTTCTCTGACCGTCACCGATGCGCTGGGCCGGGAGGTGACCCTGGCCGCTCCGCCCCAGCGCATTGTCGTCGCGGGCAAAGCGACCATTATGATTGTGGATGCCCTCTACCTCTTCCCGGAGGGCCCGCAGCGGTTGGCCGCCGTCGGCTCCACCGGCCAGGGCAGGGACTTCCTGCCCATCGTGGACCCCAACGCGGCCACCAAAGCGACGCTGGGGGCCGACGCCGGGCCGGAACAGATTGCCGCCGCCGGGCCCGACCTGGTCATCCTGAAAGGTTACCTCCGCGAGAAACTGGGCGCGCCGATAGAGGCCCTGGGCATCCCCGTCTTCTACGTCTCCCTGGAGACGCCGGAGCAGTATTTCACCGAACTCCGCGCCCTGGGCCAGGTCCTGGGCAACCCGGCGCGAGCCGAAGAGGTCATCGCGTTCTATCGGGAACGGGTGGATCGGGTCCAGACGCGGGTCGCCGATATCTCCGACGACCAGAAGCCCCGGGTGCTGGTCCTTCAACATTCGGCGAAAGGCGGCGAGACGGCCTACTCCGTCCCTCCGGCGGCCTGGATGCAGACCCGGCAGGTCCAGATGGCCGGCGGGCGCCCGGTCTGGCTGGACGTGCAGGGCAGCGGCTGGACCGTCGTCACCCTGGAACAAATCGCGGCCTGGGACCCCGACCAGGTCTACGTGATTGACTATTTCGGCGACCCGGTCCAGGCGGTGGAGAAACTCCGGGCCGACCCCGTCGCCCGGAACCTGAGGGCCGTACAGGCTGGGCAGGTCTTTGCCTTCCCCAAAGACACCTACAGTTGGGACCAGCCCGACACCCGCTGGATTCTGGGCCTGCAGTGGCTGGCGTCCCATATTCATCCGGACCGCTTCGCCGACCTGGACATCCTCCAGGAGTTCGCCACCTTCTACCGGACCCTCTACCGTCTGGACGACGCGGCGATAGAGGGCCAGTTGCGCCCACTGCTCAGGGGGTCGCTCCCGTGACCCTGCGCTCCCGCCGGGTCGGTTTCTCCCTCCTCTTGCTGGCGCTCCTGGTCGCGGCGGCCGTCTCCGTCTTTCTGGGACGGTATCCCCGACCGGGCTGGCTCTCGCCGGGCCGCCTGCAGGCCGACCCACTGGCCGCGCAACTGCTCTGGAACCTGCGGCTTCCCCGGGTGGCCGCGGCGGTTCTGGTGGGGGCGGCCCTCTCCGTCAGCGGGCTGACGCTCCAGATGCTCTTCCGCAACCCGCTGGTGGAGCCGGGCTTCCTGGGCGTCTCCCAGGGGGCCGCCTTCGGCGCCGCCTTCTCCATCCTGTACCTGGGCCGTTCCCCCCTGACGGTCCAGGCCAGCGCCGCGGCGTTCGCCCTGCTGGGCCTCTGGCTGACGTACTTCCTGGCCGGACACCTCCGCTACGGCGGCTGGATTCTGCGCATGGTTCTGGCCGGGATCGCCGTCTCGGCCCTCTTCTCCGCAGGGGTCGGCATGCTCAAGTACCTGGCGGACCCGCTGACACAGTTGCCGGAGATCACCTTCTGGCTGCTGGGCGGACTGTGGAGCACCCGCTGGCAGAACTTCCTCCCCATCCTGCCGCTGGCCGTTCTGGGGCTGGTGGTGCTCTTCCTGGCCCGCTGGCGGCTGAACGTCCTCTCCCTGGAGGAGGAGACGGCCTTCTCCTTGGGTGCGGCGCCGGGACGGGAGCGGGCCCTGCTCATGCTGGCTGCCGTCGGAGCGACCGCCGCCGTCGTCTCCCTGGCCGGGACCGTCGGCTGGGTGGGGCTCATCGTCCCCCACCTGGCCCGGCGGTTCTTCGGTGCCGACGCCCGCCACGCGCTCCCCACCTCCCTGCTCCTGGGCGGCCTCTTCGCCCTGCTCTGCGACGACCTGGCCCGCACCATCACCGCAGGCGAAGTCCCCCTGGGCATCCTCACCTCCCTCTTCGGCGCGGCGGCCTTCCTGATGATTCTGACCCGCTTCGGGTCTCTGAGGACAACACCATGACCGGCAACCCGACGCTCTCCCTCCGCCACATCTGGTTTACCTACCCCAACGGCTCTCACGCCGTCCTCCAGGACATCTCCCTGGACGTGCACTCCGGGACCGTCAACGCCGTCCTGGGGCCGAACGGGGCCGGGAAGAGCACCCTGCTGCATCTGATCCTGGGCCTGTACCCTCCCCAACGGGGAGAGATTCGGATCGGCGGACGCCTTCTATCCGCGTATCCCCGCCAGAACCTGAGCCGCCAGATTGCGCTGGTTCCCCAGCGGGAACACATCCCCTTTGACTTCCGGGTGCTGGAGTACGTCCTTCTGGGCCGGACCCCGCACCTGGACTTTCTGCAGATGCCCGGCCCCGAGGACGTTCGGGCCGCCCGGCAGGCCCTGGAACGGCTGGGTATCGCCGACCTGGCCGACCGCCGGGTCTCCGCCCTGAGCGGCGGCGAGCACCAGTTGGTCCTCATCGCCCGCGCCGTCGCCCAGAAGACCCCCATCCTGCTGCTGGACGAGCCGACGGCCCACCTGGACCTGGCCAACAAGCGGTGCATCCTGACCCTTCTGCGTGGCCTGGCCGGGCAGGGCAAGACGGTCCTCTTCACCACTCACGACCCCGATACCGCGCTGGCCGTGGCGGATACCTGCATTCTGATGCGGGGCGGGCGCATCCTGCACCAGGGCCCGGTGGCCGATGTCCTCACCAGCGAGAAACTGACCCAGACCTACGAGACCCCCCTGCGCGTCCTCCCGGTGGACGGCACCCGCGTCGTCCTGCTGGATTTTGCCCAATGGCACTAACTTTTCGCGGTTCCGCAAGACTCACTCTATGGACAGTGCGATATGGCCTTGCTCCGTGTCATTGCGAGGGCGCAGAGCGCCCGAAGCAATCTCCTGAATGGCTTGTG
>JBBIKR010000124.1:0-10395 GCA_037445395.1 Thermoflexales bacterium
CTATCTTCCCCCTCCCCTCGCCCACCGCCGAAGGCGGGTGGGAGAGGGGAGGGGGGCAAGGGGGTGGGGTGGTTGCAGGGCAGGCGAATGGTAAGTTCTCTGAAAAGCCCCGGCCCGCAATCCATCCACCTTGACAGAATTTTCCAATCGTGGTATAACTGACGTAGTTATTAGGCTAACCACTAAAGGCGCATTCGGTGAGGAGCCTTCTTGATGGAAAGCGACCCGATAGAGAAACTGATGGCGTTGGGCTTTTCGGAGTATGAGGCCAAAGCGTACGTCGCCCTGCTGAGGGAAAGCCCGGTCACCGGCTATCAACTCTCCAAACTCTCTGGCGTCCCCCGCTCCATGATCTACGAGGTGGTCGGCAAACTCATCGCGCGGGGGGCAGCGATGAGTCTCCGGCAGGAGGGGGTCGTCCGCTACGCGCCCGTCGCGCCGGAAGAGTTCCTGGACCAACTCCACCGGGAGCACGAGGCCCTCATTGCGGCCCTCCAGCAGGACCTCTCCTCCCTGACCGCCGCTCCCGACCTGGAGTACGTCTGGAACATAGAGGGGCGGGAGAACATCCTTGCCAAAGCGGAGGAGATGATCCGCCAGGCCGGGCGGGAGATTTACCTCTCTCTCACGCCAGCTACTTTCCCTCAACTCCGCCCTGCTCTGCTGGAGGCCATCCGCAAAGGTATCCGGGTGGTGGTCTATTCACCCGAACCGCTGGACCTGCCCGGCGGTCAGGTGGTCATCGCTCCGGTATCCGAAGAAGCGCAGGAGCGGGTGGAGGGCCTCTGGCTGATCCTGGTGATTGACGAAAAAGAAGTCCTCATCGGAGAGCAACTGGGCGCCCTTCAAGCGCGAGCGTCCTGGACCAGCAGCCCGCTCCTGGTCTTCATCGCCGAACATCACCTCCGTACCGACCCGTATCTCCCGCAGATTCTGGTCTGTCTGGGGGACCGGGCCGGAGAAATCATCCGCGAGGAGGACCGGGAACTCTTCGCGCGGGCAATGGAAAGCCATGTGGGGAGTACGGAGTAGGGAGTGCGGAGTAGGGAGTAAGGAGTAAGGAGTAGGGGATGGTGCTGCGGAATCTGTTCCGGCGCAGAGGGCAGACGGTCCTCACCCTGGTCGGGATTGCCATCGGGGTGGCGGCGATCGTCGCGCTGGGGGCGATGGCGAACGCCCTGCGGGAGGGCTTCGCCTCCATGACGCGCGGCTCGGAGGCCGATTTCGTTGTCACCCAGGCGGGGGCCCTCACCGCGATTCTGGGGAGCATAGACCAGGCCGTTGCCGACGACCTGCGGGCCATGCCGGAGGTCGCCGCAGTGGACGGCATGGTCTTCGCCAACTCTATCCTGGACGATGGCTCTTACCTCTTCTGCTTCGGCTATGACCCCGACGGCTTCGCCATCCGCCGGTTCCGCATCGTGGCAGGGGAGCGGCTGGACCGGGCGTCAGCGCGGCGGGGGCATCGCCATCGGCATCGCGGCGGTGGTCGCGCTGGGCGGCATGGCCGATGGGATGTACATGATGTTCTCCCAAATCTGGCGGGATAGCCGGGTTGACCTGATCGCCATGTAGGTCAACGTGGATAGCGACTTCAGCGCGATAGACGAACGGGTGGGGTCCCGCATTGCGGCCATGCCCGAAGTGGAGGCGGTGGCGGGGGTTATCTTCGCGGCGCTCAACACGGAAAAGATGCCCATGCTCATCCTCTCCGGTTACCACCCGCGCAGTTTCGTCATGGGCCACTTCCGTATCGTGGAAGGGGAGCCGTTGGCTGCTCCTCGTCAGGTCATCGTCGGGCGGCGCGCGGCGGACATCGGCGCGGTCATCAGCCTGCGGGAAGCGCAGATGCTCACCGGTAAACCGCGGCAGGTCCAGATGTACTACATCAAACTGAAGCGGTCCGAGGAGGCCGGGGCCGTGCGGGACCGGCTGAAGGTGGCTTTTCCGGGAGTGGATTTCGCCCTCACCACCGAGGCCGAACAGGTGGTCAGTGACCTGCGGGTGATGGAGCAGATGGTCGGCGGTGGGCTTCGTCTTCCAGATGCACAACCGGATCCCCACGCTGACGGCGCGGGAGAACGTGGAGGTGCCGATGATGGGCCAGCCGGTCGGGCGCAGGGAGCGAAGACGGCGGGCCGAGGAGTTGCTGGAACGGGTGGGGCTGGCCGGACGGATGAATCACCTGCCCGCCCAACTTTCGGGCGGGGAGCGGCAGCGGGTGGCCATCGCCCGCGCGCTGGCGAACCGTCCGGCCATCATCCTCGCCGACGAGCCGACGGGAAACCTGGACTCTCAGAGCGGGGCGGAGGTGGTAGCGCTGATGCGGGAGTTGAACCGGGACCTGGGGACCACCATGATCATCGTCACCCACGACCCGTCGGTAGCCCGCCGCGCCGACCGAATTCTGCTGATGCGAGACGGACGGATTATCGGTGAACGACGTGCGGAAGAAATGACCGGTGAAACAATGACCAATGAAGTAATGACCAATGACCAATGACCAATGACCAATGAACCAATGACCAATGAACCAATGACCAATGAACCAATGACCAATTTACCAATTTACCAGTTTACCAGCCCACCAACCTGCCAGCCCAAGGAGGAACCGTGATCCGCGCTGTCCTGTTAGACCTGGATAATACCCTGCTGGAAAACGACATGGACCAGTTCGTCCCGGCCTATCTGGGGCTACTGGGCCAGTTCATCGCCGACCACTACCCACCGGAGGCGTTCATCCGCCACCTGATGCGTGCGACAGACGCGATGATGGCCAACGACGGGTCGGAGCGCACCAATCAGGAGGTCTTTGATGCCGCGTTCTTCCCGGCCATCGGTCGGGCGCGGGAGGAGATGGAGCCGCTGTTTGCGGAGTTCTACGCCACCCGCTTCCCTGCGCTGCGCGCGTTGACCCGCCCGGTGTACATCGCGCGGCCGCTGATGGAGTGGCTCTTCCGGCAGGGGTTCCAGGTTGCCATCGCCACCAACTCCCTCTTCCCCCGCACGGCGATAGAGCAGCGGCTGGCCTGGGCGGGCGTGCCGGTGGAGGAGTTCCCCTATCACTTCATCACATCCTACGAAGTGATGCACGCCTCCAAACCGCATCCGGCCTTTTTCGCGGAGCTTGCCCGGGTGCTGGGTCGGGCGCCGGAGGAGTGCATCATGGTGGGGGACGAGTGGAAGATGGACATCCGCCCTGCCCGTCAGGCCGGGATGCAGACGTTCTGGATTGCCGACCGAAAATCCTCTCATCCGGCAGGAGAGCCCCCTCCGGATGGGCAGGGAGAACTGGCCGATTTTGCCCGCTGGATGCTGAGACGGCAGGAAGGGCGGCAGATTACTTGACAATGCCCCAACCATCGGGTATCATTGCCCCGAAATGCGCTACTATGAAGTCGTCGGCAACCTGCATGTTCACACCGTCTACTCCGACGGGACGGCAGACCACCGGGGGGTCGCCCGGGCGGCCGCCCGGGCTGGTCTGGATTTCGTTGTCGTCACCGACCACAATATCTGGGTGCGCGGAGTGGAGGGGTACACCGACGGCGTCCTGCTCCTGGTGGGGGAGGAAGTCCACTCCGTGCGCCGATACCCCCAGGTCAACCATCTCCTCATCTACGGGGCAGAAGCGGAACTGGCTCCCCTTGCCGCTGACCCCCAGCAGTTAATCTACGAAGTCGCCGAACGGGGCGGCATCTGTTTCCTGGCCCACCCCTACGAAAAGGGCAGTCCTATCAGCCCCGACCTGGAGCCCATTCCCTGGGTGGATTGGGAGGTGGAGGGGTACGCGGGGCTGGAAATCTGGAACGCGATGTCGGAGTTTAAGGGACTGCTGTGGGGACGACTGGCAGGGCTTTTCTACGCATGGTTCCCCGAACTGGGGATTCGGGGGCCGTTCCCGACCACGCTGCGCCGGTGGGATGCGCTCCTGCGGGCCGGTCGGAAAGTGACGGCCATCGGCGGTGCAGACGCCCACGGCCATACCTACCATCTGGGTCCCATCCGGCGGGCTGTTTTCCCGTACGATACGCTTTTCCGCTGGGTCAACACCCATGTCCTGGTGGAGCAACCCCTGACCGGCGACATAGAGACCGACCGGCGGTTGATCTACGACGCGCTGCGGGCGGGGCGCACGTGGGTGGGGTACGACCGGCCGGGAGCCACGCGCGGCTTCCGCTTCCATGCCCGCAGTGGGCCGGCTGTGGCGACGATGGGAGAAGAAATCCCCCGCGCGGGCGCTCTGGTCTTTGAGGTGGAGGCCCCCAAACCGGGGACAATTCGTCTCCTCCGGGAGGGCCGGGTGGTGGCCCGTACCTATGGCCGAACCCTGCGGTTCACGACGGCGGAGCCGGGCGCGTACCGGGCGGAGGTCTGGCGGACCTTCCGGGGACGGACGCGCGGCTGGATTTTCAGCAGTCCGATCTATTGCCGATAACTTGCCGGATTTTCGGGTTATGGTATAATACCCCGCTGTTGAGCCGCTGGATATGGAATTAGAGGTGAGTCATGGACCTGATAGAATCGCTGAACCGACAACTGGAGCGAAACCCGAATATCCCCGACCTGCGGCCCGGGGATACGGTGCGGGTGCATGCCCGCATTGTGGAAGGGGGCCGGGAGCGGGTGCAGGTTTTCCAGGGCATGGTCATCCGGGTACGGGGTAGCGGCGCTGGTGCCAGTTTCACCGTCCGCCGCATCGCCGCCCACGGCATCGGCGTGGAACGTACGTTCCCCCTCTACTCCCCGCACGTGGAGAAAGTGGAGGTCACCCGGCACGGGAAGGTCCGACGGGGACGGCTCTACTACATGCGAGGACTGAAGGGGAAGGCCGCACGCTTGAAGGAAAAGCGGCCCGAGTAAGTTGCCCTGAGATGCCAGGGAGATGCCAGGCACTTCCAGAGTGCCTGGCATCTCCCTTTTATTCCACCCTTACGGTCACCACCTGCCGCCCACCGACGGTCAGGCGCAGAGTGTCGGTATCGGTCGCCAGGACCTCCCCCCCCTCCTCCGCCAGGTTGACCCGCAGGGCCCGCGCGAAGGGCCGCCAGAAGCGGACCGTCCCCTCCACCGGTCGGTCTTCTGTATTCCACAACCGCAGGATGATTCCTTCCCCCTCCTCCGGCGGTTTCAGCGCGCTCAGGCACAGCGCAGGCGGGTCTATCTGGACGAACGACAGGACCGGCGGGAGGGGCCCCGAATGGGTGGGCACCGAGAGGGCCCGCAGGTCGGTCTGGAAGGCGTCCACTTCTGCAAAGGCCGCCCGCCAGTCCCCGGCGTGGGGGATCAGCGCGTAGCGGAAGGTGTGGCGGCCCGGGCATTGCGCCTCCGGCACCGATAGTGCCGGTCCGGCGTGCCCGGCTCGGCACGGGAAATCATCCCGCGAGAGCCAGCCCACGCACCGCAGAAGGGTCAGGGCAATTTCGGGGTGCATGCTTTCGGCCCGCGTCACCTCTACTTCCGGCAGACCCCGGTTGGCGACGGTCACCCCGAACCGACCGTCGGAGAGGCAGACCCAGCCACGCTGGGGGCGGGTGGGGACGGGCTGCTCGGCCCAGTCTGGTCCCCCGCGCGGCATCTCCGGCGTCCACTCCACCACATCCCAGTGGCCCTCGGCGAAGGCCCGTTCCACCGCGAAGGGAACGGGGAAATGAACCCGTAGCCGGTGGTCTCGGGCAGTATTCTCCACCACCGTCTCAAAATCCACCCGCCGCACCCCTGCTGTCAGCGTGACCCGCGTCGTAATGGGGAGGTCCACCCACTCCCCGCCGCGGCAGTTCCGCTCCGGGGATAGCGCCTCTGGCACCCGGTAGGTCATCTCTATCACCAGAGTCTCCCCCAGCGCGGCCGCCTCCCGGCGGATGACGGGCGGGACGGCGGGCCGGTCCACCAGCAGGTCATCCTCCGGTGGGCAGTAGTTGTACTCGTCCCCCCGGTCGCCGCCGTCCACAAAACGGTTGACGCCGGTCAGCGCCAGCCCCGTCTCCTTGTCGGTGACCGTCAGAACGCCGGTCTGCGGGTCGGCCTCCACGCGGAAGAATTCGTTCTCTACCTCACCCCTCCCCCTGGCGGCTTCGCCGCCGGGGGTAGGGTGGGGCCCCAGCACCCAGCGGTAGGTAGCGTAGCCCAGGGGCGGCATGTCCCGGGCGACGAAGGCGACCTCCAGCGCCTCGTCTTCCCGCACCCGGACGATGAACCGCTCCACTGTCTCATCCTCCAGCAGGGCCTGCAGGGCGGCGATGGCGTCGGCCAGGTGTTCGGGGGGAGCGCCCGCCGTCCCCCGCCCGACGGAGAGGGTCAGCCGGCCCACATCCTCATCCCGCCAGACGCTCATCCCCCGGATTGCCCGGTCGCCGTAGATGACGCCACCGCCCGCCACCGCCATCGCGGCCATCTGCCGCATCGTCTCCCGGTCAAAGGTCAACTCCATTTCGGCCCCGACCGTATGGCGGAGTACCTGGAAGGGAACGGGGCGTCCGTCGGGCCCGACCAGCGCCTGCCCTTCGGGGTCCACCGGTGGGGAGACGGCGGCGACCACCCGGTCGGTGCGGGGCATGGAGGACGGGTTGAAGACGACCAGGGCGACCGTCCCTTCTCCCTGTGTGTCCACCTGCGCGGCGACCGCTTCCAGCGCCGTCCGGGTGACCTCCTCCCCGATTTGCTCGCACCCATCAAAGCGGGTCCGCATTTCCCGATGGACCTGGTCCACCGAACAGCCGCAGATGGAGTCGTGGGGATGGTTTTCCAGGAGGTACTTCCACGCCCGCCGGACAAACGGGGCCAGATGGGGGGCGGCCAGGGCGGCAAACGGTTCGGCCCAGCGTTCCAGAAGGGTCTGGCAGGCGTGGTTGCGCTGTTTGATCCACATCCGGGTGGAAAGGACGCCGGGGAGCAGGTGGGCGCGGGATGGGTCGCGCATCTCGCCGACGCGGATGGGGAGGTTACGGATGCCCTTCTCTCCCAGTTCGGCCCGCACCGCCGCGACGTAGCCCGGGAGGCTGGAGTGGATGACCCGGTCGGGAAGGGCGCGGTCGGCGGCCTCCAGCAGGCGCGGCAGGTCGGCGCGGGGGAACATGTGGTCGGTGCCCTGCATCAGGAGCAGGTGGGAGGTGGCGGCGTGCGGGGCCAGACGGTCCCGCTCCGCCGCCAGCGCGGCGGCAAAGCCCGCCTCGTCCGCCGGAAGATGGGCGGCATTGCTGTAGGAGTCCCGCAGGTAGCAGACCAGGACCTCGGTACCGTCGGGGGCGGCCCAGCGGAACTCCACCGGGGCGTCGCCGACCCCGCGCCAGATGACGGCGGTCTCCATGCCGAACCCGCGCAGGAGTTGGGGCAACTGAGAGATGTGCCCGAAGGTGTCGGGGACGTAGCCGATGGCCATTTTGGCCCCCCAGGCGCGGGCGATGCGGTCGCCCAGCAGGAGATTGCGCACCAGCGCCTCCGGGCTCACCAGAAACTCGTCCGGGAGGACGAACCAGGGGCCGATGAAGAGATGTCCTTCCCAAATCAGCCGCCGCAGGCGGCCCTCCAGGTCGGGCCGGACGTCCACCACGTCCTCCAGGACCACCGTCTGCCCGTCCAGGAGAAAATAACGATAGGCGGGGTCGCGCTCCATGATGTCCACCAGTTCCGCCACCAGGTGGACCAGCCGGAAACGGAATTGCTGGTACGTCCGGTACCACTCCCGGTCCCAGTGGGTATGGGAGACGACGTGCAGGGTGTAGTTCTCAGGCATAGACCCCCCTGTACTCCGGTGGGAGAAGGGCCGCGATGCGGCGCATGATGATCTCTGTGTACTCGTCCAGTTTCGGGCCGCGCACCTGCCCGCTCTCCGGCAGGCGGAATGGCTCGCCGATGGTCACCGTCACGTCGGTCCGGCGCAGGCGGGGGAGGTTCTCCTTGATTTTTTCGGTCCCGGTCAGCCCCACGGGGACGATGGGGACGTTGGCACGGGTCGCCAGGTACGCGGCGCCGGTCTTTCCCGGCTGGAGCGCGTAAACCCGGCGGGCGCGGGTTCCTTCGGGGGCGATGCCCAGGACCTCTCCCCGCTTCAGGACCTCAAACGCGCCGCGCAGGGCCTCCCGGTCTATCTCGCCTCGCCGGACCCAGATGGAGCCCGCCGCGCTCAGGACGAGGAAGTAGAAGGGGTTGCGGCGATGTTTGGAGGCGGCGAACGCGCGCACCGTATGGGGGCAGACCATCAGCAAGAGGGGGAGGTCAAAGACGGAGAGGTGGTTGGTCGCCAGGATGTAGGGGCCGTTGGGCGGGAAGTTCTCCTGCCCCGTCACCCGCGCCCGGACCAGCAGGGGGAAGAGACAGCGAACCAGGGCTCTCAATACAGGATACATTATCGGAACCTCCAGGCGAAGGTCTGTGCGGTCGCCCAATGGGGCAGGGGCAAGCCCTGGGCAGGGGCGAGCCCTGCCCCTACGATGGTCGTGGTTTGTTGTAGGGGCAACCCTTGCGGTTGCCCACCCTGGCGGTTGCCCCACAGGGCAGGCGCAAGGCCTGCCCCTACCGTGTCTTCCCGTAGGCGATGACGGTGAAGTCGGCGGGCACGCCCTTGTAGACGGTGAAGTGCATGCGGAAGGGAGCGGTGGCGCCGGGGGCCAGCCCGTCCCCCACGTCCACCGTCTGCTGGCGGAAGCCGGTGACCAGCCCGGCCTCGTCGTAGGCGGTGGCGACCACGACGACGGTAGCGGCAGTCCGCTCCGGGTCGGTGTTCCGTACCGCCCCGGAGACTTCAAACTGAGGGCCGTAGGGAGCCCCGACGACCTCCTCCACGGTTACCGGCACGTAGCGTGCCGCCAGTTCGCCCGCTACCTCGCCGCGCAGGGCCACCACCTGATGGCTGACAAAGTTCGGCGGCGGGGCGGTGAAGAGGAGGGAGAAGGGGGCCCGGGTGTTCGGAGGCAGGATGTCCGCCGCCGCAAAAACGTTTCCCCCGATCAGCGCGTTGCCGGAGGCGTCAAAGAGCGTCACCCGGACCTGGACGTTGGTCAGCGTGTCGGCGGTGGTGTTGACCACTTCTCCCAGGCAGTGGAGGCTCCCGACGGGTGTCTCGTAGAAGCCCACCCCCCGGATGCCGAAGGGCATCGGGGTAGGGGTGGGCAGGAGTTCGGTGGGGGCCATTGCCTCCTCGCGGCCGGTGGGGATGATAAGCGTCTGACCGGGCCGGAGGAACAGGGGATTTTCAATGCCGTTGACCCGCTGGAGCGCCTCCACGCTGACCCCGTAGATGGCGGCGATGCCGGAGAGGGTGTCCCCTTCCCGGACGACGTAGATGACGGGCGTCGGGGTAATGGTGGGGGTGGCTGGCGGTTCCAGGAGTCCCCCACCCGCGCCGGGCGTGGGTGAGGGTGGGAGAATGAACCCGGATGCAGGAGAAGGAGATGGTGGTGGGACCGTCTCTGTAACGGGAGGCGTGATGACGCTCCCACAGCCGGGCGTCCCCAGAAGCAGCGCGACCAATGCCAGAATCCAGCGTCTTCGCATCGGGACCTCCGTTGATGGTTCTATTATACCATCACTTGTCGGAGGCCCCAAAATGAGAATGTGCCAGGGCTCTTCCTGAGAAGCGCCTGGCACATCCCTAATAAAGCGCAGAACCCCGCCGTAGCGGGGTCCTGTGCCGTTCTGGTAGTGGGCTGGTATGGTCTATTGGCCGCCAAGGCCAGAGACGATCTGGGAGAAGACGGTGCTGACCTGGGTGCCCAGCAGAGTAAGGATGACAATGACCACAATGGCCACCAGAACGAGGATCAGCGCATACTCCACCAGGCCCTGACCTTCCTCCCGAGGCATGTACAACATGGCGTTCACCTCCTTTCTTGTGTTAGGATATTTTTAAGTTCGCTTTCATCATACCACAGATCGGGCCAGCGTCAATAGGAAGATGGTACTATCCCTCAAAGAAAAGACACGTTGTGAGGCGGCAAAGCCGCCTCACAACGTGTCTTTTCTTTCCGGAATCTATGAGCGCAGTGCTCCCCAAAAGCGATTTACTGCGCAGGCCTGGGGGCTTGCGCAGTCATTCGCCCGGCGGGCGGAAAAGTTAAAGATATGTTGTGGGCGGCTTCGCCGCCCCACAACATATCTTTCTTTCCAGAAATACTAAGGGCGCGGCGCTCTCCACGGGTGTGTCCCAAAATCGTCGGGCAGCCCCGATGCGGGGTTCTTTCGCCCTTTCGCCCGACGCTGAAACGCCTGGTGTGAGTTAAGTCCGCCCCGACAGGTCTGCGAAGGCCAGGTCGGGCCGGCCCAACTGCCGGTTCAACTTACGGGCATGAAATTCCTGCCCGGGGCCCTCACCCCACCCCCTGCCCCCTCCCCTCTCCCGCTCGCCTTCGGCGGCGGGCGAGGGGAGGGGGTGGAAAGAGGGGTTTTGCGGCGGGCGGC
>JBBIKR010000125.1:0-10045 GCA_037445395.1 Thermoflexales bacterium
AATCCTCCGTGTCGTATCCGCTCACGCGCTCCCCCCCCCTCCGCCGCGGCCGGCGGGGGCCCCCCCCCCCCTCTCCTGGCCGCCGGCCAGGAGAGGGGAGGGGGTCGGCGAAGCCGGGGGGTGGGGTGAGGCTGAAATGTGACTCCTGGAGTAACTGCCTACCTCTGGAAAGGAATATCGCCCATGCAATCCCTGCTCCTTCTTCGCGACCGCCTTGCCCAGGCCGTGGCCCTGGGCAAAGGGGACGACTTTCCCTATGCCGTCCCCGGCCTCTGGGCGGACCCCGCCGGTCCGCCGACCCGCCGGACCGTCAACCCCTACCGGTTCTATCTGGAACGGGTGGAGGAAATCCTGCATCAGCCGCCAGTGCCACCCCTGCGGGGACCCGGCGGGACCTGGTCCCGGCAGGCCATCACCTACAACATCCTGGTGCGGGCGACCACCGCCTTTGACCACGACGGCGACGGCCGTCTCTCCCTGGAGCCCATCGGCGATGGCTGGCAGGAGACGGGGACGTTCCTGAAATCCATTGCCCTCCTCCCCGTGCTGCGATCTATGGGTTTCAACACCGTCCATCTCCTGCCGGTGACTGCCGTCGGGGTGGACGGGCACAAGGGGAATCTGGGCTCCGTCTACGCCATCCGCAACCCCTACCGGCTGGACGGCCGGCTGGCGGAGCCCGCTTTGGGGTTGGAGCCGGAGGAGGAGTTTGCCGCCTTCGTCCAGGCCGCCCACCACCTGGGGATGCGGGTAGTGGTGGAGTTTGCCCTGCGGACAGCGTCGCTGGATGCCGACTGGGCCGCCGAGCACCCGGAGTGGTTCTACTGGATTCGGGCCGACGTCCCCGACCGCGCGCCGGATGATCTGCGGGAGGACGCCTACGGCGCGCCGGTCTTCACCCCGGAGGAACTGGCCGTCATCAAGGAACGGGTGGCCCGGGGGGAACGGACCGACCTCATCCCGCCCCATCCCGTCTACCGGCAGATGTTCACCCCGCCCCCGCCGCCGGGGTCCGTCCACAGAGAGGGCGTCCGCTGGATCGGCGTCCTGCCCGATGGGACGCGCGTCCGCATCCCCGGCGCCTTCGCCGACTGGCCCCCGGATGACCCCCAGCCGCCCTGGACCGACGTCACCTACCTGCGCCTCTACGACCATCCGGACTTCAACTACATTGCCTACAACACGGTCCGGATGTACGATGCCCGGCTGGCCCGACCAGAGAACGCGGTGGAACCTCTCTGGCAGCGGATTGTGGAGATTCTCCCGTACTACGTCCGGGAGTTCGGTATAGACGGGGCGATGATAGATATGGGGCACGCGCTCCCGCCCGACCTGAAGCGGCGCATTGTGGAGGCCGCCCGCGCCGTCCATCCCGAGTTCGCCTTCTGGGACGAGACCTTCTCCTACGACCACGGGCTGGTGGAAGAGGGGTACAACGCGGTGATCGGCAACTACTGGTGGGCGGTCTGGCGGCCGGAACACCTGTTGGACGGTCTCCTGCGCCCGCTGGCCCGGACGGGCCTGCCGTTGCCGTTCTTCGCCGGGCCGGAGAGCCACAACACCCCCCGCGCCGCCGCCCGGCCCGGCGGCCTGGCCGCCGCCCGGATGGCCTGGGCCCTGGGGGGTGTCCTCCCGGCCATTCCCTTCTGCCATTCCGGCCTGGAACTGGCGGAGATGGTCCCCGTCAACACCGGGCTGGATTTCACGCGCGAGGAACTGCCCGCTTATCCTCCCGAGCGGCTGGCCCTCTTCAGCGCTGTGGCCTACGGGTGGGAGAACGAGCCCAATCTGATGGACTGGATTGCCCGCACGCTGGACACGCGCGCCCGCTATGCCGACCTGATTGCCGACCCCGACCCCGCCACCTTCATCCTGCTGGAGAGCACCGACCCGCTGGTCTGGGCCGTCGTCCGGCGGCGGGAGGATGGGGGGCTGGCGCTGGTCGTCAATCTGGACATCGGCGCGGCGCGACGGTTTTCCCTCCGTTTGCCGACGGCCCGCTCCGCAGTCACCGACCTGCTGAGCGGCGCGTCGTGGCCGCTGGAGGAGGGCCGCCTGGAGGCGGAATGGCCCCCTGCGGGCTGCGCGATGGTGGAATTGTAGGGGCAACCCTTGCGGTTGCCCTACAATAGCCGTCGTTCCCGGATGGCGTCCAGGGCCATCGCGATGAACGCGTCCACCGACATCGCGCCGGGCACTTCCCCATCCCGGCGGCGCAGGTTGACCTCCCCGTTCTGCATCTCCCGGTCGCCCACGACCAGCATGTAGGGGATTTTCTCCAGTTGGGCATCGCGGATTTTGGCCTGCATGCGTTCGGGGGAGTCGTTGACCTCCACCCGCAGGCCGGCCGCCTGAAGTCGCCGCGCCACCTCCCGGGCGTAGTCCCCATGCCGGTCCGCGATGGGGATGACCACCGCCTGCACCGGCGCCAGCCAGACCGGGAACGCGCCCCCGTAGTGCTCCACCAGGACGCCGAAGAACCGCTCCAGGCTCCCCAGAAGCGCCCGGTGGACCATGTACGGCCGCCGCTCCTGCCCGTCCCGGTCCCGGAAGGTCAGGTCAAACCGCTCCGGCACGTTGAAGTCAAACTGGATGGTGGTGCACTGCCAGGCCCGGCCCAGTGCGTCCTTGATTTTGATGTCTATCTTGGGGCCGTAGAAGACGGCTTCTCCCTCCATGCGGTTGTAGGGGAGATTTCGGGCCTCCAGCGCTTTGACCAGCGACGCTTCCGCCTGTTCCCACATCTCGTTGCTCCCGGCGTACTTCTCCGGCGTCCGGGGGTCCCGCACGCTCAACTCTATCTGGTACTCCTCAAAGCCGAAGTCCCGCAGGAGGCTCAGGCTGAAGTCCAGCACCCCCAGGATTTCGTCCTCTATCTGCTCCGGCGTGCAGAAGATGTGGGCGTCGTCCTGGGTGAACCCCCGCACCCGCAGGAGGCCATGGAGGACACCGCTCCGCTCAAAGCGGTAGACCGTCCCCAGTTCCGCCCAGCGCAGGGGGAGGTCGCGGTAGGAACGGGTCCGGCTCTTGTAGATGAGGATGTGGAAGGGGCAGTTCATCGGCTTCAGGTAGTACTGGACGCCCTCAATTTCTATGGGAGCGTACATGTTCTCCTTGTAGAACTGGAGGTGCCCGGAGCGCTCCCAGAGTTGGGCGCGGCCGATATGGGGGGTGTAGACGATTTCGTAGCCGCCCTCCCGGTGGCGGGCGCGCCAGTGGTCCTCTATGATCTGGCGGATGCGGCCTCCTTTGGGGTGCCAGTAGGCCAGGCCGGCGCCGCCCTCTTCGTGGAAACTGATGAGGTCCAGTTCCTTGATGAGCCGCCGGTGGTCGCGCCGTTCCACCTCCTCCCGCCAGGCCAGGTAGGCCTGGAGGTCCTCCGGCGTCTCCCAGGCGGTGCCGTAGATGCGTTGCAGCATTGGGCGCCGCTCATCCCCCCGCCAGTACGCCCCGGCCACGCTGAGCAGTTTGACCGCGTCCGGGTTGATCTCGCGGGTGTTGGCGACGTGCGGGCCCCGGCAGAGGTCCACGAAGGGGCCATGGCGGTAGATGGAGAGGACGGGCCGCTCTTCAGTGGGGTTCCCGTCTTCGTCCACGCCGCCCGCCAGGATGCCTTCTATCAATTCCAGTTTGTAGGGCTGGTCGGCGAAGAGGCGGCGGGCCTCCTCCTCGCTGATTTCCTGGTAGACGAAGTCGTACCCCTCGGCGATGATTTCCCGCATCCGGGCCTCAATCTCCGCCAGGTCCTCCGGGGTGAGGGGGCGGGGGAGGTCAAAGTCGTAGTAGAAGCCGGTCTCAATGGCCGGACCGATGGCCAGTTTGGCCTCCGGGAACTTCTCCAGGACGGCCTGGGCCATGACGTGCGACGCCGAATGGCGGAGCCGCAGCAGGTGGTCGTTTTGCGCGTGTTCGGACATTTTTGCCTCCTTGAGGAAGGATACAAGGGTAAAAGGATACAAGGATACAAGGGCTAAAGAAAAACCCCCACGCCCTGGGGCGCGGGGGTTCTTTTCCCACGTGGTTCCACCCAGGTTCGGCCAGCGGTATTCCCGCCGACCGCCCTCTGAGGCTGTAACGGGCCTGCCCGGAGCCCCATACTCTGGCTCAAGGCCATTTCCGGGGCCCGCTCCCGGGGGGTTTTCCCGGCCGTCCGGCGGGAGGGCTCTCAGCCTTCGGCCCTCCCTCTCTGAAGCCTTCGCAGGCCAGTACTCGTCCCGGTCCACGCGTTGCGGATTTCAGGTTGTCGCTGTTATTATAAGCCGGTTTGGGGAGATTGTCAAATTCTAATCGCCGCCCAGGTAGGCCTCCCGGACGCGCGGGTTATCCCGCAGTTCCGCCGCCGTCCCTTCCATCTGGATGACGCCCGTCTCCAGCACGTATCCCCGATGGGCCACCGAGAGGGCCATGTGGGCGTTCTGCTCCACCAGCAGGATGGTCACCCCCTCCTGGTTGATGCGCTGGATGATGTTGAAAATCTCCTCCACCAGGATTGGGGCCAGGCCCATAGAGGGCTCGTCCATCAGCAGCAGGCGAGGCTTTGCCATCAGCGCGCGGGCCACCGCCAGCATCTGTTGCTCCCCACCGGAGAGGGTACCGCCCATCTGCTCCGCCCGTTCCCGCAGGCGGGGGAAAATGCTGAAGACAAATTCCATGCTTTCCTCAATTTCCCGCTTATCCCGCCGGGTGAAGGCTCCCATCTCCAGATTCTCCCGCACCGTCAGCGGGGCGAAAATCTTGCGCCCTTCCGGCACCTGGACGATGCCCATCCGGACAATCCGGTCGGCGCCTATGTTGGTGATGTCCGTCCCGTCGTAGACGATTTTCCCCCGGTCGGCCAGCAGAAGTCCGGAGATGGTGCGCAGGGTGGTGGACTTCCCGGCTCCGTTGGCGCCGATCAGGGTGACGATCTCCCCTTTCTCCACATGGAACGAGATGCCGTGCAGGGCCCGAATCGCTCCGTATGAAACGTGCAGGTTTTCCACGCTCAAAAGCGCCATCGCGTCCTCCTCACCGAATCGCCTGGCGGCCCAGGTACGCCTCAATCACCTTCGGATCGCCCCGGACCTCCTCCGGCTTGCCCCGCGCGATGATTTCGCCGAAGTCCATCACCGTGATCCACTCGCAGATGTTCATCACCAACCGCATCCGGTGCTCCACCAGGAAGATGGTCAACTGGAAGCGGTCCCGGATGAAGTGGATCAGTTCCATCAACTGGTCAATCTCCTGCGGGTTCATCCCCGCCGCCGGTTCGTCCAGGAGCAGGAGTCGGGGTTGGGTCGCCAGGGCGCGGGCGATCTCCAGACGTCGCTGGAGGCCGTAGGGCAGGCTCCCGGCGATGTCGTTCTGGCGGTCCTCCAGCCCGAAAATCTCCAGGAATTCCTGGCTACGCTCAATCATCGCCTTTTCCCGCTCCCGGAACCGACGGGAGCGGAAGATGGAGTCCGTCAGCCTGTAGCCGGAGTGGGGATGGTAGGCGATGAGCACGTTATCCAGGACGGTCAGGTTGGCAAAGAGGCGGATGTTCTGGAAGGTACGGGCGATGCCCATCTGGATAATCTCATGGGAAGGGAGACCGACCAGTTGGACCCCTTCGTAGCGGATGCTCCCCGCCGTCGGTCGGTAGACACCGGTAATCAGGTTGAAGACGGTGGTCTTCCCGGCGCCGTTGGGGCCGATCAGCCCCACCAGTTCCCCCTCCCTGATGGTGACCGAGAAGTCGTGGACTGCCCGCAGACTGTCAAAGTAGTGGGTCAGCCCATCAATCTCCAGAATGACGGGCCGGGCTTCTACTTCCGGGCTGAGGTTTTCCGGTCGTCCCTTCATGCTGCCACCTCCCCGGCTTTGGGAGTTGCTTCCTGGGCCGGTGGGGCTTTCTTCACCCGCGGCGGGGGCAGGGGACGGCGCAGGAAGGCGATCTCGTACCGCCCCATCAGCCCCTGAGGGCGCAGGAGCATCATGAGGAGCAGAACCACTGGATAGATGACAAACCGCCAGGTCTCAAAACCCTCCGGCAGGTAGAGCCGCAGCAGGCCTTCCAGGAGGAAAATCCAGAAAAAGCCGGTGATGATGGTACCGGTCATGCTCCCCAGACCACCGAAGACGATGATGATCAGCGGATTGAAGGACGGCAGGAAGCCGAACGTGGTGGGGTGGAGAAAGGCCAGGTCGTGGGCCCGGATACCTCCCGCCAGACCAGCGAAGACGCTCCCGATCACAAAGGCCAGGATTTTACTGGAGGCCGTGTCTATGCCCACCAGTTCCGCCGCCCGCTCGTCCTCCCGTACGGAGAGAATGGCCCGCCCGGTGGAGGAGTGGAGGAGATTCCGCATCACCAGCACTACCGCCATAAAGGTGAAGAACACCCACGGCCATGTCGTCCACTTCGGGATGCCAACCATCCCCCGGGCTCCTTTCATCTCCGAGAAGGGAAGGATGGTATCGGTGTTGTCCAGGAGGACTTTGATGATAATGGTGAACCCCAGAGTGGCAATTCCGAAGTAGTCCGAACCCAGTTCCAGCACCGGGATACCGAAGAGGTAACTGATGATGCCGGCCAGCGTGGCGCCCCCGACCAGAGCCAGGAAGAAGATGATTTGCTGGCTGACTCCGGTGGGAAGCCCGTTCAGGGCCTGGTAGATCGGCTGGCCGAGGGCCGGACTGAGGAACCGCACCGCCAGGAAGAAGCCCAGGACGGCGGCCAGGAAATTGAAGAGGAACTTGGTCAGCGTGGCGACGCCGTAGAACCGCCGGAGGAGCAGGCTGACCCCAAACATAAAGGCCAGTGCCAGGATAGAGCCGAAAATGACGACGACCAATGCCGAGGGATCATTCCGCACCCAGCGATAGGTGATGTCAGCAGAGGCATAGGCCCCGATGGCGTAGAATCCGAACTGTCCCAGGGAGAACTGACCGTTGAAGCCGTAGATGAGGTTGAGCCCCAGGCTGACCATTGTGATGGCCGCACCCCAGAAGATGATGCCCTGCCAGTAGGCATTCAGAACGCCCAGGCTGATCAGGGCCTGGACCACGATAAAGACCACCATGGCCCCCAGGATGAAAGTGAAGTTGGTATTCCGCAGGAGTTGCCGCATTTTGCCTCCTCAGGGTGACCTCGTCTGTTACACCTTCTCGCCGGGTGCTTCGCCAAAGATGCCCTGTGGCCGGATCAGCAGGACGATGATGAGCAGCGAGAATGCGACGGCGTCTCGCATCGGCGAGGAGATGAACCCGGCGCTGAGGACTTCCACCAGTCCCATAATCAGGGCGCCCACGAAGGCGCCGGGAATGCTGCCGATGCCCCCGATGACGGCGGAGACGAAGGCCTTCAGGCCGGGGATGATGCCCATGAGGTGGTGGATCCGGTTGTAGGCTGTAGCATAGAGGACACCGCCCGCTCCTGCCAGACCGCCGGCCAGGGCGAAGGTCATCGCAATGACCATGTCCACATCAATTCCCATCAGCCGGGAGGTGGGCTTATCATAGGCAGAGGCCCGCATTGCCTTGCCGATACGGGTGTACCGGACAATGTACTGGAGAATCACCAGCAGGACAACCGAGATGCCCATGATAATGAGCATTGCGTTGGAGGCAGTCAGTTCAAAGTGAGTGCGGGCCAACTGAGGTGTCAGCCAGACGATGGTGAGCGCCACTCCCAGAAACCCGCCGAAGAGCATGCCGAACTGCAATAGCGGGTTGCGCTGCCATGCCTGGGCCCGGGCGTTCCCCCGGTTCCCCATCACCTTCAGAACCCCATACGCGATCGCTGCAATGGCACATATCCCCCACAGGATGCCCAGCCAGACGGGAGGAACCATGTCGGCGTTCAGAACGAAGACCTCAAAGGGACGGGGGTATGTGATGTAGTTGTTGGTAAAGACGAAGGGCAACCCGCCGAAGTATTCCAGGAAGAAGGAAACGCCGATGGCCGTGATGAGGGCCGCGATGCGGGGCATGGCCCGCAGGGGGCGATAGGCGAACCGTTCCATCGTCACCGCCAGCAGCGAGCAGGTCAGCATAGAGCCCAGAATCACGGTGATGGTTCCGATCACCATCGCCGCCGTTGGGTTCATCCCCGGCCAGACCTTCAGGGGCCATCGGTGCAGGTCCAGAAGGGAGATGGTGTAGAAACTGACGAAGGCGCCCACCATGAAAACATCGCCGTGGGCGAAGTTGATGAGTTTCACGATGCCGTAGACCATCGTATAGCCCAGGGCGATCAGGGCGTAGATGAAGCCCAACTGAAGGCCGTTCAGGATTTGCTGGAAGAAGACGCCGAGATTCGCGGCCGCGGCGCGGCCCACGACGTAGAGCACCAGAACCCCTGCCAGGGCGAACACGGCCTGGCTGATCCGGTTCAGGACCATGCCGTTGCGCCGCCGGAGCATCCGCTGTTCCATCCGCCGGGCTTCTATGGCGATACTCATCGTACCCCCTCCGCTGGAAAGGTGATGGATTTCCGTTTTGCGGCAGGGGCTTAGTCTCTGCCGCAAAACGGAAATCCCCTGTCTTTTACATACAGATTGGCCGGGGGGCCGTGCGGCCCCCCGGCCAGCAAACCGCCGTATCCGGCCGCTACGGACAGACGGTGGTCCGGTAGGAGACCTTGTCCGGATGGACTTCCATGAGGACGGCGCACTTCTTGGGGTTGTGCTGCGCGTCAAAGGTGATGTCCCCGGAGACCACCGAGAAGGTCCCCTTCTCCATCGCCTGGGCGACCTTCAGCGGGTCGTCCGTTCCGGCCTGCTGGATGGCCATAAAGAGGATGTTCGCCGCATCGTAGGCCAGGGCGGCCAGGGCGTCCGGCACGGAGCCGTATTTGGCCTGGTACTTCTTCACGAGCTCCTGGACTACCGGCCGGGGGTCCTCAGGGGCATAGTGGTTGGTGAAGAAGCCGCCCGCCGTTGCGGCCTTGTCCAGTTGCGGGGAGTCCCAGCCATCGCCGCCCAGTTTGACCGCCTTAATGCCCATCTGGTTCGCCTGCGCCGCAATGACGTTGACCGTGGAGTAGTAGTCCGGCAAGTAGAGGACATCCGGGTTGGCGTCCTTGACCTTGGTCAGGATGGCGGTGAAGTCCGTGTCGCCCGCGGTGTAGGTTTCCCACACCACCACTTTGCCGCCGCCAGCCTCAAAGGCATCCCGGAAGAACTCCGCCAGACCGCGCACGTAGTCATTGCCCTGGTCCAGAAGGACGGCCGCCGTCTTGGCGCCCAGTTCCTCCAGGGCAAACTTAGCCCCCACGGTCCCCTGGAAGGGGTCAATGAAGCAGGCGCGGAAGACCGTCGGCTTGGCGTTACCCGCTTCATCAACCGTCACCTTGGGGTTGGTGGAGGTGGGGCTGATCTGGACGACCTTATTGGCCGTGGCAATTTCAGAGACGGGGATGGAGGCCTTGGAGCAGACCTCGCCGATGATGAACTTCACCTGGTCCTGGCTGATGACCTTGTTGGCCGCGCTGGCCGCCGGCTCGGCCTCGCACTGGCTATCCTCCACGACGGCCTCAATCTGGCGCCCCAGGACGCCGCCCTTGGCGTTCCATTCCTCAATGGCCAGCAGGGCACCATCGCGGGTGGACTGACCGAAGGTGGCGACATCGCCGCTCAGAGGGGCCAGGATAGCGACTTTGAGGGCCTTGGGGGCAGGCTTGCAGGCCGCCACCATGGTGGCCAGCACCACCACTACAGCGAGAATCGCGAACGAACGCTTAGCCATCTCTCTCCTCCTTTTTTCTCTTCGTGGATGATTGGGGATAAAATGATGGTGGATATAGAGACGGTTGGGCAAGGGATATGTTCTTCTCCTCGCTCTCACCTCCTCCGGCGTGGATTTCTTGCAAAGGGGAGTGGAGTGGACTCGGGAGGCCTCCCCCGGCAAGATTGCTTTTTATTGTATCGCAAAGTGGCGAGTTGTCAAGCGCGTTGGCTTCCGCTGGCGCGGCCAATTGCTTGGCCCATGTTCAGACTTTGTGCAAAGGGGCGGTTCCTTTCTCCCCCCCCTCACCCCTCTTTATCCCCCCTCTCCCCTTGGCCTGCGGCCAGGGAAGAGGGGG
>JBBIKR010000126.1:0-10010 GCA_037445395.1 Thermoflexales bacterium
ATCCCCCTATCTTCCCCCTCCCCTCGCCCACCGCCGAAGGCGGGTGGGAGAGGGGCACGAATGATTCAGAGGTTTAGATGAACCTGGGGGGCAGGGGGTGGGGTGAGGGGTTGCAGAGCAGGCGAAGGGTAAATTCTTTGAAAAGCCCTGCCAGGCCCGCAGGTACTTGACAAAATCGGCGCTTGCGGTAAAATATCGGTGCATGCGCCGAAGTGGCGGAACTGGCAGACGCGCTGCGTTCAGGGCGCAGTGGCCGTACGGCCGTGTGGGTTCAACTCCCACCTTCGGCATCGCCGCCCGAACCGTTCGGTTCGGGCGGCTTTTGATTACCGATGCCAGTGGAACCGTGCGCGGCTTTCGGGGAATGACGGGGGGCTATATCGCGGCCCGGGGGCGCAGGAGGGAGTGGATTTCCCGCACCAGTTGGGAGGAGTCAATCTCTTTCAGCAGGTAACGGGAGGCCCCGGCCTGGAGCGCCTGTCGCCGCTCCTCCGGGTCGGGGTAGGAGGTGAGGACCACCGCCTGGACGCCGGGACATTCGGCCTTCAGCCGACGCAGGGCGGCGATGCCCTGCCCGTCGGAGCGTTTGGTTTCCAGGATGACCACATCCGGGGCCTTCTCCACCGCCAGAAGGACCCCCTCCTGCCAGCATCTGGTGCAGCCGACAATTTCCACCCCACCGGTGGAGCGCAGACGGGCCTCCAGGGCCTGGCGAACGGCATCGTGGTCGTCAATGATCAGCACACGAATCTGTCCCACGGTTTCCCTCTCCCTACAGTCTTCCAGTATACCGGGGGGAAACCAGGGTGGTTAGTGTTATCTGTCCCCCAGTTGGGGTGACGTTGTGCAGACCACCGACTGCGACCAATGACGGCCGATCACGGCCTTTCGTCTGAGAGCCTGGCTATGAAATGCTTGTGGTGAGCCACGAAGCGCCGGGCACTGAGGGCGCTCGCGCCAGGGCGAAGCGCGGTGGCGTCCGGGAGGCCGAAAACGGCACTCCGCTGCGCTCCGTGCCGACGCAAGGACGTTTGTAGTGCGCTACGGAGCGAAGCGGAGTAGCGCCGAAGACGGCACTCCGCTGGCGCCCCGTGCCGGACAACCACCCGGTCATCGGTGGTCTACCTCCGGGACCTCAGCATCTCCACGTACATCTGGATGGCCCGTTCTATCTCCTGATAGGCCCGGTCCAGCCCTTCCCAGCCCAGCGCCTTGACCTCCGCCTGTTCCAGGTCTTTGTAGACGCTGAAGAAATGGCTCACTTCTTCCAGGAAGTGAGAGGGGACGTCATCCAGAGAGCGGTAATCGCTGAACAGGGGGTCGGTATGGGGGACGGCCAGGATTTTGTCGTCTATCCGGCCCCGATCCAGCAGGTGGAAGATGCCCAGCGGCCGGGCTTCAATGACGCAGCCGGAGAAGGTCGGCTCGTTGGTCATCACCAGCACGTCCAGCGGGTCGCCGTCCTCGTGGAGGGTGCGGGGGATGAAGCCGTAGTCGCCGGGATAGTGAAGGGACGAATAGAGCACCCGGTCCAGTTTAATGAAGCCGCCCTGTTCGTCGTACTCGTATTTGTTGCGGGAGCGCTTGGGGATTTCCACCACGACGTAGATGACCCGGGGGACGTCCGGCCCCGGGGGCAGTTCTCTCCAAAGATTTGCGATGGGCATAGGTCACCTCCTTGCAGGAAGCGTCACGGAGGGTCTCCGGAGCAGTTTCGCAGGGCCTGCAGAATCTCCGGCCCCCAGGTTTCCCGCGCCCACGGCCCCAATCCGTCTATCTCTTCCAGGTCGCGCGGGTTCCGGGGGTTGCGCTCGGCCAGGGTCTGAAGGACGGCGTTGGGCAGGATGACGTCGGGGTCCACTCCCCGCTCCGCGGCCACCCGACGGCGCCACTCCCGCAGGGCCTGGTACCGCACCCGGGCGTCGGCCGGGTAGGAGGGGCAGGGTGGGGTCGGCACCGGCCCGTTCTCCCCCCGGGCGACGGCGTCCAGAATCTCCGGTCCGTGGCGACGGAGCCAGTAGACCGGAAATCGCCCCAGGGCGGCCAGTTCGTTCAGGGTGCGGGGGCGGGCCTGGGCCAGCCGGACCAGGACTTCGTCGGCCATCACCCGGAACGGGGGACGGTCCCGTTCCCGGGCCAGGCGGTCCCGCCAGAGGTAGAGTTGCCAGAGGACGGCCCGCTCCCGGTCGTTCAGTGAGTGGACGGCCCGCACCCGCCAGAACGCATCCGGGCCGTAGTGCGGGCCAGCGGGTGGGGTCTGGGCCAGCCGGGCGAAGGAATCGGCCGCCTGCCGCATCCGGCCCCGTCGCTCCAGTTCCCGGACCTGCCGGTCCCGCAGGGGGAGCAGGTAGCGGGTATCCCGCGCGGCGTATTGCAGCGCGTCCGGGCTGAGCGGCCGCTGGCCCCAGTTGTACCGCTGGTAGCGCTTGTCAGTGTGGACGCCGAAGTGCTCCCGCAGCAGGTCGGCCAGCCCCGCGCGCGGCCAGCCCAAGATGCGCGCTGCCCGCATCGTGTCAAACAGGTTGGCGAACTGGAACCCGAAATCCCGCTTCAGGCCGGCGATGTCCTGCTCCGCCGCGTGGAAGACCTTCTGGATGCCGGGGTCGGCGAACACCTCGCCCAGCGGAGAGAGGTCCAGCCCGACCAGCGGGTCCACGATATAGTCGGCGCCGGGGACGGAAATCTGGATCAGGCAGACCCGTTCGTGGTACACGTAGAGGGAGTTGGATTCGGTGTCCACGGCGATGGCGGGTTGGGCCCGCAGGATCGGTAGCATGGCCTGCAGATCGGTTTCGCTGGCGACCAGGACCCACGGGTCGCCGGTCAGTTCATCGTCGGTCATTGCTACAGTCTCATAATCGCGCGGGCGATCAGGAAGTAAATGACCAGCCCGGTGGCGTCCACCAGGGTGCTCATGGCGGGGCCGGAGACGACGGCCGGGTCAATTCGTAGCCGGTGGGCAATCAGGGGCAGACTGGCACCGATGATGGCGGCCCAGACCACAATGGCGCTCAGGCTGACGCCGACGGTTATCGCGAGAGGGAAGGGAGAGTGCCATGTGAGCGCGCGAAAAACCCCGAAGGTGCCCATGGCCAACCCCAGCAGGAGGGCGGTGCGGATTTCCCGCCAGATGACCAACAGCAGGTGGCGGAAGGTCAGTTCGCCCAGCGCCAGGGCGCGGATGACGGCGCTGGCCACCTGGCTTCCGGCGTTCCCGCCCGTGCCGATAAGCAGGGGGACGAAGAAGGTGAGCGCAATCGCTTCGGCCAGTTCATGTTCAAAGAAGCGCAGGACGCTACCGGTGAAGGTTTCCGTTACAAACAGCAGAAGGAGCCAGCCGATGCGCTTGCGGAACATCTTGGGGATGGGGGTATCCAGGTACGGTTCGTCCAGCGGCTCGGATGCACCCAGGCGGTGGATGTCCTCGGTGGCTTCGTCCTCCAGGACACCGACCAGGTCATCGTGGGTGATCAGGCCCAGGAGACGGTCCTCGTCGTCCACGACCGGCAGCGCCAGCAGGCCGTAGCGGGACATCAGGCGGACGGCCTCTTCCTGGTCGGCGCTGGCGTGGACGTAGATGACCTCGGGGTCCATAATCTCCCGGACGCGGGCCGTGGGTGGGGCCACGATGAGTTGTCGCAGGGAGACGACGCCAACCAGCCGGTTCTCTTCGTCCACAACGAAGAGATAGTAGACGGTTTCGGAATCGGGGGCCAGGGCCCGCAGGTAGGCGATGGCTTCTTCGGCGGTCATCTCCTGGCGGAGGGTGACCGTGGGGGGCATCATCAGGCCGCCAGCGGTCTCGTCGGGGTGGGCCAGCAAGGGCTCCACTTCGTTGGCCTCTTCCATCGCGGAGAGGGCCTGGATGGCCTGAGCAGGGGGGATGTCGCCCAGCAGGTCGGCGGCCTCGTCCGGCTCCATTTCGTCTAGGATGCGGGCCAGGGCCTCCGTATCCAGGCGCGAGGCCAGTTCGGCGGCTTCGCTATCCTCCAGTTCCTCCAGAATGTCCGCCGAGTCTTCCACATCCAGGCGCGGCAGCAGGGCGTCCTGCTCCTCCGGTGGCAGTTCGCCGAAGAGGTCGGCCTGGTCGGGCGGGCGGAGGGATTCTATCAGGGCAACGGCCCGGTCCCACTCCCCGGCGGCGAGGGCCGCCCGCACCTGGCTCAGGATGAGGTCTATATCCACTGCCTGGCCCATAACGCGCCCCTGTGGTCAGATGACCTGTATATTATCCTACTTTTCCGGAAATCGGCAAATCCGCGCGGCTGTCATTTGATCCACGAAGGGCACGAAGTTCACGAAGTAAATTCGCCCTTCGTGTCCTTCGTGGATTTCCCTGCTTGACAATCCGGGCTTTCTGGGCTATCATCGGGTGGCGTGGGACCAGGAGCATAATGTCCCCTGGACGAAAGTCTCACCCGGAGGTTCCGTATGGCGGGCTACGAGCCGAAGATCATCGGCTTCCTCTGCAACTGGTGCAGTTACGCCGGGGCGGACCTGGCGGGCGCCGCCCGGTTGAAGTATCCCCCCAACCTGAAAATCATCCGCGTCCCCTGCTCCGGACGGGTCGCTCCCGAACTGGTCATTCGCGCCTTCAAGGAGGGCGCCGATGGCGTGATGGTTCTGGGCTGTCACATCGGCGATTGCCATTATGCCACCGGCAATCACCGCACCGCCCGCCGGATGCCGGTTCTCCGGGCGCTCCTGGAGTTCACCGGCATTGAGCCGGAGCGCTTTCTGGTGAAGTGGGTCTCTTCCTCCGAGGGCGAACTCTTCGCCCAGACGGTGCGGGAATTCACCGAACAGGTCCGCGCACTGCCCCCGCTGCGGGAACGTATGAAATCATAGACCGATCGGGAATCGCGATGGGAAGAGCAAGCCCGCGCCTGATTTGACAGTCCGCGTTCATCCGCGCCCCATTTCTCATCTCTGGAGGTCACCATGAAACTCTACCGACTGGAAACGGTCCCCTGGTCCGATTCCCAACTCCTCTACCACGCCCTTCCCCGCATCGGGCGGGAAGGGCTGAACCTCCTTTCCCCCGCCTCCCCCTACGTCTGCATCGGCTATTTCCAGGATGTGGAGCAGGAGGTAGACCTGGACTATTGCCGTGCCCACGGCATCCCGGTCTTCCGGCGGGAGGTCGGCGGCGGCGCCGTCTATCTGGACGGCGAACAACTTTTCTACCAGTTGGTCATCCACAAGGACAACCCGCTGGTTCCGAAGGACAAGGCGGCGTTCTACCGGAAGTTCCTCCAGGCCCCCATTGCCGCCTACCGGGCGCTGGGCATCCCCGCCGAGTACAAACCCGTCAACGACATCATTGCCGGCGGCCGTAAGATTTCCGGCAACGGCGTGGCCGAGATCGGCGACTACATCGTCTTCGTCGGCAACCTGATTGTGGACTTTGACTACGAGACGATGGTACGGGTGCTGCGGGTGCCCGACGAGAAGTTCCGCGACAAGGTCTATAAGACCCTGCAGGACAATCTTTCCACCATCCGGCGGGAACTGGGATACGCGCCGCCGCGCGAGGAACTCTGGGACCTGCTGGCGGAGAAGTTTATGGAGATTCTGGGCCCGCTGGAGGTGGAGACGGCCGTGGATGCCGAATGGCGGGCCGAGACGGACCGTCTGGCCGCGCGGATGCTCACCGATGAGTGGCTCTATCGCCGGGGCCGACCGCAGATCGGCCGCGAGGTCACCATCCGCTCCGGCGTCCAGGTCTGGCAGAAAGCCTACAAGGCCCCCGGCGGCCTCATCCGCGCCATCCTGGAAGTGCGGGAGGGGGTCATTGCCGACATCTCCCTCTCCGGCGACTTCTTCTTCTACCCCGCCGACCGGCTGGCCGACCTGGAGCGGGCGCTGGTGGGCGTGCGGGTGGAGGATGTGGAGAACGTCGTCACCCGCTTCTATGCCGAGCATGGCGTGGAGAGCCCCGGCGTGACGTCTGCCGACTTCGCCGCCGTCCTGCGGGGGTAGAGGGATTGACCCTCACGGGCGGCACGGTTGGGTGGGCCGCCTCTAACTCTCTACAATCCGGGAGATATAAATAAGAGTTACGCAGGTGCGCATTGGTGTGAGATTGCTTCGCGGCTTCGCCGCTCGCAATGACCCTTCCGAGCCCGGAAAGATGTCATTGCGAGGCACGAAGTGCCGAAGCAATCTCCAAGTGCGTAAGTCCTAATAAAATTGTGTGGAGCGGCGAAGCCGCTCCACACAATTTTTATATTCCCTTTTGCCCATCAATAATGCACGGCTGTACAAGCCCCGTCTGCGGCCTGCGTAACGTCATCCCAATTTCGGGACAGATAACACTAACCGCCCCGGTCCTCTCCCGATATAATAGAAAATGGAGGTGTGTGCAAACTGCTCGTTATGAATCCCGTTACTCAGCATCAGGAGGATACCGATGAGCAACGAATTGCAGATTGATGCCTTCCCACCGGCGAAGATGGCCAGCCGTATGGAAGAGGTGGGGGTGACCAAAGCGAACCTGGACTTCTGGACGATGTTGGGCCTGGCCATTCTGGCCGGCGCGTTCATTGGTACCGGGGGCATCTTTCTGACCACGGTGACGACCGGTCTGAGCGCGGCCGGTGTACCGTACGGATTCGTCCGGCTGGCAGGTGGCCTGGTCTTCTGCCTCGGCCTGATTGCCGTCGTGGTGGCCGGGGCAGAACTCTTCACCGGCAACAACCTCATCGTGATGGCGTATGCCAGCGGCCGGGTGACCACGGCTCAGCTCCTGCGCAATTGGGCCATCGTCTACGCCGGCAACTTTGTCGGCTCCATCCTGACCGCGGTGGTCATGTTCTCTACCGGGCAATACACCTTCGCCTCGGGCGCCATCGGACTGAACGCCCTCTCCATTGCCAACGCGAAGTGCAGCCTGGGGTTCTTCCAGGCCATCGCCCTGGGCATTATGTGCAACGCGCTGGTCTGCCTGGCGGTGTGGCTCTGTGCTTCTGCCCGGTCCACCACCGACAAGATTCTCTCCATCATCTTCCCCATCACCGCCTTTGTCGCCGCCGGGTTTGAACACAGCATCGCCAATATGTACCTCATCCCCATCGGCCTCTTCATCAAGTCCTGGGCGCCTGCGGCCTTCTGGGAGGCCATCGGAAAGACCCCGGCCGATTTTGCCTCGCTCACCTGGGGGGCTTTCTTTCTGAAGAACCTGCTGCCGGTGACCATCGGGAACATTATCGGCGGCGCCGGTTTTGTGGGCCTGGCCTACTGGTTCATCTACCTGCGGCCGAAGAAGAAAGTGGAGGTCAAGCCCGGGGTTGCGCCGAAAATCCTGGTTGTGGACGATGACCCGGACTTCGTGGACCTGACGCGGCGGATTCTTTCCAAAGCGGGCTATCAGATCAGCACAGCCCGGGACGGTCAGCAGGCGCTGCAGATGATGCGGGCTGAACGGCCGGACCTGGTCATGCTGGACGTGATGATGGCGACGCCGCTGGAAGGCGTGGCCGTCGCGCAGGAGATCGCAGCGGACCCGTCCCTGAGGGCGATTCCGGTGGTCATGGTCTCCAGCATTGATAGCAGTCAGTATGCGGGGATGTTGCCCGATAACCTGCACATTCCCATAGATGCCTGGATCAGCAAGCCGATAGACCCGGACCATCTTCTGCACACCGTTCGCCGGTTTCTGCCGCAGGCGAGCCAGTGAGGATATGGAAGAAAAGATATGTTGTGGGACGGCGAAGCCGTCCCACAACATATCTTTCCCCTCCCGGCCCACGGTGGGCGAATGACTGCGCAGGCCGGGCCGGATTTCTCTTGACAGGGTTTCGTTTATGTGGTAGAACTTCTCTGCTTTGCTTTATTGAATCCCAACCCTGGGAGGCGATTTATGGCTGATGCCCCCGAAGTCATGGACCTCACCCGCGCGGACCGGAGCCTGGCCCAGCAGGTGACCCCCGGCCGCTGGGAGAAAATGCTCTCCTGTATTCAATGTGGGACCTGTACGGCTTCCTGTCCCGCTGCGCCCGCGATGGACCTGTCCCCTCGCCGGATGTGGCGGATGGTCCAGTTGGGGCTGACCGATGAGGTCCTGCACAGCAAGACGATCTGGCTCTGTAGCCTCTGCTACCAGTGCCACATCCGCTGCCCGCGCGGGATTCCCCTCACCGAGACGATCACCCGTCTGAAAGAACTGGCGATAGAGCGGGGCATCGTCTCCTCGCCCGCCAGCGGCGCCTTCTACCGGACGTTTGCCAGCGTCATGCGTCGCTACGGGCGGATGCGGGAGGTGGAGTTTATGGCCCGCTACTTTCTGGCCTCCAACCCCCTGGCCGCGCTGGGCTTCGCCCGCCTGGGCCTGACCATGCTGGCGCGGGGCAAGATCGGCCTGGAATTGCCCCGGCTGGGCGGTAAGGGTCGGCTGGACCGGCTCTTTCAGCGGGTCGCCGAACTGGAGGAGAAGCGATGAGGTACCTCTTCTATCCCGGATGTTCGCAGGAAGGGACGGCGCAGGAGTACCGGGACTCCACGCTGGCGGTCCTCCAGGCGCTGGGCGCGGAGGTGCAGGAACTGGAGGACTGGACCTGCTGCGGGGCCAGCGTCGCCCCGGTGATGAGTGACCTGCTGGGGCTGGTCCTTCCGGCCCGCAACCTGGCGCTGGCGGAGCAGCGGGCCGACGGCCGGGACCTGCTCACCGTCTGCAGTGCCTGCTACACCAACTTCCGCCGGACCGCCGCGACGCTCGCCGCCGACCGCGCCCTCCACGACCGGGTCAACCAGGCCCTGGAGGTGGAGAACCTGACCTATCGGGGAACCGTGACGGCCCGCCACATCCTGGACATCCTGGCCAACGACTTCGGGCCCGATGCCGTCCGGGCGCGGGTTCAGAAGCCCCTGGAAGGGCTGACCGTCGCGCCGTACTACGGCTGCCAGACCGTCCGCCCCTACAGTCCCTTTGACAATGGTCAGCGCCCCACTTCCATGCTCCCGTTGCTGGAGGCGCTGGGGGTCAAAATCCACCGCCACCCCCGTGAGGCGTCCTGCTGCGGCACGTCGCTGCTGATGACCAAACCGGAGGTCGGCCTGACGATGGCGGGCGCCGTACTGGCGGCCTGTGAGGGCGCGGATTGCATCGCCGTGGTCTGCCCGATGTGCCATATGAACCTGGATGCGTATCAGGACAGGGTCTCCCGCCTCCTGGGGCGACGGGTGCGCATCCCGGTTGTCTACCTGCCCCAACTGATGGGGCTGGCTTTCGGCCTGCCGGAGGAGACCCTCGGCCTCCGGCGGCACGTCACACCGGTACAGATAGAGGTCTAACCGCAGAGGCGCAGAGGACGCAGAGAGAACCTCTGCGTTCTCTGTGTCTCTGCGGTGGATCCGCAGAGGAGTGATCGCTATGGAACAACCCCGAATCGGCGTCTACATCTGCGAGTGCGGTGTCAACATCTCGGCGACGGTGGATACGAACGCGGTGGCGGAGATGGCCTCTAAACTCCCCGGCGTCGTCGTCGCCCGCGTCTACAAGTACATGTGCTCCGAGCCGGGCCAGTTGATGATTCAGGAGGACATCCGCAACCTGGGCCTGAACCGGATTGTGGTGGCTTCCTGTACCCCCCGGATGCACGAGACAACCTTCCAGCGGGCCCTGGAGGCCGCCGGACTCAACCCCTACTTCTTCCAGATGGCCAACATCCGGGAGCACGTCTCCTGGATCACCGACGACCGGGAGTTGGCCACCGAGAAGGCGAAGCGACTGGTGCGCGCGGCCATCTTCCGGGTGCCCCACCAGGCCCCCCTGGAGCCCCGCCGGGAGCCGGTGACCAGGGCGGCGCTGGTCGTCGGCGGCGGCATCGCCGGTATCCAGGCCGCCCTCTCCATCGCCGACGCGGGCTACCAGGTCTATCTGGTGGAACGGGAACCCTCCATCGGCGGGCGGATGGCCCAACTGGATAAGACCTTCCCCACGCTGGACTGCAGTACCTGAATTCTCGGCCCCAAGATGATGGATGCCGGTCGGCATCCCAACATCACCCTGC
>JBBIKR010000127.1:0-9907 GCA_037445395.1 Thermoflexales bacterium
GTGGGGCCCGGGTGGCGCGCCATGGCGCCCCCCGCGGGGTTTTAATGTTTCGGGGTGCCGCGGGCGCGCCGTGGGGGGGTGCATCCCCCCGCCGCGCTGCAGGAGCAACCGATGTCCGACGCCGAAATCCCCACCCCCACGCCCGATGCCGGGATGCGGAAATCCTTCACCGGGTTTTTGCTGGGAGCCCTGCGGGAACTGGTGGAAACCGTCCTCCCGGCCATTCTCATCGCCCTCTTCATCAACGCATTTCTGGCCCAGGCGACCGTCGTGCGCGGCCAGAGCATGGAGCCCACCCTCCACGACAACGAGCGGGTGATTGTGGAGAAAATCTCCTACCGGCTGACGGGCGGCCCCCATCGGGGGGATGTGGTGGTGCTCCGCCTGGACGGGGCACACGATATGCTCATCAAGCGGGTGGTCGCGCTGCCCGGGGAGACGGTCGCCGTCCAGGGCGGGCAGGTCCTGGTGGACGGCATGCCGCTGACGGAACCCTGGGCGGTCCGGCAGGGGGGCCCCGATTACCCGCCGACCGTCGTCCCGGAGGGGCATGTCTTCGTGCTGGGCGACAACCGGGGGCATTCCAACGATTCCCGTTCCTTCGGCCCGGTGCCACTGGCGAACATCATCGGGCATGCGGTCTTTGTCTACTGGCCGCCGGGCGAAATCGGGCCGGTGCGGTGAAAAGAAAATTTTTTCGTTGCGGCGGCAAAGCCGCCGCAACGAAAAATCATCTTCTTTGTCCTGTTTCCCAGGAGGAGTGTGAATTCAGAGAGGGTCCAACGCTGGGATGTGGGGACGAAGCGCCTGGTGGGGACGTTCGTCTTCATCCTTCTGGCGCTAGTCCTCTACCGCTTCCGGGCCGTCCTGCCGCCGCTGATCCTGGCCTTTCTGCTGGCCTTCATCCTGGACCCGGTGGTGGACTTCCTGGAGCAACGGGCACGCATCCCCCGTACCGGGGCCACCGCTCTGGTCTTTCTGGTGCTCATCGCGGCGGCGGTGACCGCACCGGTGATTGCGACGCCGCCGATCGTGCGGGCGATCACGTCGCTGAATCTGGACTTTGCCCGCATTGCGGCCCAACTGGACCGCTTTTTTGCCCAGCCCATCCAGTTCCTGCAGTGGCAGATTGACCTGCGGGACGTCTATCGGGAGTTCCAGCAGAGTATCCGCCAGTTCCTGACGGCCGTCGCGACGGGGACGGTCAACTTCGTGGTCGGTTTCGTCTCCACCCTGTTCTGGGTCATTTTTATTCTGCTCTCGTCCTTCTACCTGACCCGGGACGCCGACCGCATCGTGGCCTGGCTGGACAACCTGGCTCCCGTGTCGTTCCGGGAAGACTTTATCCGGCTGCGCCACGAGATTACCCGAGTCTGGAATGCTTTCCTGCGGGGGCAACTCCTGCTGGGGCTGTTTATCGCCGGGATCACGACCGTCGTGAACACCGCCATCGGTCTGCCCAACGCCCCTGCCCTGGGCCTGCTGGCAGGCGTGCTGGAGTTCATCCCGAATATCGGGCCGACGATTGCGGCCATCCCGGCGATTCTGATTGCCCTGTTCCAGGGGTCGTACTGGTTGCCGCTGAGCAACTTCTGGTTCGCCGTCCTGGTGGCAGGAACTTACATCCTCATCCAGCAGGTGGAGGCCAATCTGCTGATCCCCCGGATTATGGGGCGGGGGCTGAACCTCCACCCGCTGGTGGTGCTGGTGGCGGTCATCCTGGGGGGTAGTCTGGCGGGCATCCTGGGCGTGCTCATCGCCGCCCCCACCGTGGCGACGCTGCGGGTGCTGGGGGAATACATCTACCGCCGCCTCACCGACCAGGAACCGTTTCCGCCCGCCCCGGAGCGGCTCCTTCCTCGCCCGTGGCTGGGCCGCCGTCTCTGGGACCGTATCCGGCGCCGGGTTCTGGCCCGCCGCTGGCGCATCCGCCCGGCCCGCCCCGAAGACCGGGCCGATATGGAGGCCCTCTGCGCACAGATTTGGGGCGGGGAGGACTACATCCCCCAGGTCTGGGAAGCGTGGCTGGCGGACCCGGAGGGGGAGTTCTCGGTGGTGGAACTGGACGGGCGGGTGGTGGCGCTGGCGAAACTGAGCCACATCGCCGATGACGAGTGGTGGATGGAGGGGATGCGGGTCCACCCGCACTATCGCCGTCTGGGAGTCTCCCGCCTTCTCCAGGCCCACCAGTTGCAGTTGGCGGAGCGTCTGGGAGTGGGGGTGGTGCGTTTCGCCACCGCCTCCTACAACCGGCCCATCCACCGCAACGCCCTCCGGGACGGGTTCCGACGGGTGGCGGAGTTCCGGCACTGCCGCGCCGACGCACTCCCCGGCCCTCAGGCCCTGCGCCTTCTGGGGGCGGAGGACCTGGAGGCGGCCTGGGACCTGATCGGGGATTCCCCCATCCTGCGGGCCTCCGGGGGCCTCTACGAGGTCTGGTGGCAGTGGCGGCGCCTGACGAAGGACCGCCTGGCGGCCCACATCGCCGCAGGCCAGGTCTGGGGCATAGACCTGGACGGGCGACTGGCCGCGCTGGCCATCGTCCTGACCGACCCGGAAGAGGAGCAACTGCCCGTGGGGTATCTGGACGGCACCCCGGAGGGGCTGAAAGCGCTGGCCTGGGGGCTCCGCCTCCTGGCCTATCAGCAGGGCTATCAGAGGGTGCGGATTTTCTCCGTCGCCGATCCGGCGCTTCTGGAGGCCCTCCGGTCGGCGGGCCTGGCTCCCGACCGGGAACACTCGCTGTACATCTTTGAAAAACCGATGAAAGGAGACCAAAATGGAAGAGATAGAAGTTCTGGCTGAAACCGACAACTACAGCATCTGGCGGACCGAGGAGCCGGACGGCGAAATCACGTATCACCTGGAGTTCGGGAGCGTCACCGTCCACTTCTTTGAAGAGGAGTGGGAGGAGTTCCTGGAACTGGTTGGCCAGTTGCGGTCGCAGTAACCTGGTCTTTCCGCTGGACCCCGATGCTGAGACCGGGAGGACATCCGGCAGGACTTCAGGAGTGGTACGATAAACTGGCCCCGCGCGTCGCCAGTGCGCGGGAGCAGTTGCGCTCGGTTCCGCTCTACAAACTGGAACTGCGCAGCGGTGCCACCCTGGAGCCGGAGGGGGCGTTGCGCCTGTCTTTCTTCTGGAGGGACTACCGGGTCTGCCCGCCGGGCTTCGTCGTCCGGCGGGCGGACACCGGGGAGGAGCCGTCGTCCTTCATCCAGGCCCTCATCCTCACCTACCTGGTGACGGCCGACGGCACCACCCCGTCCCGGCGGTGGGTTGCCTTCCGCAGCCTGCCCGACGGGATGTTCTACGCGCAGGCGTTCCGCGGCTACGCCGAGGACCGCCTGGTTCGGGAACTGGGAGAGCAGGGGCTGGACGGGTTCCGACGGGCCGGTGAGCGGCTGAAGGGGGAACCGCTGGACCTGGGGGACGCGGGGTATATCTTCGCGGTCCTGCCGCGCATCCACCTGGCGGCCGTCTACTGGCTGGGGGACGAGGATTTCCCCCCGCGGGCGTCCATCCTCTTTGAGGACTCCGCCTCCCATTATATGCCCACCGACGGCCTGGCCATCCTGGGCAGCCAGTTGGTGACGCAAATCCTCCGGGCGGCCCAGTAATCGGTGAGCGGTGGTCCGTTGACTCTGTCCGTTGTCTGCGGCTAAAGGAGCCGGATGCTGGGATTATCACCGGTGACGTTTCTGGCGCGGCTGATTGTCCTGCTGGTGGGGATGCCCATCCACGAGTGGGCCCACGCCTGGTCGGCCCATGAACTGGGGGACGATACCCCCCGCTGGGAGGGCCGGCTGAGCCTGAACCCCCTGGCCCACCTGGACATCCTGGGGGCCATCCTGATCCTGCTGACCGGTTTCGGCTGGGCCAAACCGGTGCCGGTCAACCCCTACCGGATGCGGAGGTCGCCCCGGGCGGGGATGGCCATCTCTGCTTTCGCCGGGCCCGCTTCCAACCTGGTGGTGGCGATGCTCTGCGCGCTGCCGTTCCGGCTGGGGTGGGTTTCTCTGGCAGATGTTGTGTTCACGCGCCTGAATCTGGCAACGCTGTTGTTTCTCGTGGCGGACGTCAGCCTGAACCTGGCCCTTTTCAACCTGCTTCCCTTCTTCCCGCTGGACGGGGAGAAGGTGCTGGTGGGAGTTCTGCCCCCCCGGTGGGGAGATGCTCTTCTCTCCTTCCGTCCCTATAGCCCCTATGTCCTGCTGGGACTGCTCTTCCTGCTCCCCTACCTGGGCCTGGACCTCATCGGTACGCTGATCGGGCTGGTGAAACTCCCGTTGCAGATGCTCCTGTTCTGGCTGTGATGGGGCAGGTTGCCTATCGGGTGCGCCAGTTCTTCGCCGCACTGACGGCTCCGCTGGTCCGGGGGGATGCGGATGTTGTCGCGCAGGTGCTCTCTCCGGCCCAGCAGGCGCTTTTCTGCCGGATGTCGGCGCCGGACCGGCGCCACGCGCTGAGAGTCTATCAGGCACTGGTGGCGCAGGGGCCCCAGCCGCAGGACCTGCTGGTGGCCGCGCTCCTGCACGACGTGGGCAAGGCGGCCGGTCCTCCGCCTCTCTGGGTGCGGGTGGCGGTGGTGCTTCTGGAGCGATGGGCGCCCCGCTGGCTGGACCGGCTGGGGGCGGGGGAGCCCCGGGGATGGAGACGCCCGTTCGTGCTCTATCGGCGACATGCCGAAATCGGGGCAGAGTGGGCCGCCCGGTCGGGGTGTTCTCTCCTCACCGTCGCCCTCATCTGCTGCCACCACGAGTCCCCGGGCCCGCCGGAGAACGAAGAGGACCGTCTCCTGGCCCTGCTCCAGGAGGCCGACGGGCAGGCGTGAATCTAAAACCACGAAGGACACGAAGGAACACGAAGGTTTTTTCGTGCCTTTCGCGTCTTTCGCGCCTTTCGTGCCTTTCGCGTCTTTCGCGTCTTTCGTCTCATTTCGTGCTATCAGGAGGCCAACATGTCCCAGGAAACGCTTTCCGAATGGAAATCCCTGTTCCGCTTCCCCTTCCAGGGTCCGGACTGGCAGACTCGTTTCCTGATCGGTTCGGCCCTTCTGTTCGCCGGCTGGTTTATCCCCCTTTTGCCGGCGCTCTTCGTTTTCGGCTATGCTGTGGAGGTGATGCGCCGGGTGATTGCCGGTGAGGAGCCCCACCTCCCGCCCTGGCAGGATTGGGGCCGACTTCTGGTGGACGGCCTGCGCGCCTTCGGGGTGAGTTTCATCTATCTCCTCCCGGGAAGTGTGTTCTATTGGGGAGGTTTCGGCCTTTACTTCATTGGTGCTTTTGGCCTTATGCCGTTTATGGAAAGGGAAGAGTGGGCGGTCGCGGTATTCTTCCTGGTTTTGGCCCTCTTTCTGATCGGCCTCTTCCTGGGCTCGCTCCTGTATGTCGTCGGAGGGGTCCCGCTACCGATGGCGACGGCCCATTTTGTGGCCGAGGACCGTTTCGCGGCCGCCTTCCACTTCCGCCGCTGGTGGGCGATCCTGAAAGAACGGCGGTGGGAATACTTTGTTGCCTGGGTGTTTCTCTGTGGTCTGATAGCCATCGCCTATTTTGCCATCATGATGCTCTACTCCACTTTCTGTCTGTGCTGGCTGATTCCGGTGTTGATGGTTCCGCTCGCGTTCTACCTGATGGTCGTTTCGGCGGCGCTTTTCGGTCAGGCGTATGGAGGGGGTGGAGCGGCAGGAGATGTTCGGAGGTGATGATGAATGCACGGGTGACGATTATCGGCTTGGGTTGTGTGGGGAGTTCCATCGGGCTGGCCTTGCGGAAGCAGGAGCCGTCGCTGGAAGTGATGGGGCATGACATAGACCCGGCGGTGGCCCGGAAGGCGGCCCAGATGGGGGCGGTGAGCAAGACCCACTGGAATCTGCCCGCCGCCTGTGAAAAGGCCGCCATGGTCATCCTGGCGTTGCCGCTCCCGGCGGTCCGGGAGACGCTGGAGGTGCTGGGGCCCCATCTGGAGGAGGGGTGCGTCGTCACCGATACGGCGACTCTCAAGGTGCCGGTGCTGGAATGGGCGCGGAAATCGCTTCCGGCGCGCGTCCGCTTCGTGACCGGGTTGCCCATCCCCGGCCCCAAGGTCCCGCTGACCGGACCTTTGACGGGCACCGACGCCGCGCGGGCGGACCTCTTTGAGGACGGCTTCTACTGCGTTACGCCCGCCGCCGACACCGACCCGGAGGCAGTCAACGCGCTCCTGGGGTTGATTCAGGCGGTCGGCGCCCGCCCGCTCTTTATGGACCCGATGGAGTGCGACGGGCTGCAGGCGGGGGCAGTGGACCTGCCCACCTTTGTCGCGGTTGCCCTGCTGCGCACGCTGGTGGGTACCCCTGGCTGGGCGGATATGCGCAAACTGGCGGGCTACGACTTCGCATCGCTGACGGGGCCGGTGGTGGCGGATGCGGCCGCCTGGCGGATGGAGGCGCTCCTGAACCGGGAGAACCTCCTCCGGCGGCTGGATATGTTCATGGAGGAGGTCGGGCGCATCCGCCAGTGGTTGCTGGAGAGCGACGAGCATGCCCTGGAGGGCGCCTACGCGCAGGCTGCCTCGGGCCGGGCCCGCTGGCTGCAGGAGCGCGCCGGCGGGATGCATGAGGAAGCCGGGGAGTCGGCCCAGGTCCCCGGGATGGGCGAGCAGATGGCCCAGATGTTCTTCGGCGGCCTCTTCCGCCGCCCACCCCGAAAGGAGTAGGCTCATATCGGCTTTGGGGTGAGACCGTTCGCATGAACCGCCCCCTGCGTGTGCTGATGATTGCGCCGACCTCCTTCTTCCTGGACTACGGCTGTCATGTCCGCATCCTGGAGGAGGCGCGGGTCCTGCAACGGCTGGGGCATCAGGTGACCATCGCCACCTACTACCTGGGGCGGGACATCCCCGGGCTGGAGATCATCCGGTGCCGCCCGACTCCCTGGCGGGCCGACTACGAGGTCGGTTCCAGTTTGCACAAACTGGCCTTTGACGTCTTCCTGGCCTGGCGGGTGCTGGGCCTTCTCCTGCGCCGCCGCTTTGACCTCATCCACGGCCATCTCTACGAGGGCGCGCTGATCGGCCGCGTGCTGGGCAGGCCCTGGGGCCTGCCCGTCGTCTTTGACCGGCAGGGGAGCCTGACCGGGGAGATGGTGGACCACCGTTTTCTGAATCCCCACGGCCCCTGGTACCGCTGGGTGCGCCTGCTGGAAGAGCGAATTAACGAAATGGCCGACGTCATTGTCACCAGCACCCAGCAGGGGGCCGTCCAACTGGGCCACCTGGGGGATTCGGTCCGCATCCGTCCCCTCCCCGACTGCGTCAACGCCGACTTCTTCCGGCCCGGGGTGCTCTCGCCGGAAGAGGTGGCGGCCCGTCGGGCCGCGTTGGGGATTCCGCCTCATGCCACCGTTGTCGTCTATCTGGGACTTCTGGCCGACTGGCAGGGCATCCCGCAGTTGCTCCAGGCGGCCCGATGGCTGAAGGAGCGGGGTCAGGAAGTGTTTTTTCTCGTCGGCGGCTTCCCGGCGGAGGACTACTACCGCCGACGGGCGCTTGAACTGGGCATCGGGGACCGGGTCGTCTTTACCGGCAAAGTCCGCTACGAAGAGAGTCCGGCTCACCTGGCGCTGGGGGACATCGCCGTGGCGCCCAAACTCTCCGCCACCGAGGGAAGCGGCAAGATTCTGAACTACATGGCCATGGCGCTTCCCACCGTCGCCTTTGATACCCCGGTCAGCCGGGAGTACCTGGGCTCCCTGGGGGTGTACGCCAGTCCCCCGGGCGACCCCGACGCACTGGCCCGGGCCATCCGGGCGCTGGTGGGGCAACCGGACCTGCGCCGGGCGCTGGGGGAGGGCTTAAGACAGCGGGCCCTGCGCCACTTCTCCTGGGACCGCGCCGGGCGGCAGTTGGTGAGGATTTATCGGGAGGTCCTGGAGCAAAAGCGGCGGTGAAGGGGTGGGTTACGGAGAGATTGCAATTCGGTTAAAACCCTTGTCAGATGACCGGATTTCTGGTATTCTATTGTTGACGATATTGCCTTCTGGTGGTATACTGTAAGTATCCCGCGGGAGGAGGCCGCAAGATGTCCGAACAACGCAAAAAGATCGTCTGTATTGAGGACGAGCCGGAGATGATAGACCTGGTCCGACTGATTCTCGGACGCAGGGGGTTTGAACTGATCGGCGCGGTCGGGGGGCGGGAGGGCCTGGAGACGGTGCGGCAGGTGAAGCCGGACCTGGTCCTTCTGGACCTGATGATGCCGGATATGGACGGCTGGGAAATCTACCAGCATATGAAGGCCGACGAGGAACTGCGTAATATCCCCGTCATTATCGTCACGGCCAAGGCGCAGAGCATAGATAAAGTCCTGGGGTTGCACATCGCGAAGGTGGACGACTACATCACCAAGCCGTTTGGTCCCCAGGAACTGATAGACAGTGTGAACCGGGTGCTGGGGATAGAGTCGTAGGGCCGCCTGGCTGCTGGTGTGGCCGTCTGTCGCAGAAGGCCGGTTTTGAGTATTTAAACGAAAAATGGCCCCCTGCATGGTGGGGGCCATTTTTCATTGCCTCCGGTTGACTGCTCTACCCCCGGATGGATAGAACCTCGTTCATTGTTGCTCTTCCCCGCGCTGAATCTGACGGATTCGTCCCCAGGGGTCGGCGGTCACCGTATAAATGGCGACGGTCCGCCGGGTTTGGGGAAGGCCGCTGGCAGTTTCCACCTGACGACAATCCTCTTCCATATAGGCTTTCATACGAATCCCGCCATCCGGCGTTCGCTCCATATCGCTCCAGTTCCAGTGGCCCGCGTAGCGCCGTTCCTCGCGCCGCTGGGGCGGCTGTACCGGAAGGCCTGAGAGGGTTCTGGCTCCGATCAGAGGGACGACCGTCCCACCCCTCCGGTCCAGCACCTGCTCTACCGCCGTCCGGACAACCCGGGCCAGGCGGTTCTCGTCCATAAACAGGAGCATCGGGAGAACGCGGTTCATCTCGCTGGCATACCGCATGGCCAGGAGAATGGAGGAAGAATAGGCAAACGAGACGAGGAAACCGCCGGAGCAGACCATCAGAATCAGGGGCAGCGCCTCGGTCACCCGTTCCCGAAAGCCTCCCGGGTCCTCTTTGCAGTAGCCCGGTTCAAAAGCCAGCCAGCAGAGAAGTTCCCGGAGCAGATGGGAGGAGACCATTCCGGCCACCAGCAGAAAGGCCAGCAGGACCGTCAGGGCCGGGATCAGGATGGCCTGGGTGCGGGGCGCACTGAGCGCGGCCAGCCAGCCCCGCCGGAGCGGCGCCAGCAGCATCTGTTCCCGTATAGAGTGGCGGGCCTCGTAGTTGGCATAGGTGACCAGCAGACATCCCCCCACGGTCAGGATGACGGCCAGTAATCGGAAGCCAGGTCGGATTCCGTCCCATACGATGGCCATGCCGAGGAGGCTGCAAAAGAGGGCAAAGACGGTGAGGGTGAGAGGCAGGTAAAGGTGGGGGCGCATAAAGGCTTCCAGACCCTCCAATTCTCCCCTTTCCTCCGGGCGATTCTGCTGCCACCTTTCCCAGGGCCGGTTATCGGCCCCGCATCGTGGGCAAAGACAGCCTGGCGTGTACTCCCCCTTGCAGACGATGCATACTGCCATGATTCTGCCTCCTTCCAGGCTGGCAGAGCGGCTGCTGAGGGAATAGGGGGATGCATCCCGCTCGCCCTTGCAATTTGGGGCGGGTAATGGAACGCCTGTCGCGGCAGGAACCTCTGCGTCTTTTATACTTTAAAAGGGTGGTATTGTCAATAGAGCCGCGGCGCGAAGGGGAAGTGATGGGGTTGGGACGGCGGCGAAGCCGCCGTCCCAACCCCCCATTATTTGGGGAACCCGCGCAGGACCGCGGTGGGAACACCGCCCGCGCAGGGTTTATGTCGGGGCCGGCGCGCTTT
>JBBIKR010000128.1:0-9873 GCA_037445395.1 Thermoflexales bacterium
GCTACCCCCTCCCCTCTCCTGACCTGCGGTCAGGAGAGGGGAGGGGGTGCCGCCGTAGGCGGCGGGGGAGGGGTGAGGAGGGGTCTGGATCAGCACCCCCGCCGGGCCGAGGACCTGCACGGCCCACGGTCCGGGGCCGGTGCCGCCGACGGCGCGGAACGGTCGCCCCGGGCCCACTTCGGCCGACCAGCGGGCCACCTCTTCGCCCCCCCGTAACAGGACCACCGTCACCGCCATCGGCCGGACGGTCTCCACCGCCACCTCCGCCCCGTCCCCCAGCGGGGTCACCCGCACCGCCCCTTCGGCATTCGCCCAGGTATATCCTCCCATCCCGCTGACGGCGTACCAGTACTCCGTCCAACTCACGCTCTGGCCTGGCCCCAGCGGGGCGGAATCCCAGAACGTGGGAGTCAGCCCGCCCCAGAGTTCAAAGTACCGGCTCCCATCATCGGTCCACAGGTCGGGGGGCAGGTCCCCCAGGCAGAAGATTTTCACTCCCCGGATGGAGGAGGGGGCCACCCGCACCACCCCCTGGTCAGTCTGCAGGTCGTACGCCCCGGCGAAGCCCGCATCGGCCGCCTGAGGCGCAAAGATCCCCAGATACGAGTGCCACTCCCCGTAGCGGCGAAAGTCCCGCCCGTTGTGGACCGGCCATGCCATCCGCCCGCCCGGACCGGGGAGCGACCCGTCTCCGGTGGAATGGACGATGACTTCGGAGACCGGGAGGATGAAGGTCAGGTCAGCGGAGGGGGCGTTGAAGTCGGAGAGGGCCAGCATCGCGTTGGCCCAGAACTGAAACCGCCGCGCCTCGGCGGTGGGGTTGGAGACGCGCGGGGAAATGACCACGCGGCCGGTGCCCCGTTCCAGCCGCACCGTCACCTCCGCGACCATCCCGGTCCGCTCGTCCGTTCCCCGCAGGTAGACCCCGTCCCCCATCAGCCGGTACTCCCACGGGCGGTACTCTATCAGGCCGTGCTCCTCGGTGGGGAAGGCCCACTCCATCCCGCCGGTGGCCAGCCACCAGCCCCGGTAGCCCCAATGGGTGGGCTTGACCACCGGGTTGGCGTAGAAGAGTTGCCGACCGGTCGTCCGGTCGGTCCAGCGGAGGATGCGGCCCCCCAGTTCGGGGAGCACGACCAGTTGAACGTATTCGTTCTGGATGAAGACGGCGCGGTAGGACCGGGGGGCCGGTCCGCCCACGGCCCCAAAATCCAGCCGGGGGTGGGGGTAGACGGGGTCGTCGGGGGCGGTGGGGACCAGCGCGCGCTCCCAGTCGTAGGCGTTCAGCGTGACCGTCCCCTCCCAGACGGCGACCGGGCCGGAGGGGGGGACGGTCGGAGGCAGTGGGGCGGGGGTCGGGGAGGGCGGGGGAGGCGTCGCCGGGGGCGGCGTGGATGAGGGCCGGGATGTTCTCGCCGGAGATGGAGTCGGTGAGGGAGGAGAGGGAGCGGGGGAGGGAGTTTCGGTGACTGCCGACGGCGGCCCGGTGGGGATGGGGGATTCTACCACCGGAGATGGGGATGGGGACAGGAGGGCAACCGTTGCGGGTGGCGTTTCGGGCAGTTGTTGCGGCGATACCGGCGTCATAAGCACCGGCGGTTGGCAGGCCAGCAGCGAGAGGAGCAGGAAGGCCAGAGGGAAGACCGCTCTCCGGTGCATCGGGGCCATCGCGATCATCAGGACCCGCCCGCCGAATCCAGGTAGATGACCACCTCCAGCCGGGTGCCCACGCCGACGGTGGACTCCAGGCGCATTTCGTCGGCGCAGTCCTGGATGTTGGGGAGGCCCATCCCGGCGCCGAAACCCATCTCCCGTACCCATTCCGGAGCGGTGGAGAAGCCCGGCTCCATCGCCTTCTGGATGTCCGGGATGCCGGGACCATGGTCCACTGCCAGCAGGTACACCTGCTTCGGGTCCACCTCGGCGATCAGTTCCCCGCCGTCGGTATAGATGACGATGTTCATCTCTGCCTCGTAGGCAGCGATGGCGACCCGGCGGACGATGCGGGGATGAATCCCCAGGCGGGAGAGGGTCTTTTTCAGCCGACTGGAGGCTTCCCCCGCGCGCTCAAAGTCTCCCCCGGCCACCTGGTAGTAGAAGCGAAGGGTCACCTGGTCGGCCAGGATGTCCTCAAAGATGTGGCTGGCGCGGTAGCGGCGGATTTCCTCTTCGTGGTACTCCACCTCCAGTTGGTGCAGGAGGGCCCGGACGATGTCTCCCTGCACGAGAATCCCCACCAGGTCCCCCTGCCGGTTGACGACCGGGAAGCGGCCGTAGCCGAGGCTGGAGAACTTGCCGACGGCGTGGATCAGAGGCTCGTCATCATAGAGGGTCACCGGGTGGGGGGTCATCTTCTCGCCGACGGTGGCCCCCAGTTCGCCCGCGGCCAGCGCCTTGATCAGGTCCTCTATGCTGATGATGCCGACCATCCGCCCGCCCTCCACCACGGGCGTGCCGGAGATGCGGTTGGCGCGCAGGACCTCCCGGAACTCAGCAATCGTGGTCTGTGGGGTGACGGTGATGACGCGGGCGGTCATGGCATCCCGCACCCGCAGTTCGTAGACCAGTTCCTGGAGCCGGGTAATCTCCCGCTTCCGTTCCGGGGTGGAGAGAGGAGTGCTCACGGGATGGACCTGCCTACTCTTCGCCGAAGAACTCCCGCCAACGTTTCAGACTGCTTTCAAAGAGGCCGCAACTGGGGAGACCGGCCTTGTAGAGCCGGCCGCAGGTTTCAAACATGGTGTACTTGGAGGCCAGCAGGGCAATGCCTTTCTCCTCCGCCAGCGCGATGGTCTCCGGCGGGGGGATTTTTCCACGCACGAAGACGATGGCCTGGATGCCGGCCATCTCCGCCGTCCGCACCACCTGCGGGTTGGTCAGGCCGGACATCAGCAAAGTCCCCTCGTGGGTGAAGGCCAGGACATCGCTCATCAGGTCGGCGCCGCACCCCATTTTGACTTCCAGGTCCAGATTGGTGTTGCGGGTGAGCACCTTGCCGTCAATCAACTGGAGCACTTCCCGGAGTTTCATTGTGCTTTTCCCCTCCCGGTCTCGGATGGGTTTGAGGTAAGTATAGCACAGGTAGGGCAAAATACCAAGTGGCGGAGAGGACGCCGCCAAACCCGATTTCCGGTTGACTTCCAGCCAGATTGTGGTATCTTCTCCGTGCGGAGGAAAGGTGAATGGAAGTCAGGAAAATTCGTTGGGTTTGGGCCCTGGCGACCGGAGGAATCGCCCTGCTGATGCTCCTGCTCGTCATCGGGATGCTCGGCCGGGAAACTGTTCCGGTTGCCCCTCCCGCTCCTTCAGCCACTCCGTCTCCTGTGGACCCTCCGGTGGCCCTGGTGGAGGGCCAGCCCATTGGACGGAACTTCTGGGCGGAGGCCGTCTTGCTGGATTGGACGATGAGCCGCCTGGCGGGTGTCCCGGCCCCCGCTCCGGAGGAAACGCTGGAGCGGCTGATCAACGAGGTCCTGGTCCTGCGCGCGGCACCACCCCCACCCCAGCCGACCCGGGAGGAGGTGGAGGCGCAGATCGCGGCCCTGGAGTCGGCCTGGGGCGTCACCGACGAGCAGGTGACCACCGCGCTGAGCGAGGTCGGATTGGGGCGGGATTCCCTGGAGCGGGCCGTCACCCGCCTCCTGGTGGTCCAGCGGGCTCAGGTCGCGCTGGAGAACGGGGGAACGCCGGTTCAGGAGTGGCTGACCCAGGAACGGGCCCGGGCGCGGGTGGTGATCTACCGGGAGCAGATGCAGGTATCGTTCCGGTTCCCCACCCCGGCGGTCACCTCCACCTCTGCGGTCACCCCGACCCCTGAACCGGCCCGGGCGCCGGACTTCACCCTGGAGCGGGCAGGCGGCGGTACCCTGACCCTCTCCGAGTACCTGGCCCGGGGAACGGTCGTCCTGGTCTTTTTCCAGCGGTGCGGCTGAGGGCCGGACCGGACGCAACTCGTGGAGTTGCGAGACCGATACGGAGAGTTCCAGGCCCGGGGGGCGGAAGTGGTCGCTCTGGCAGTGGCACCGCTGGAGGCGGTGGAAGGAGTTCGGGCATCCATCGGCGCTCCGTTCCCCATGCTGGCCGACCCGGACCATCGGGTCGCCAAGATGTACGGAGTGTACAACCTTCTCGGGGACGGGCTGGCCGCGCCGGCGATATTTGTCCTGAAGGACGGCGTGATCCGCTGGTCCTACGTGGGCCAGAACCCCGCCGACCGCCCGCCGGTGGCGGAGATTCTGACTCATCTGGAATAAAGAAAGTATTTTTTCGTTGCGGCGGCGAAGCCGTCGCAACGAAAAATAATCTTCTTTTTACGGGTGGGGAAGCCCTTAGACACAGGCGATGGCGGAGGGATGAGGAAGCCTGAATCGCTACGGACTCCGCTGGTAATCTGCGGGATTTGCGGTATAATAACCCTGATAGGAGTCGTCTGAATGGGAGGCTGACGTGAATTCGCGGTTTCGGGGCAGTACGTTCATCACCCTGTTGTTGCTGGCGGCGGTTTTCTTCCTGACCTATAACCTCCTGCACCGTTCCCCCGCACCGGACCTGGTCCCTATCAGCCGGGTGGCGACGGAGGTGGAGGCCGGTCGCGTTTTGCGGATCACCGTCACCGGGGACCGTCTGGTGGCAGACCTGGAAACCGGCCAGCAATTGCGGTCGCTGAAAGAATCCGGCTCCACCCTCGCCGAGCAGTTGAAAGCCCTGGGGGTCTCCGACGAGAAACTGGCTCAGGTGCAGATAGAGGTCACCGAGACGCCGGACTGGACCACGCTTTTCAGCACCGGCGGGACCATCCTGGTCATGGTCATCTTCCTGGTCGCGGCGTTCTTCTTCCTGCGCCAGTTCCAGGGCGTCAACAATCAGGCCCTCTCCTTCGGCAAAAGTCGGGCCCGGCTCTACACCAGCGACAAGCCGTCGGTGACCTTTGACGACGTGGCCGGGGTGGATGAGGCGAAGGAGGAACTGCGGGAGGTGGTGGAGTTCCTGAAGGAGCCCCAGAAGTTCATCCAGGTCGGCGCGCGCATCCCCAAGGGAGTCCTGCTGATGGGCGCTCCGGGCACGGGCAAGACGCTGCTGGCGAAAGCGGTCGCCGGAGAGGCCGGTGTCCCCTTCTTCAGCATGTCCGGCTCCGAGTTCGTGGAGATGTTCGTCGGCGTGGGCGCCAGCCGCGTGCGGGACCTCTTTGATCAGGCCAAACGCCATTCTCCCTGCATTGTCTTCCTGGACGAGATTGACGCGGTGGGACGCCACCGGGGTGCCGGTCTCGGCGGCTCCCACGACGAGCGGGAGCAGACCCTGAACCAGATTCTGGTGGAGATGGACGGGTTTGACACCGACACCAACGTCATCGTCATGGCGGCGACCAACCGCCCGGACATTCTGGACCCGGCGCTGCTGCGGCCGGGCCGGTTTGACCGCCGGGTGGTGCTGGACCGGCCCGACATGCGGGGGCGCGAGGCCATCCTGAGGGTCCACACCCGGGGCAAGCCGCTGGCGGACGACGTGGACCTGGCCGCGCTGGCCAGAGCCACCCCGGGCTTCGTCGGTGCGGACCTGGCCAACCTGGTGAACGAGGCGGCCATTCTGGCGGCCCGCCGGAACAAGCGGGCCATCGGTATGGCCGAGTTCAAAGAGGCCATAGAGCGGGTCATCGCCGGACCGGAGCGCAAGAGCCGGCTTCTCTCCGAGGAAGAGCGACGAATCATCGCCTACCACGAGGCCGGGCACGCACTGGTGGCCCACTATCTGCCCAAATGCGACCCGGTGCAGAAGGTCTCCATCGTCGCCCGGGGGATGGCCGCGGGCTACACCATTTCCCTGCCCGAAGAGGACCGCACCGTCATCAGCCGCTCCAAGTTTGAGGACCAACTGGCCTTCGCCCTGGGCGGCCGGGCGGCGGAGGAACTGGTCTTCGGCGAAGCGACCACCGGCGCGGCCAACGACCTGGAGCAGGTGACGGAAATGGCGCGGGCGATGGTCACCCGGTACGGAATGAGCGAAAAACTGGGCCCGATGACCTTCGGTCAGAAAGAGGAACTGGTCTTCCTGGGCAAGGAGATCGGGGAACAGCGGGATTACAGCGAGGCAGTGGCCCAGGAGATAGACCAGGAGGTGCGGCAGATTATCCAGACCGCCTACCGGCGGGCCCGGCAGGTGCTGGAGGAGCACCGGGAGCAACTGGATGCCGTCGCCCAGCGGCTGCTGGAGATGGAGACGCTGGAGGCGGAGGAGTTTGTCGCCGTTCTGGAGGGACGTCCCCTGCCCGAAAAGGGAGACCGGGGCACGCCCTCTCCGGCAACCCGGGAGAAAGCGGAGAAACCGTCCCCGGCCCGGCGGACGCGAATCCCGGAGATGCCCCCCAGTCCTGCGCCGGTGCGGTAGATGATCCTTAATGAGGGCCCCCATCTATCCAGTAGACCCGCAAAACCCCGACCCCCATCTCATCGCCCAGGCCGCGGCGGTGATTCGCTCCGGGGGATTGGTTGCCTTTCCCACCGAGACCGTCTACGGCCTGGGCGCGGACGGCCTCAATCCCGCCGCCGTCGCCCGCATCTTTGAGGCCAAAGAGCGCCCGCCCACCGACCCCCTCATCCTCCACATCGCCGAACTGGAAACCCTTCTGCAACTGGTGCAGGAAGCGCCTCCCGTCGTCCTGGAACTGGCCCGCCACTTCTGGCCCGGCCCGCTGACCCTGGTGCTCCCCAAACAGCCCGCGGTGCCGGACATCGTCACCGCAGGACTGGCGACGGTGGCTGTGCGGATGCCCGCCCACCCCGTCGCCCTGGCCCTCATCCGCGCCGCCCGTACCCCCATCGCCGCTCCCAGCGCCAATCGCTTCGGCCGCACCAGCCCCACCACCGCCCGGCACGTCCAGGACGACCTGGGAGACCGCATAGACCTGATCCTGGACGCCGGACCGACTCCCATCGGGGTGGAGTCCACCGTCCTGGACCTGACCCGTCCGATCCCGACCATCCTGCGGCCCGGAGGGCTTCCCCGCGAGGCGCTGGAGGACCTGCTGGGCCCGGTGGCGGTCCAGACCCGGCTGGAGGAGGGGCCGATGCCGTCGCCCGGCCTTCTACCCAAACACTACGCGCCCCGGGTCCCGATGATCCTCGTCATCGGACCGCCGCCCCGGATGCGGGCCACTCTGCGGGAACTGGTCGCCCGCTACGTCGCCCAGGGGCACCGCATCGGCCTGCTCATCGCCGAAGAGGACCGGGCAGAGACGGCGGACCTGCCCGCAGAGACCGCCGTCCTGGGGCCGGAAAGGGACCTGGAGACCGTCGCCCGGCAGTTATACGAGGGACTGCGGGAACTGGACGGCCGTGGCCTCTCCCTGATCATCGCCCGCGACTTCGGCGATCAGGGGTTGGGGCTGGCGATCCGGGACCGGCTGACCCGCGCCGCCGGGGGGAGTGTTATGCAAGTTTAACCACGAAGGACACGAAGGAACACGAAGGACACGAAAGACGCAAAGAATTTTTTCCATAATACGCGCTGGTGGGACGGACCGGCGGCGCTTCTCCTCCTGCTGGCCCTTCTGACCGCCTCCGGGCGCCTGGTCGCCACCAACTGGACCGACCACCTGCTCCAGACCCAGACGCTGGTCTTTCTGGGCGCGCTGGCGGGCCTGGCCCTGGGCCAGAGTCGGTTCCGGCCCGGAGTTGCCCTCTTCTTCGCCCTGGCCTACGGCCTCTTCTTCGTCCCCTGGCAACTGGGGCACGCATTGACAGTGCCGGACAACGCGACCTGGGCCGACCGGCTGACGATGCTCTCCGACCGCCTGCAGGTCGCGCTGGTCCAACTGGGAGCCCGGCAGGACCTGGAAGACCCGCTGCTGTTCCTCACCCTGATGGACGCCCTCTTCTGGGGACTGGGCGCCTGGGCCGGCTACACCCTGACCCGCCGGGGGGATGCCTGGCGGGCCGTCCTGCCCGCCGGCATCGCCGCCCTGGTGGTCCAGGCCTACGACCCGTACCCGCGCTCGCGCGCCGGAATCATTGCCCTCTACCTTTTCTTCGCCCTCCTCCTCTGGGCCCGCGCGACCTACCTGCGCCAACGCGCCGGGTGGCAGGCCACCCGCACCCCTCTGGCCCCCTTCCTGGGGCTGGAGATGACCCGTGCCGCCTTCTACATCGCCCTGGGGCTGGTGGTCGTCGCCTGGGTTTTCCCCGCACCAGCGGACATCCTCCCCACGGCCCGGCGGGCCTGGGACCGTCTCTCCCGCCCTCTGACCGCGCTGCGGGAGCGGCTGGAGCCCCTTTTCGCCCCCCTCCGGGGCGGTTCCATCGTTGTGGGCGAACTCTACGGTCCCCAACTCCCCCTGGGTCAGGGGAGCGAGCGGTCGGAGACGGTCGTCCTGACCGTGCGGGCCCCCTCCGATTATCCGATCGGCGTCCGTTTCTACTGGCGCGCCCGCGTCTACGACCGCTACGCCGACGGGGTCTGGCAGGCGACCTTCACCGCCGACCAGTCCGTCACCCTGGAGAAGGAGGCCCTTGCTTTTCCGGGACGGGATGGTCATCTCCCGGAGTGGGACAGACGGTGGACCGCCGCCTTTACCTACACCACGGAGTTCCCCGTTTCGGTCCTCTACCTGGCCCCCCAGCCGGTGTGGGTGGACGTGCCCGTCCAGGCCGACCTGGCGGAGTCCCCCGACGGGACGGTGGACCTGGCCGCCCTGAAAGCCGTGCCGCCGCTGGCGTCCGGAGCGACCTACCACGCCCGCTCCGCGCTGGGCGCGGCGACCGTCGCCCAACTGCGCGCCGCCGGAACCGACTACCCCCAGTGGGTCACCGACCGCTACCTGCAACTCCCACCCACCGTCACCCCGCGCATGCGGGAACTGGCAGCCCAGATTGCCGCCGGGAAGGATACCCCCTACGACATCGCGGTCGCCGTCACCGAATACCTGCGCGCCAACATCCGCTACAGCCAGACGGTGCCGCCGGTCCCGCGCGGTCGGGAGCCGCTGGACTGGTTTCTCTTTGACCTGCGCCGGGGGTTCTGCAACTACTACGCCTCTGCCGAAGTGGTCCTGCTGCGCTCCCTGGGCATCCCGGCCCGTCTCGCCGTGGGGTTTGCCCCCGGTAAGTGGGAAGGAGGCCGGTATCTCGTCCGGGATAAAGACGCCCATGCCTGGCCCGAGGTGTACTTCCCCGGATTCGGCTGGGTGGAATTTGAACCGACGGCCTCTCAGCCGCCGATTCTGCGGCCGTCCGGGGAGGAGAGTGCAGACCAGGAAGGTCGGGAAGACCTGGCAGGTCTGCGGGGACTGCGTCAGTGGGAACGGGAGGAGGATGTGGAAACTCCGCCGGAGGGGCCGGAAGGGGAAAAATCGCCGGAGACGGCCCCAACGGTCACCGACACCCGCATGCTCCTCTGGGCGCTGATGGCAGGGGGTACGGCGCTGCTGGTCTACGGCGTCTGGCGGGCCCGCCGACATCTCCGGGGGCCGCTGCCGGTCCTCCTGGAGCGGGGGATGGAGCGGCTGGGGGTGGAACCGCCGCCGGTCGTGCGGCGGTGGGCCGACTACGCGCGCCTCCCGCCGGAAGTGCAGGCGTACCTGGAGATCAACCGCGCGCTGGTCCGGCTGGGCATCCCACCTTCCCCGTCCGACACGCCCGCCGAGCGGGCCGCCCGTCTGCTGGCACGGGTGCCGCAGGCGGAGCCCTGGGTGGAGCAACTGCTGAGATGCTACCAGGCCGCCGTCTACGGGCGGGGCCCCACGGGCGACCCGGCGGTCCGCCGGGCCGGGCGGGCGGTCCGCCTCCTCTCCTGGCAGGCGCGGCTGGGCTGGAGATGAGTTTTCCTCACCCATCCCCCTGCCCCTCCCCTCTCCTGACCTGCGTCAGGAGAGGGGAGGGG
>JBBIKR010000129.1:0-9836 GCA_037445395.1 Thermoflexales bacterium
AGGGCCGCCGCCGCCACCGTGACCAGCGCGGCCGCGACCAGGACCACCCGACGGTACCAGGGCAGAGGCGGTTCGGACGTCGGGGCCGCGACCTCTGCCGCCGGGGCCGGCGCAACGTCCTCTGCCCGCTCCTCCGCCTCTTCGCTGACCGTCCGCACTTCGGAGACGGCCACCCACCCCTGGCGCACGGCGACCATCGTCGCCTCGGTGCGGGAGACCACCTCCAGTTTGGTGAAGATGTTGCGCAGGTGGACCTTGACGGTGTTGGTGCTGATGTGCAGCCGGTGGGCAATCTCCTTATTGGATGCCCCGGTGGCGACGTAGCGGAGAATTTCCAGTTCCCGTTCGGTCAGCGGTTCGCCGGGTTCGGCCATGGTTCAGGTCGCAGGTCGCAAGTCGCAAGGCGCAGGTCGCAAGGCGCGGGTCGCAGGGTTATATACGGGTGGCGATGGCGATGCCGGTCAGGACCAGCGCGCCGCCGATCAGCGTGATGATGCCCGGGATCTCCCCCAGGATGATCCAGGCCAGGACGCTGGAGCCGACCGGTTCGCCCAGGACGGCCAGGGTCACGTAGGTGGCCGGCAGGTGGCGGAGGGCCCAGTTCAGCGAGGAGTGGCCCGTAATCTGCGGCCCCAGCGCCAGCAGGAGCAGCCAGAGCCAGTGGACGGGTGGATACCCCCCCAGCGGGACGCGCGCCAGCGCCGCGACGGCCATCAGGACGACGGCGGCGGTGGAGTAGACGGGAAAGACGTAGGCCAGCAGGGAGAGGCGGGCTCGCAGCCGTCGCCCAATGAGAAAGTAGACGGCGACCGAGACCGCGCCGGCCAGCGCCAGCAGGTCGCCGGTCAGCCGGTGGGTGCCCATCCCCCAGTCGTCCATACCGATGATAATGGAGCCGACGGTGGCGACGGCCAGCCCGACCACCAGCGGGCGGCCCAGCCGTTCCCGCAGAATCAGGAATGACCCCAGGCCCACAAAGAGCGGGCTGGTGCTGACCAGCACCACCGAGGCGGCAACGGAGGTGTAGGCCAGCGACGAAATCCAGGTGGCGAAGTGGACTGCCAGCATAGCGCCGGAGCCCAGCATCAACAGCCAATCTCGCCGGGCCAGGCCGCGCAGTTCCTCCCGTCGGGTCGCCAGAGTGAAGGGCGCCAGGATGAGGGAGGCCAGGGTGAGCCGCCAGGCGGCAATCGCCAGGGAATTCACCTCGGTCTGTGCCAGCCGGATGATGGGCGATGCGGTGGAGGCCGCCAGCACGCCCACCACCAGCGCCAGGTGGGGCGGGAAATGGGACACGGAAAGGCGCGGATGGGCGCGGATTTTATCTGCTTCCATCGGCGTGTTGCCCTTTTATCGGCTCAGCCATGACCAGGGGATGATGGGGTTCACGATGTCCATCGTGATGATGACCAGCGAGATGCCGATCAGGATGACCATCCCGGCCATATGGATTTTTGCTTCCGTGGCCGGGGAGATGCGGCGGCCCCGGATGGCCTCTATGACGACGAAAAGGGCCCGTCCGCCGTCCAGCGCCGGTAACGGCAACAGGTTGGTCATCCCCACGGCCAGGCTGATCAGGGCGGTGACCTGCAGTGCCAGGAAGGGGATGCCCGTCTCTATGCTCTGCTTGAGGGCATAGCCCAGGAATCCCAGGATGCCCGGGATGCCCACCGGTCGGACGGCTTCGGCGGCAGAGACTTCGCCGCCGGAGACCGCGCGCGGAAGGTTGAGGATACTGAGGATAACGGCGGCCATGCTCTTTCCGGCGGCGACGGTGGCGCGGGGGAGGGAATACCGCTCCACCGACGACGGGTCGGGCCAGTCCTGGAGGCCGATGCCCAGAAAGCCCCGCCCGTCGGTCAGGACGGGGGTGGCCGTGATGGTGAGGGACGCCTTTTCCCTGAGAACGGTCAGTTCCAGCGGCTCTCCCGGGGAGGAGCGAATCCACTCCCGCAATTCTATGCTCCCCTTCTCCAGTCGGTCCCCGTTGACGGCGGTCACGATGTCGCCCGGAAGGAGGCCGGCCTTTGCGGCAGGGCTTTCCGGAAGGACTTCCTGAATCTGGACGAAGGCGCGGGTGGGGACACCCGCCGCATAAGCCGCCACCATCAGAAGGAAAGCGGTCAGGATGTTGAGCAGCGCGCCGGAGAGGAGCACGGCCAGCCGCCACCGCTTCGGCCGCGCGGCCAGGCTCTGCGGATGAGAGGGGTCCTCCTCGCCCAGGATGCGGACAAATCCCCCCAGCGGGAGCAGGTTGAGGGAGTAGATGGTGCCCGGCTCCAGCGCGTTGATCTGGCCGTGCCACTGGAGGCCCTGGGACGCCTGTTCCGGCCCGGTGGAGGTTTCTGCCCGCCGAATCTCCGCGACGCGCGGGGGACCTTCCGGAGTGGGCCGGAGACGGACCTCCACATGCTGGCCCGGCGCCAGGCCGGGGGGCAGGCGGACCGAGCCGGGCAGGATCAGTTGTCGTCCGTCCACTTCTATGGTGCCGGTCTCCCGATACAGGGTGAGCAGGCGGGGCGGGAAGCCCAGGCCGAATTCCAGGACGCGCGCACCGGCCCGTCGGGCCGTGATGAAATGTCCCAACTCGTGGATCAGAATCATCGGCCCCAGCATCAGGACCAGGGCCAGAGTCAGCCATTGGAAGAGTTCCATAGGATTAGCCGTTAGGGGTCAGTTGTTAGCCGGTAGGGGGCAGTTGTTAGCCGGTAGCCGTCCGCCGCTACAGCGGGCGCTCGTAGATGCGGTGGGCTTTGTAGAAATTCACCCCCAGCACCTCCATTTCCCGCATCATTTTCCCGTTCTGCTCGTTGACCTGGACGATTTCGGCGTGGCGGAAGCCCCGCTCGTGGACGGTCTTCTCCAGTTCGGTGAACATGATGGCGTCCACGCCCAGGCCCTGGTACTTCGGCAGAATGCCGCCACCGTTGAAATCTATCCGGTCGGTGTGGTTGAACTCCCAGAGGAGCATGGCCCAGCCGAAGGGGTAGAGGCGCCCACCGCACCGCTGCAGGGCCCGGTTAATGTTCGGAAAGCCCAGGATGAACCCGACAATCTCCTCCCCCTTGACGACGACTTTGGAGACATCCGGTCGGGTCAGGTTGATGAGCCGGTCAATGATGCGCTGGGCGTCCTCCCCGGTGATGGGGACGAACTCCCGGTTCTCGGCGAAGGCAGCGTTGTAGGCGTCCACAACCCGGGGGGCAATCGCCCGCATCTCCGCTTTGGTCCGGAACGTCAGGACCTGGAAGCCGCGCCGGGCCTTCACCCGTTCGGCAATCTCGTGAATCCGCTCCGGCAACCGGGTGCTCCCCGGCAGGTAGCCGGAGAAGTAATCGGTCTGCTTCTGAAAGCCGGCCTCCTGGATGAGGCGGTCGTAGTACGGGTAATTGTAGGCGATGCCCAGGGCGGGCAGGTGCTCAAACCCCCGAATCAGCACTCCCAGGGAGTCCCCGGCGGAGAAGCCCTCGGGCCCGCTGATGGTCTCCAGTCCCCGCCCCCGGGCCCAGTCAAAGGCGGCGTCAAAGAGCGCGCGGGCCACCTCCCCGTCGTCCACCGAGTCAAAAAGGGCGAAGAAGGCCCCCTTCTGGCCCCGATAGGCGTTGCGCTTGCGGGGCTCCAGAACGGCGATCCGCCCCACCACCTCTTTCCCGACTGTCGCCAGGAAGAAATCGGCGTCGGAGTGGCGGTAGTACGGGTGGCGCTCCCGGTTCAGTTGCTTGCGGGCGCTGGAAACCAGCGGCGGCACCCAGTACGGACATCCCCGGTAGAGACGGAAGGGAAAACGAACGAAGCGTTCCACGTCTCCGGGGTCATCGGTACGGACTTTGTGAATCTGCACCATTCGCGCGGCTCCAGGCTGAGTTTGCCGGTCGGCCCTATGGCGCGGCGAAGTAACTGACCGCCAACACCCCCGGCCCGGCGTGGGTGACGATGGCGGGAGGTAGTTCGTAGATAGGGATGTCGGGGATGCCCAGTTGGGCCGCGAAGTCGTCGGCCAGTTCCCGGGCTGTGGCTTCGGCGTCGGCGTGCATGACCGCCAGGTAGGATTCGGGCGTGGGGGGACACTCTCCCAGAACCAGTTCCCGCAGGCGGGCCAGTGCCCGTTTCTGGGTCCGCTGCTGCTCAAAGGGCTCCACCCGCCCGTCCCGCAGGGTCAGGATGGGCTTCACCTGAAGCAGACCACCCAGCAGTGCCTGGGCGCCGCCGATACGGCCGCCCCGGTGGAGGTATTCCAGCGTGTCCACCACAAAATAGACCCGCTGGCGGGCCAGCATGTCCTGGACCCGGGCGATGATGGTGTCGGCATCCAACCCCTCCTGCGCCCAGCGGGCCGCCAGGAGGACCATTGTCGCCAACGGCGCGGCGATGGTACGGGTATCCACCACCCGGATGTCCGCTCCGGGGAAGTCCTGGGCCGCCGTCAGCGCGCTGCGAACCGTGCCGCTCAGTTCGGAGGACGGATGCAGGCAGATGATGGTCCGGTACCCTTCCGCCAGCAACCGCTCAAAGATGGGGTTGTAGAGGGCCGGGGGCGGCGCGGCCGTCTTGGGCAGTGTCGGTGAGGAGCGCAGTTTCTGCAGGAACATCCGGGTGTCCATCTCCGTGTCATCCCGGTAGGACTCCTCGCCGAAGATGATGATCTGCGGGAGGACCGGGATGTCGTGTGCCTGGGCCAGTTCCAGCGACAGGCCTGAGGTGGTATCGGTGACAATCTTGATCATGATGGCTCCTTTCCCTCTGAATTATACAGGACAATCGGGAGGAGACAAGTCTCCCCGAGTGGCCTCGCCGATTTCCATCCAGCGGATTCCCTCTGTGGCCATAAATACCAGCCCCAACAGGGTCACCGGGATCAGCAGGATGGCGTGAAGGACCAGGATGTAACTCCCCGCCGCCGCTGCTGGTGCCCCCATCCCCTGCAGGATTTTGATGCCGACTTCAAACGTGCCGATGTAGCCGGGCAGGGAGGGGAGCGCCGTCAGCAGGTTGACGGCCCCGCCCATCACCATCACGCCGATGTACCCCAGATGTAGGTCAAAGGCGAAACTGACCAGCCAGTACTTGAGCGCCTCCAGCAACCAGACCCAGACGGTGATGCCGAAGAGGACCAGGACATCTCGCGCGCTGCGCAGTCCCTCCAGCCCGGCGATGACGCCTTCCAGGAAGTTCAGGAGCGGCGAGCGGATGCGAAGGGGAACGAGGCGGTCCAGAACCCAATGGGCCATCTGTCGCAGGCGGTCCGGATGGGTGGCCAGGACGAGGAAAAGGGCCAGCGCGCCGAAGAAGACCCCGCTGGCTATCGCGACCAGCCGTCCCAGAAACATGGAGAGGGGCAGGAATAACAGGCCGAAGAGGACGAAGCAGACCAGTGTCAGGCCGTCAAACAGCCGCTCCAGGATAGCGGTGGTCAGGGTGGTGCCGATGTGGACGCCTTCCTTCCGCCAGAGGACATATGCCCGCAGCACCTCCCCCAGCCGGAAGGGCAGGATGTCGTTGCCCATGTAGCCGATCACGACGACGGGGAAGAGGCGGGCAGTGGGGACCGATTTGCTCCCCCGCAGGAGAAACTTCCACCGCCAGGAGCGAAACCAGACGGAGATGAAGTAGACCGTCACGCCGGGGATGAGCCAGATGTACCGGGCCGTCTTCAGCGCATCCCGGACCTCCCCCAGGTGCAGGTCCCGGAAGGCGAACCACAGAAAGAAGAGGCTGATAGCGAAGCCGATGAGGAGGAAGAGCCAGCGTCGTCGGGTCATTGAGGGTACCGGAATGTCCATTCTTCGGCGGCGTACTTTTCCCGCCGTAACCGGTGCGCCGTTTCCGTTTCCCAGAGGGTGAGTTCCCCCGGTTCCAGTTGGAGTTCCAGCGCGCAGGCGAAACCTTCGGCGACGGCCCGTGCGGCCTCATCCCAGGGGACTTCCCGACCCAGGGCCTCTGCCAGTGTAGTGGCCCGGGCACGCACCCGCGCCGGGTCGGCGGGCGCGCGGAGAAACGCGCAGATGCGGGCGATGTCGCCGGTCAGGGGGATCGCGCCGTGCTGCAGGAGCGCCCCCCGCCCCCGCGCCTGCGCACTGCCGATCAGTTTCTGCCCGCCGACGACAATCTCAAACTCCCCTGGCGTCTCAAAGCAGACGGGGCCGGAGGAGGTCGGGGGTTTCTGCTGGTGGACGGCGGCATCCCGCACCCCCAGCAGGGACAGCGCGGCCAGCAACCCCTGGCTGATGCGCTGGCAACTGGTCAGGACGTCACCCCGAACGCGAGGCTCGGTGAGCGGCGCGGCCACGGAGTAGGTCAGTTCGTCTATGTGGAGGATGGCGCGCCCGCCGGTGGGGCGGCGCACCAGGCCGTATCCGGCCGCGGTCAGCGCCTCCCAGTTCACCTCGTCGGCGCTCTGGTGGCGCCCCAGGGAGAGACAGGGCGGCTCCCAGGCGTAGAGCCGCAGCGTCGGCGGGACCCGTCCCTCTGCGACTCCCCGCCAGATGGCTTCGTCCACCGCCATCTGGGTCGGCCCGTCGGCAGGCGCCGAAACAATCAGTCTCCAGGGTGGGAAATCAATGCCCAATGTATCCTGTCCGATGGAGTACAGGATTCATCCTGTCCTCTGCGGTTTACCTGTGACCGTTGATCGCGTCTTGCAGTGCCTCCAGGGCGACCCGCGCGCAGGCCCGGCGCGCGGGCCGGAGGTCCATCCCCAGCAGCGCGGCCACGTCTGCCTCGCCGATGCGGCGCACTTCCTCCAGGGGTTGCCCCTGAATGTGTTCCGCCAGTATGGACGCGGCCGCCAGAGCGATGACGCATCCCTCTCCGCTGAAGGCCACTTCGGCGATGGTCCCCCCGTCGTTCAGCCGCAGTTCCACCTGCACCCGGTCCCCGCAGAGGGGATTTTCGGCCTCGCCGACCCGGTCCGGGGCTGTCAGATGTCCCCAGTGGCGGGGGTGCTGGTAGTGGTCCAGGATACGTTCGCGGTAGGGTGTGGGCATTCAGCCTCCGGCGGCGCGACGATATGCGGTCAGCCCGGCGCGCAGGGCGACCAGCGGGGAGAGGGCACAGGCGCGGCGGTTCGGCGGGATGGGCGCCTCCAGCCAGCCCAGCACCTCCTCTTCGGTCAATGCCTCCAGTTCTTCCAGCCGTTTCCCCTTCACCCGCTCGGTGAAGAGGGACGCGGAGGCCATGCTGACCATGCACCCTTCCCCCTCAAAAGCGACCTCTGCGACCCGGCCTTCGGCGTCCAGGGCAATCTCTATGTGGACCTGGTCGCCGCAGGAAGGGTCATCGTTGTCGGCGACAATGTCCGGCGAGGGAAGACGCCCCCAGTTGCGGGGGTGGGCGTAGTGGTCCAGGACGGTTGGAGAATAGAGCGTGCTCATATTGACTGCCCCATAATCGCCCCAATCCGCTCCAGGGCCTGGGCCAGATAGTCCACCTCTTCGGTGGTGTTGTAGAGATAGAAACTGGCGCGGACGGTGGCCGCCAGCCCCAGACGGCGGTGGAGCGGCTGGGCGCAGTGGTGGCCGGCCCGGACGGCGACGCCCTCCATATCCAGCATGTGGGCGACGTCGTGGGGGTGAATCTGGCGAAGGGTGAAAGCGATCACCCCGCCCCGCTGATGGGCCGGTGGCCCGATGATGGTCAGGCCCGGTACGGCCGATAACCGCTCCATCGCATAGGCCGTCAGTTCCCGTTCGTGGGCCGCGATGGCCTCCATCCCGATGCCGGTCAGATAATCCACTGCCGCGCCCAGGCCGATGCCCTCCACGAAGGCCGGAGTCCCCGCCTCAAACTTCCAGGGGAGTCGGTTCCACGTGGCGGACTCCCACTCCACCTTCCGGATCATATCCCCGCCGCCCAGAAAGGGGGGCATCTCCTCCAGCAGGGCCTCTTTTCCGTAGAGGACACCGATGCCGGTGGGGCCGCACATTTTGTGGCCGGAGAAGGCCAGGAAGTCGCAATCCAGGTCCTGGACGTCCACCGGCATATGGGGCACCGACTGGGCCGCGTCCACCAGCACCACCGCGCCTGCGGCGTGGGCACGACGGACGATCTCTTTGACGGGGTTGATCGTCCCCAGAACGTTGGACATCATCGTCACGGCGACCAGTTTGACCCGCTCGTCTAGCAGAGAATCCAGCAGGTCCATCCGCAGGAGGCCGTCGTCGGTGATGGGGAGGTAGACCAGTTCGGCCCCCTTCTCCCGGGCCAGCAGTTGCCAGGGGACGATGTTGGAATGATGCTCCATCTCGGTCAGCAGAATTCGGTCGCCCGGGCGGATGTGCGTCCGTCCCCAGGAATAGGCGACCAGGTTGATTGCCTCGGTGGTGTTGCGGGTGAAGATAATCTCTTCCCGGACGGGAGCGCTGATAAAAGAAGCCACCCGGTCCCGCGCGTTTTCGTAGGCGAGGGTGGCTTCTTCGCTGAAGGCGTAGATGCCGCGATGGACGTTGGCATAACAGTGCTGGTAAATATGGCCCATCGCCTCCAGGACCGGCAACGGCTTCTGGGAACTGGCGGCGCTATCCAGAAATACCACGGGTTTGCCGTGGACCCGGCAGGAAAGGGCGGGAAAATCGGCCCGGATGCGTTCCACGTTGAACACAGGACACCTCCCGATGACTTGTGAACGGGAAGGGGATACCGATCGTAGCGACGGTGACGGGTGTAGTATATCACTCCCTGCCCAACTGCGCAACCGACAATTTCTATACGGTGACCTTCTTTTTTGACAGGTTCGGGTGGTGTGGTATAATGGTACCGAATGGTACCGAATCCACCACCGGGCGCAGAGGACGCAGAGAAAACCCGCCAGAACCTCTGCGCTCTCCGCGTCTCTGCGGTGAATGATTCCATCCAAAAGGAGTTTCCTATGACTGAACAGCAACCCCTTTCCGAACAGGAAATCGCCCGCATCCAGGACGCGCTGAAGGAGGTGTACGACCCGGAGATCGGGCTCAGTGTGGTGGACCTGGGGCTGGTGCGGAAGATTGAGGAAGTGGACGGGGAGGTCCAGATCACGATGATCCTCACCGCTCCCTTCTGCCCGCTGGCGGGGATGATTCTGGAGCAGGCCCGACAGGCCGCTCAGGCGGTCACCGAACGGCCGGTGAAGGTGGTGATGGGGATGGAGCGCTGGGACCCCTCCATGATGGCCGGTGACGCCCGCCAGCGCCTGGGCTTCGGGTTCTAATGGGGGAATCTCCGGTGCGGCGGCTACGCCGCCGCACCGGCGGTTGGGGTCGGATGCGATGCCCCGGGAGGTCCTGCTGGTCCCTATCGGGGAGGTGGAGGCCGACCTGACGGCCTGGCTGGCGGGGGAACTGGAGACGGCTCTGGGACGCCCGGTGAGGGTGGGGGGCCCGGTGCCCCTGCCGAAGGGCGGATACGACCCGCGCCGTCGGCAGTACGTGGGAGACGCCATGCTGGCGGCCCTGCGGGCGGTCCCCGGCCCGGCGGAGCGGGTCCTGGGGCTGGCCGATGTGGACTGCTACGCTCCGGGGCTGAATTTCATTTTCGGGCAGGCCACCCTGCGGGGACGGGAGGCCTTCGTCGCCCTGCCCCGCCTGCGCCAGTCCTTCTACGGCCTGCCCGATGACCCTTCCCTTTTCCGGCAGCGGGTGCTCAAGGAGGCCGTCCACGAACTGGGGCACACCTGGGGGCTGGGCCACTGCCCCGACCCCGGCTGTGTGATGCATTTCTCCAACACGCTCCGCGATACGGACGTGAAGGGGGCAGTGTTCTGCTCCCGTTGCCGGAGACAGGTGACTGCCACCTGAATCGTAGCGATTCAGGCTTCCTCACCCCTCCCCTGCCGCCTGCGGCGGCACCCCCTCCCCTCTCCT
>JBBIKR010000130.1:0-4533 GCA_037445395.1 Thermoflexales bacterium
GGCCCCCTCCGCGCGGATGCCGGTCTATATGCCCCGGCTCCGGGGCTGGCCCGCCGGGTTGCGGGGGGGGGGGGGGGTTGGGCGGGGGGGGGGGGGGGCGGGTGCGCCGCCGCCCCCCAACCCTCACAACAAATAGAACGCCACAGCCTGGGCCAGAATGGCCAGGCCGATTTCCATTGCATCCTCGTCAAAATCAAAGCGGGGGTTATGGTGCGGCGCGCCCAGACCTTTGGCCGGGTTCGCCGCCCCGACGAAGAAATAGCACCCCGGCACCTGGCGCATAAAGAAAGCCGCGTCTTCGCTCCCCATCGTCCGCTCCCCGGAGGTGACCCGCTCCGGACCCAGCACTGCCTCCGCCGCCCGCCGCACCACCGATGTCACCGCGTAGTCGTTGATGACAGCCGGGGTGAGCGGCGTGATCTCCAGTTCGGCCCGCGCGCCGCAGGCCGCCGCGACCCCCTCCATCACCTCCCGCACCCGCCGGAGCACCACTTCCCGGGCCGAGGGCTCGTAGGTACGGACCGTCCCCGTCATTTCCACCTGAGACGGGATGACGTTGAAGGCATCGCCGCCGTGAATGGCGCCGACGGTCACCACCGCCGTCTCCAGCGGGCTTACGTTGCGGCTGACCACCGTCTGCAGGGCCGCGACCATATAGGCGGCCGCCACAATGGGGTCCACCGTCTGGTGAGGGAGAGCACCGTGACCGCCCTGCCCGTGCACCGTGCAGGTCCACCGCTCCGCCGCCGCCATCACCGGTCCGGAGGTGATGTCCACCGACCCCACCGGCCGGTCGGTCCAGATGTGCGCGGCCAGGAAGACGTCCGGGCGAGGGTCCTCCAGCGCGCCGTCCCGAATCATCGCATCGGCTCCGTTGCCCCCTTCCTCGGCGGGCTGGAAGATCAGTTTGACCGTGCCGGACATCCGGTCCTGATACGTGGTCAGCAACTCCGCCAGGCCCATGCCCATCGCGACATGTCCGTCGTGGCCACAGGCATGCATCCGTCCCGGAACGGTGGAGGCGTATTCCGCCCCCGTCTCCTCGGTGACGGGAAGCGCGTCCATATCAAAGCGGACCATCACCACCGGGCCAGGTCGGGCTCCCTCCAGGACCCCCACCACCCCCGTCCGGCCGACACCGGTCCGCACCCGGTAGCCCAACCGCTCCAGATGGGCCGCGACGACGCCCGCCGTCCGCTCCTCGGCGTAGCCCAATTCCGGGTGGCGGTGAAAATCCCGCCGCCAGGCGACCAGTTTCTCTCGTCTGTCTTTCGCTGCCGCAAGGAATTCGTTCATGGCGACCTCCGGGAGAGAGGTAAAACGGCATACAGTGATTCCACGCGCGGGGCCAGCACCGACCAGTCGTAGTGGTTCTCTACAAAGCAACGGGCCGCCCGGCCGATCGTCGTCCGGCGGGCCGGGTCCCTCAGGAGCGACACCACGGCCGCGGCGAACGCCTCCACATCATCCGCCAGGAGCAAATCCCGGCCGTCCTGCACCTCATATCCCTCCGCCCCCAGGCGGGTGGCGACGACCGCTCGCTCCATCGCCATTGCCTCCAGGAGTTTCAGCCGCGTGCCTCCGCCGATGCGCAGCGGGGCAACATAGACGGTCGCTCCGGCGATGTAGGGTCGGGTATCCTCCACGTAGCCGGTCAGCGTGATGGCAGGGTCTCCCCGCAGGGCCTCCAGCCGACGGTGAGGACGCTGCCCCACCACCCAGAACCGGACGTCCGGAACCTGCTCCCGGATGCGGGGCAGGACCTCCCCGGCAAACCAGAGCACCGCGTCCACATTGGGACGGAAGTCCATCTTGCCGGTAAAGACCAGAACATTTTCCCCCATACCGGGAGCCGGGGGAGTCTGCGGGTCATAAGCGGAGACGTCCACCCCATTCGGAACCACCGTCAGCCTCAGGCCCTGCACGAGGGCGCGCAGCGCCAGCGCGTCCGCCTCGGAAACGGCGACCACGCAATCGGCGCGGCGGCAGATTTCGGCCTCATACCGCCGGAGTCGCCTCCACTGGACCAGCGAATAGAGGGCACCGTGCCAGCGCGCAGGATGGTGCAGGTCGGTCAGGAACGCCCGTTTCTGAAGGAGAAACTCGCAGTTGAAATCGTCGAAAATGATCAGCGGGCGCGGGCGGGCCTGCTCCAGAACCTCCAGAAAGGGGGCCATCTCAATCCCCTCTATGTGGACGGCGTCAAAGGGCTGAGCGGCCAGCCGTTCCGCCAGGCGCTGGCGAAAGAGGGGACTTTCCAGCCGGAGGGCCATATCGGGCTGGCGGCTGAACAGGAGGTCACGGAGGCGTCGGGATAGAGAACGGGGAGGCGGCTCGGGGACGACGTTCAGAGAGATGTCGCCGAGATCGGGGGGCAAGGGGGGAACTTCATCGGCATCGTGGAAGGACAGAATGGTGACGGTGTGGCGACGGGCGAGGGCGGAGATCATCCCCCAGGCACGGAGGGCGCCACCCTGCCGGGGCGGATAGGGCACCTGAGAGGTCAGGAAAAGCAGGTTCATGAACGGGGAAGTGGCGACCCGTTTATGCCGGCTCAAACGGGAGGAGCGCGCCGTTGGGCGCCAACTGGCTGATCTTCAGTTCAGCCCGGTCCAGTTGCTGATTACAGTACGCGGCCAGCGCCTGCCCCCGTTCGTAGAGGGCCAGACTCTCTTCCAGCGTCAATCCACCCGCCTCCAGTTTGCGGACCACCTCTTCCAGTTCGGCAAAGGCTTCCTCAAACGTCATTTCGGAGACCGACTTCATACTCTGCTCCTGATCTGAAGAGGGGTAACTCGCCTCACCTCTCCCCCCTGCCCCCCTCCCCTAAAGTTTGGCTTTTTGCCCGTGGGCCCTCTGCATAGGCCCCTGATTGCTTTGCCAGCCATAAAAAGAAGATTATTTTTCGTTGCGGCGGCTTTGCCGCCGCAACGAAAAATATTTTCTTTTTATTCTTCTCGCCTCGCCGGAGGCGGGTTTTGGAGATTTTCCCGCTCCTGCTCAGAAAAAGGCCAAACTTCAGGGGAGGGGGAGATAATAGGGGTTTGGGAGCGGCGGCTTCGCCGCCGCCCCCAAATTCCTCTCCTCACAAAACGCGGGCGACCAGCAGGCCGAACAGGCTGAGCAGCAAACCCACGTGGAGCCAGAGATGGGTCCGGGCCATCCAGCCGATCACCGGCCAGGCCGGGAGTAGTTGAAGGATGAAATTCAGCCCGATCAATCCCATGCCGATGACCACCAGAAGTCCCGGTGCTCTGGCAAGGAAGTCGCTGGTGGCTTTGACCAGTTTTGCCAGCATACTGCCCTCCCGGCCCCGATTGTAGCACATCCTGGCCGGGACGTCAACTTTTCGCCCGACGGGCTTGCGCAGCAATCCGCCTCCTGGGGGCAAGAAGAGGGTATGGGGTTTTGCGGGCGGGCACAGCCCGCCCGCAAAACCCCCCATTCCAGGGATGCGAGGGCAGGGCTGATCAGCCGCCACAGCCCGCGAGGTTATCGGAGCGCCCCGCCGGATGTCCCGCAGACCACGCCGACGCAGACGGCCTCACCGTGGACAAAAGTGTAGAGGCAAAGAGACGGTGGCATTCTGGCCCCCTTTCCTCAGATGAAGGCAAGAAAGGAAATCACGACAACCAGGAAGCAGCAAAAGAGAACAGCCAGTACGAAGAGACCGATGGCTCCGCGCTCACGGCCCGCCACCACGGTGAGAACGAGGCTGAACAACACGGCGATAACCCCAATCAAGACAACCGCCCCACAAAGAGCGTCAAAGAACGTTCCCCCGTTCATCGTACCCCCCTTCAGAGCACATCTGAAATTTCGTTCGTAGTCCGGAGCACAGCGAAGTGCCTTTTGCGGTCCCGGACGCCACTCCGCTGCGCCTCGGCGCGAGCGCCTTCGGCGCGTGGCGCTTCGTGGCTCACTACGAGCATTTTCCAGACACGCTCTCAACAAACCGTAATGGAAGCCTCCGGGACTACTGCCAGCAGAAGGGTCAGGGTATGGCCCTTCTCCCGCAGCCAATCCCTGGTGCTTGTCATGATCCCGTGCCCCCTGGGACACATAGAAACATGAGCCCACAGGCCCCCTTGAAGGGCCCGGGTGTGCTGGCACTCCCCGCCGTTCATCTGTGCTTCAGGGCAATCGCAGATCAATCGGCCGCCCCTGTAAAGGACCAGGGCAGGGGTTCCAGCTCCCTGAACCATCACCATCGCTCCGGGTAGCCGGAAATAACACTCCTCCCCTGGCGACAGGCGGTTGCAGGGAAAAGCAGGGCCAACCCCTATCATTCTGGGAGACATGGCGCACCTCCTTTCATCCCGTCCTGTCCGCCACCATACATTTTAGCCTGTCCTCGCCTTTGTGCTCTATCAACTCCTTTGTGCCATTCTCACTTTTTCTGAAGTGGCATCTCACCTCCACCTTACAAATGCCTTACAGGCCATCGGGAAAGAAAAATATGTCGTGGGGCGGCTTCGCCGCCCCACGACATATTTTTCGCTTTTCCACCCACAACGGGTGAATTACTGCACA
>JBBIKR010000130.1:4543-9816 GCA_037445395.1 Thermoflexales bacterium
CATTTCTGTTCGTTTTAATAATTTTTTTTGCTTTTACCCCCCAACCCGGGTTTAATAAGCCCAAACCCCTTTTTTTTGTGGGGGTGGGGGGGGGGCGGTTGCCCCCCCCCCCGCAACTCCCCTCCGGCCCCTCACTTGACTTCTACCAGATTTGGGGCATAATAGAATGTAACGGCACAACCCATCGTGCCCCCAACATCTCATCAGGAGGTGGCGCGCGAACACTTCGGAGAAGCATCCGCTGAACCCAATCAGCCTTCTATCAACCTACCCAAAAATCCCCAATCCATTTCAACTTTTAGGAGGAGAAACCATGCGGAAGTGGGTCCTGACCTTCATCACCCTGACGCTGCTGGCCACGCTGGTGGCCTGCGGCCCCAAGCCGACGCCGGAAAAGAAATTCCGCGTCGGCATGGTCACCGACGTCGGCGGTATTGACGACAAGTCCTTCAACGCCACGTCGTGGCAGGGCATGGAACTGGCGAAGCAGGAACTGGGCGTGGAGGTTGCCTATCTGGAGTCCCAGCAGCAGGCGGACTACGCGGCGAACATCACCCAGTTCATTGACCAGGGCTACGACATGATCATCACCGTCGGCTTCCTGCTGGGGGATGACACCAAGAAGTTCGCCGAGCAGAACCCGAACATCAAGTTCGCCATCGTGGACTTCGCCTACGACCCGCCCATCCCCAACGTCCTGGGCCTGACCTTCGCCACCGACGAGGCCGCCTTCCTGGCCGGGTACCTGGCCGCCGGGATGACCAAGACCGGCAAGGTGGGGACCTTCGGCGGCATCAAAATCCCCCCGGTCACCATCTTCATGGTCGGCTTTGAGTACGGGGTGAACTACTACAACCAGAAGCACGGCACCAACGTCCAGGTGCTGGGCTGGAACACCGCCAAGGACGAGGGCCTCTTCGTGGGCAACTTTGAGTCCACCGACGACGGCCGCCGCGCTGGTGAGGACCTGATCGCCGAAGGGGCCGACATCATCATGCCGGTCGCCGGTCCGGTCGGCCTGGGCACCGCTGCCGCGGTGAAGGACCACCCCGGCACCATGCTCATCGGCGTGGACACCGACTGGTGCGTCAGCGCCGCGGAGTACTGCCCAGTAGTTCTGACCAGCGTGATGAAGAACATGCACATCGCGGTGCGGGATGCCATTAAGATGGCTGTAGAGGGCACTTTCCAGGGCGGCGTGTATGTCGGCACGCTGAAGAACGGCGGCGTGGGCATCGCCCCCTTCCACGAGTTTGACGACGATGTGCCCGCCAGCCTGAAGGCCGAACTGGAAGAGGTCGCCAAGGGGATCAAGGACGGCACGATTGACACCGGCTGGAAGTAATCCGGCGGGTGCAGGGCCTGTCAGAGAAAAGGGGCGACGCAATGCGTCGCCCCTTGTTTTATCACCCCTTTTTGTCTCTTCCCGCCTTTGTGGTAAAATTCTGCTCGCATGGACGGGGAACAATTCGGCCCGCGCGAGTGGCCCAAAGTCCTGGCCATCTACCTGGCCCTCTCCGAATACCCCATCCTGGCCCGCCAGATTCGGGAGCGGATGCGCCGGGAGATGTTCGCGCGCGGCGTCATCACCCCGGAGCAGTTTGAGGCCGAAGTCCGGGCCAAGGCCATCCTGACCCAGCAGGAAGAAGGCCTGACCAACCCCCTGTTCCAGGAATCCGCCGAAGAGTGGGAGGAACGGGTCCGCATCATCCGCGACCACCTGACCGACTTCTACTTCGCCCTTAACCTCCCCTACACACTGTTTGAAGAGATCGTCCGGGCCGCCCTCCGCCCCCGCCGACCCGAAGAGGAGATCGTCCTCACTTTCAACCCCGAACTGGCCCCCTGGGACCTCCTCTTCCCTCAGGCCGAGCAGTACGAACAGTTGCCCCCCGAGAAGAAGGAAAAAATCATCCACCACCTGCGGCAGATTTACGTCGTCATCATCCGGGGAATGATCAGCGACCAGTTGGGCTTCATCGGCATCGCGCGGGACTACTTCAACATCACCGACCTGAAGGAAATCCGCCGCCGCCGCATCGGTCGGGGGAAAATCGGGGGGAAGGCCGCCGGAATGGTACTGGCCCACAAAATTCTCCAGACCGACGGCGCCGAAATCCCCCTCCGGGAGCACGTGGTCATCCCGGAATCCATTTTCCTGGGCGCCGATGTCTTCTACGACTTCATCGCCCACAATGACCTCTACCCGTTCTTTGACCAGAAGTACAAGACCGAAGAGGAAATCCGGGGAGAATATCCGGAAATCCGCCGCCGCTTCACGGAGGGCGAGTTCCCTCCCTACGTCGTGGACGCGCTGGCCCGGGAACTGGGCCGCCTGGGAAACGTCCCCCTGATCGTCCGCTCCTCCAGCCTGCTGGAAGATAACTTCGGCACTTCCTTTGCGGGCAAGTACGAGAGCATCTTCTGCCCCAATCAGGCCACGCCGAAGGAGAATCTGCAGGCACTCCTGGACGCCATCCGCCAGGTCTACGCCAGCACCCTCAACCCCGATGCCCTCCTCTACCGCCGACAGGTGGGACTGCTGGACTACGATGAGCGCATGGCCGTCCTCATCCAGCGGGTGGAGGGCTTCCGGTACGGGCGGTACTTCTTCCCCCAGGTGGCGGGCGTGGCCTTCAGCCGCAACCCCTTCCGCTGGACGCCGCGCATTGACCCCGAAGCGGGTTTCCTGCGCATTGTCTGCGGATTGGGCACCCGGGCGGTGGAGCGCGTCGCCGGGGACTACCCCCGAATGGTCGCCCTGAGCCACCCCACCCTGCGGCCCGAGGCGGACCCGGCGGCCATCCGCAAGTACTCTCAGCATTTCATAGATGTCATTGACCTGGAAGCGAACGAACTGCGCACCCTCCCGGTCTCCCAGGTCCTCCGCCGGGATTTCCCCGGCCTGGAATATCTGGCCTCCTTCTGGCAAGGGGATTATCTGACGGACTTTCCTCCCATCGGAGAAATTCCCCCCGGCAGCCTGGTCCTCACCTTTGACCGCCTGCTTCGGGAACGGCCCTTTACCGACCTGATGCGGACCATCCTGCAGCGACTGGCGCAGGCATACGGACGACCGGTGGACATAGAGTTTACCCTGGACATCATCCCCGGCCGCCCGCGCCCCCGCTTCGTCGTCCATCTGCTGCAATGCCGTCCGCTATCCAGCCGGGAAGGGGCCGCGACCCGTTCCCTGCCCACGACGCTGGCCCCTGAGGACATCCTCTTCGTCGCCACCCGGCTGGTGCCCGACGGCGTCGTCCAGGGAATTGAGTACGTGGTATACGTGGACCCCCGCCGCTACGCGGCCCTCCCGGACGATGCCACCCGCTACGAGGTGGGGCGGGTCGTGGGGCGGATCAACCAGCGACTGGCGGGCCACCGGTACATCCTCATCGGGCCGGGACGGTGGGGCAGTTCCAATATCGCCCTCGGCGTCAAAGTGGGCTACGCCGACATCTACCACACGTCCATCCTGGTGGAGGTCGCCTTCGCCGGCCCGGTGGGGATGCCCGAAGTCTCCCACGGGACGCATTTCTTCCAGGACCTGGTGGAGGCCAACATCTACCCGCTGGCCCTCTACCCCGACGAGGGAGATTTCTTCCGGTGGGACTTCTTTGAAGAGAGTCCCAATGCCCTGCCCGAATTGCTCCCTGCCGATGCACCGCTGGCGGATGTGGTCCGGGTCATCCATATCCCGGCCGTCTGCGGCGGGCGACTTCTGGACGTGGTGATGAACAGCCAGGAAGAGAAAGCGGTCGCTTACCTGCACCCGGCATGAGCCGCTCACCCCTCCCTCTGCTCCCTCCCCTGAGGTTTGGCCTTTTTCGGAGCAGGGGCAGGGAAATCTCCAAAACCTGCCTCCGGCGAGGCGAGAAGAATCAAAAGAAAATATTTTTTGTTGCGGCGGCTTCGCCGCCGCAACAAAAAATAATCTTCTTTTTATGGCTGGCGAAGCAATCAGGGGCCTATGCAGAGGGCCCTCGGGCAAAAAGCCAAACTTTAGGGGAGGGGGTGGCGGCGAAGGGCCACGCCGAGGCTCGCCCGAGGCGCCGCCGGGGGTGGGGTGAGGAAAATACGAATTCCGGAGCAAGACCCATGAAAACATCCCGTGCCCTTCGGTCCTTCCTGTTCACCATCACCCTGCTGGCCGTGCTGACTGCCCTGCTGGGAGGGCTGACCGGATGCGGCGGAGCAACCGTCACCGCCACACCGACCCCCACCCGTACCCCCCGCCCCGCCAGCACCCCCACCCTGCCACCCCCCACCCCAACGCCGATGCCGACGCTCACCCCCACGCCAACGCCCATCCCGGAAAACGTCAACCCGCTGACCGGCGAGGTGGTGGCCGACAAGGCACTGCTGGACCGGGTGCCCGTCGCCATCAAAATCACCAACTACCCACCCCAGTACGTCTGGCCCCAGGCGGGCATCAACAGCGCCGACCTCATCTTTGAGCACTACAACGAGGGCTTCCGCTACGGCACCCGCTGGACGGGCATCTATCTGGGCAAGGACCCTCAGCGGGTGGGCCCCGTCCGCAGCGGTCGGCTGATAGACCTGGAACTGACCGCCATCTACAAGGCCGTCCTGGCCTGCTGGGGCTTCAGTGACGGCGTCCGGGACATCATGCGGGATTCCGACCTCTACCCGGACCGGATCGTCTCCTACAGCCTCCCGGAGACGCTGAGCCCCGACCCCTTCTACCGGGACTTCGGTCGGGACGTCCCGCTGGAGCATACGGGCTACACCGACCCCGGACGGGTGCGCGCGTGGGCGGAGGCGCACGGCGTGAAAGGGCGACAGCAGGGGCTGGAGGGTATGGTCTTCTCCAATGACCCACCCACCGAGGGGATGCCGGCCCGCCGCCTGCGGATTTCCTGGCATCAACTGGAGACGGAATGGGTGTACGATCCGGCCTCCGGTCGGTATCTCCGTTTCTCCAACGGCCTCCCCCACACCGACGCGCTGGACGGGAAGCAACTGAGCGCGGCCAACGTCGTCGTCCTCTACGTCTCCCAGTGGCTGACGAACATCGTGGAGGAGCCGCACAGCGGCCTGCTCTCCATCCAGTGGGCGCTCTGGAACCAGGATAACCCCTACCGCCGCGCCATCATCCTGCGGGACGGCGTGGCCATTGAGGGCATCTGGAACCGGGAGAAGCGGTGGGACATGCTCACCCTGACCGACCCGGTGGGCAATCCCATCCCGCTGAAGGTGGGGAACACGTTCTTTGAGGTGGTGCCGACGGCGGGAGAGTGGGAGATTCCCGT
>JBBIKR010000131.1:0-1073 GCA_037445395.1 Thermoflexales bacterium
ACCAGACCCATCATCGTAGACGCCCATGAAGACATCGCCTGGGCCGGGCTGGCCCTGGGCCGGGATTACCTGCAAAGCGCGCGGGAGACCCGTCGGCGGGAGGATGGGACGGAGGCCGTCCGCCGCAACGGTCAGTGTATGCTGGGGCTGCCGGAGTGGCTGGAAGGGCGCGTCGCCATCATCTGCGGCTCCGTTTATCTAACCCCCCGCGCTGCCGGAGGGATGGACTGGGACCCCCAGAGTTACGCCGACGAGGAGGAGGCGTACCGGCGGGCCAATGAGCAACTGGATTACTACGAGCGGCTGGCGGAACGGTCGGAGCAGGTCCGGCTGGTCGGGAGCCGGGCCGACCTGGAGGCCGTGCTGGCCTCCTGGAAGGGGGACTCCCCAAAGGTGGGCATCATTCCGGCCCTGGAGGGGGCCGACCCCATCCGTCGGCCCGAGGACGTGGAGCACTGGCACCGTCGGGGCGTCCGGCTGGTCGCGCTGGCATGGGCCGCCGGCTCCCGCTACGCCGGGGGCAACCGCGCCCCCGCCCCCCTCACCGACGCCGGGCGGGCCCTGCTGGACGTCCTGGCAGAATCCGGTATGATCCTGGACGTCAGCCACCTGGCGGAGGAGGCGTTCTGGGAGGTCGTGGACCGGTACGAGGGGCCGATGGTGGCGACCCACTCCAACCCCCGGGCGCTGGTTCCCGGCCCCCGTCAACTCTCCGACCAGATGATCCGGGCCCTGGCGGCGCGGGATGGCGTCATCGGTGCCGTCCCCTACAACCGCTTCCTGCGGCCCGACTGGTCCCCCGCCGACGGCAAAGAGGCCGTCACCCTCCAGGACGTGGCGGCGGCGATAGACCACGTCTGCCAGGTGGTGGGGGACGCGGCCCACGTGGGGCTGGGGTCCGATTTTGACGGCGGGTTCGGCGCCGAGGCGGCCCCCCTGGGCATAGAGACCGTCGCCGACCTGCAGAAAATCGCCGACGCGCTGGCGGAGCGGGGCTTCTCCGAATCCGACATCGCCGCGGTGATGGCGGAGAACTGGCTGCGGGTGCTGCGCGCGGCGCTGCCATAACAGGG
>JBBIKR010000131.1:1173-9773 GCA_037445395.1 Thermoflexales bacterium
TCTGCCTGCTCATTTCCTGCATGCTGGGCGTGCCCCAGAGTTTTCTGGGTGAGTGGTGGGTCAAGCCGCCCCGCTACCCCGGGGCTGTCCTGGTGGACTACCGGAAGGGAGAAGTCTGCCAGATGCCCGCCCAGGCCACCTACTGTTACGAATGGTTCTACCGGACTCAGGACCCCGTGGACCAGGTGAAAGCGTACTTTGAGGGACTGAACCGGGGCTTCCGTCCGCCCATTCAGTTTGAATGGAAACGGGGACAGCGCTTCGGCCTCAATTGGGTCGCTGAAGCCTGCCGCTCTGTGATCAGTACGCAGTCCTGCTTTCAAATCATTGTCCATCCGGTAGACGGAGAGACGGAGGTCTACATCCTGGAATACGGCAGAATGGGATGGTGAAATGAACGATCCCCTCCACACCTTCTTCCACCCGCGCGGCGTCGCCGTCCTGGGCGCCAGCGCCAACCCCACCAAACTCAGTTACGGCGTTCTCCACAACCTGGTTACCCACGGCTACCTGGGCCCCATCTACCCCGTCAACCCGAAGGGCGGGGAAATGCTGGGGCTGAAGGTTTACCCCTCCGTCGCCGAAGTGCCCGACCCGGTGGACCTGGCGGTCATCGTCCTTCCGGCCTCCCAGGTCGCCCGGGCGCTGGAGGACTGCGGGAAACGGGGCATCCGGTACGCCGTCCTCATCGCCTCCGGTTTCGGCGAACTGGGCGCCGAGGGCAAAGAGCACGAGGAACAGTTGCGCCAGGTCGCCCGTCGCCACGGCATCCGCTTCATCGGCCCCAACTGCGTCGGCGTCCTGGATACGTACACCCCCATAGACACCACCTTCAGCCGCACCATGCCCGGCCAGGGGCCCATCGGCCTGGTCTCCCACTCCGGCGCGGTCTGCGGGGGGACGATGGACTGGGCCAACACCGTCGGTGTGGGCTTCTCCCGGATGATCAGCCTGGGCAACCAGGCAGACCTGGACATCGCCGACGCGCTGGACTCCCTGGCCGCCGACCCGCACACGCGCGTCGTGGCGGCCTACGTGGAGGGCCTGCCGGACGGGCGCCGGTTCGTGGAGGCCGCGCGCCGGCTGACGGCGCAGAAGCCCCTGGTGGTGCTCAAGGCCGGACGGACCCCCAGCGGCACCCGCGCCGTCTCTTCCCACACCGGCGCGCTGGCCGGGGCCGAGCAGGCGTTCCTGGCCGCCTGCCGTCGGACCGGCGCCATCCCGGTGGACTCCCTGGAGGAGATGGTGGATGCCGCCATCGCCCTGGCCTACCGTCGCCCCCCGACGGGGCCGCGCATGGCGATTCTGACCAATGCCGGAGGGCCGGCCGCCCTCGGCGCCGACCACCTGGACCGCCGGGGACTGCGCCTGGCCGACCTCTCCCCCCAGACCCAGGCCCGCCTGCGGGAGGCCTGCCCGCCCGGCACGATGACCGGCAATCCGGTGGACATGCTGGGCGGCCCCCAGGCTGACCACTATACCGCCGCCCTGCGGGTGCTTCTGGACGACCCGGACGTGGACGGCGTGCTGGCCATCTTCGTCCCCCAGGCCATCACCCCGGTCTACGACGTGGCGGTGGCGGTGGGGCGGGCCGCCGAGACGGCCCAGAAGCCGGTGGCCTGCTGCATCTCCGGAGGGGGCGGCATCCGGGCCGCCGCGCGGGCGCTCCACGCCCATTCGGTCCCCCATTACCTGACCCCGGAGCGGGCCGCCTTCGGCCTGGGCGCGCTCTGGCAGTACGCCCGCATCCGGGAGACGGTTCCCCCGGAACCCGAACCGGTCTCCGGAATGGACCGGGAGCGGATTGCGGGCATCCTGGCGGGGCAGAACGGTGTCCTCAACCCCCAGACCGGGGCGGAGATTGCGGCGGCGGCCGGCCTGACCGTCCCGCCATCGGGCCTGGCCGCGTCCGCAGAGGAAGCCGTCGCGCTGGCGGAGGGGATAGGGTATCCGGTCGTCCTCAAGCGGGTCGCGCCGGCCGTCGTCCACAAGAGCGATGTCGGCGGGGTCGTGGTGGGCCTGAAAAACGCCGACGAGGTGCGGGCGGCCTTCGCCCGCGTGGTGCAGGCCGGGGAGTGCGCGCTGGTCCAGCGGATGGCTCCGGTGGGGGTGGAAGTGGTCATCGGTGCCTACCGGGACCCCCAGTTCGGCCCGCTGGTCATGTTCGGCCTGGGCGGGCTCTACGTGGAGGTAATGCGGGACGTGGCCTTCCGGCTGGCGCCCCTCTCCCGCGCCGAGGCGGAGGAGATGGTCGCCGGGACCGCGGCGGGGCGGTTGCTGGCAGGCGTGCGCGGTCGCCCCCCGCAGGATGTGGATGCGGTGGTGGATGCCCTCTGCCGGATCGGCTGGCTGATGGCCGACTTCCCCTCCATCGCCGAGGTGGACCTGAACCCCGTCATCGTCGGCGAGAAGGGGGCCTGGGCGGTGGATGTGCGGGTGGTTTGCCGGTAAGATCACTCACCGCAGAGGCGCAGAGAACGCAGAGGTTTTGTAAATGCCTGCCCATTGTCATTGCGAGGCGGCGATAGCCGCCAAAGCAATCCCCCCGACACTCTGGAGATTGCTTTGCCGCTTTCAGCGGCTCACAGGAGGTAACCCTATGTCTGCGAGTTCATCTCAACCCAAAATGCCCCCGATGTGGGTCATCAAAACGCGCGCCCCGTTCTTTGTGGCCGACCTGGTGCCCGTCGTGCTGGGGACGGCCCTGGCGTGGGCCCGAACCGGCGCGTTCAACTTCTGGTATTTCCTGCTCACCCTGATCGGCGCCGTCGCCCTGAACGCCGGTACCAATATGACCAACGACTACTTTGACCACAAATGGGGCTCCGACGAGGTCAACGAGGAGTACGCCAATCCCTTCACCGGCGGGAGCCGTCTCATCCAGATGGGGCTGGTCCGGCCCGAAGAGATGCTCTGGCAGGGCATCGGTTTCTTTGTGCTGGGTGGGCTCATCGGACTGTTTCTGGCCTTCACCCGCAGTTGGGCCGTCCTCTGGCTGGGGGTCATCGGCGTCTTCTGCGGGTACTTCTACACCGCGCCCCCCTTCCGGCTGGCGCGGACGGGGTTGGGGGAACTGCTGGTGGGGCTCTGCTTCGGCCCGCTGATGGTCCTGGGCGCCTACGTCGTCCAGACCCGCCAGGTCGCCTGGGAGCCGGTCATCGCGGCCATCCCCGTCGGCATTCTCATCGCCCTGGTCCTCTGGATCAACGAGTTTCAGGATATGAAGGCGGACGCGGCGGTGGGGAAGAACCACCTGGTGGTGCGTATGGGGCGCCGTCGGGCGGCGGTGGCCTACGGGGTCCTGCTGGCCCTCACCTATCTCTCCATCGTGGGCGGCATCCTGCTGGATAGCGTCACCCCCTTTGCCCTGGTCGGCCTGTTGACGGTTCCGCTGGCCGTACAGGCCTACCGCATCGCCCGCGTCCACTACGACCACCCGCGGGAGTTGACCCCGGCCAACGCGCTGACCATCCGCATCCACCTGACGACCGGGCTTCTCCTGGGATCGGGGTATCTGCTCCAGGGGGTGGTCCGGTACCTGGGATGAGCGTGTTGAGTCTAACGGGATGGTGACGTTCAGCCCATGTCATTGCGAGGGCGCGAAACGCCCGAAGCAATCTCTAAAATGGGCTGTCAGGAGATTGCTTCGCCCCCTTCGGGGGCTCGCAATGACAGACCGGTTGTGAGGTTACGATGACCTTCTCCTCTCCGGAAGAAAAACGGGCCTACACCCACGACCTCTTTGCCCGCATCGCCCCGCGCTACGAGTTCATCAATCGGGTCATGTCGCTGGGGCAGGTGGAGCGGTGGCGGCGGGCCGCCGCCGAGGAGGCGCGTGTCCCGCCAGGCGGCTGGGTGCTGGACGTGGCGACGGGGGAAGGCGGCATGGCGCGGGCTCTTCTCCGGCGATGGCCGGGGGTGCACATGGTGGGGCTGGATTTCAACCGGGAGATGCTCCGGATGGGCCGCGTTCACTCCGCCGGATGGCCCGTCCGCTGGACCGAGGGGGACGCTCTCCGTCTCCCCTTCCCCGATGGGTTCTTTGACGCGGTGGTGAACGCGTTTATGCTCCGCAATGTCACCGACGTCCGGGCGACGCTGGCGGAGCAGACGCGGGTGGTGCGGCCAGGGGGACGGGTCGTCTGCCTGGAGATGACCTGGCCCCGTCATCCCCTCTTCCGGCCCCTCTTTCATTTCTACTTCGGGGGGATCGTGCCGGTTATGGGGTGGCTCCTCACGGGTCACCTGGACGCCTACCGCTACCTGCCCCGATCGGTGCAGGCGTTCCTGCCGCCGGAGGGACTGGCGGCAACGATGGAGGAAGTGGGGCTGACGTCGGTGCGCTACCGCTTCCTGATGATGGGGACGGTCACCCTGCATATAGGGATGAAGATTTAACCACGAAGGACACAAAGGACCCAAAATATATATATTCTTCGTGTCCTTCGTGTCCTTCGTGGTTGTTCAAGGGCCAGCCCCGTAGAGGGCCGTGTAGACCGCGTAGCGCTCCCGAATCCGCTGTAGATAGAGCCGCGTCTCCCCCAGGGTGATTTGCTCCAGGAACATATCCGCATCCTCCCCCGCCGCGTCCAGCCAGCGTTGTGCGTTGGAAGGACCCCCGTTGTAGGCCGCCAGCGCCACGTCCAGCCGCCCGAAGCGGTCCCGCTGGCGCGCCAGGTACCATGTCCCGAAGCGGACGCTGACCAGCGGGCGGTAGAGGTCGGGAGTGCGGTAGTCCGGCGGCCAGCCCAGTTGACCGGCGATATACTCCCCGGTGGAGGGGATGACCTGCATCAGGCCATGGGCCGCCGCCGAGGAGGTGGCAAGGCTTTCAAAGAGGCTCTCCTGGCGGACCAGCGCGAACAGCAGGAGGGGAGAAAGTCCCTCCCGCTCCGCTTCGGCCACGATGAGGTCTTCGTAGTACGTCGGATAGGCCAGACGGGCCAGGAAGGGCGGGGCATCCAGCGGCGAAACCCCCACCAGGCGCAGCAACGTGGAAGCCGCGATGATGGAGGAGCGGTAGAGGCCGATGTCGCGGAAGAGGAGGGCCAGCCGGTACTGGGTCAGGGCGTCTCCGGCGGTGGCCTGCCGTAGCGCCTCCAGTTCGCCCTTGGCCTCTTCGGGCCGGCCCAGTCGCCAGAGTTCCAGCCCGCGCGCCAGGCGGGGGTCGCTCAGGAGGGCGGCATCCGGTTCGCCCAGGCGGCCCGTCGGGGAGATGCCCAGGCGCGCGGCCAGCCAGGTCTCCGCCTCGGCCTGCATCTGGGGCGTCGGAGGGGAGGGGGCGTAGCGGACCGGCGGGAAGGGCGGAGCGTTGGGGTCGGCCAGGAGGTCCTCCGCGCGCAGGCCGTAGTATCCGGTGGGGTCGGCCTGGACGGCCTGGCTGAGGGCGTCCGTGGCCGAGAGGGTCTGGCCGGCGGCCAGGTACGCCTTGCCCAGCCAGAGGAATCCGGCAGACCGGTAGGAGGACTGGGGGTACCCGTCCACCAGCGCGCGCCAGTCGGCAATGGCGGCATCCAGGGTACCCAGGCGGTATCGCTGGAGGCCGCCCCGCAGGAGGGCGGGCGGAGCGTAGTCGGAGGTCGGGAAGGTCCGGTGGACATCTTCATAGAGGGCCGCGGCCTCTTCGGTCCGGCCGGCGCCCTCCAGCAACTGCGCGGCCGACCAGAGCGCCTCGGCGGCGCGGGGATGGCCGGGCGCCGTCGCCGCGAAGGTCCGGTACACTTCTACGGCCCCATCGGTATCTCCCTGGGCCGCCAGGGCGCGCGCCCAGTACATCCACCCGTCCCCCCAGTACGCGTTTTCCGGATGGGTCTCCACCAGGGTCTGGAACTGGACGGCGGCCAGGGCCGGACTGCCCGCCGCCAGGTGGGCCAGTCCGGCATAATAATGGGCATCGCCGGAGTGGGTCCGGGGGTAGGCGTTGATATAGCGGTAAAGGGCTTCCACCGCGGGCCCGTACGCGCCGCCGTAGTAGTCCACGATGCCGCGCGTCAGGTCGTCCACCGGCACTCCGGCCTCCACCAGGACGATGAGGGACTGGTAGGCCCAGGGGCTGGTGGGGTAGTTCTGGACGACGTCCAGAAAGCGGTCGTGGGCCTCGTCGTACCGGCCCAGCAGGAGGAGAGTCTGGGCGGCCTGGTGCTGGATGCGGGCGCGGTATTCCGGGATGCGCGCGCGGGCCAGGATGAGGTCGTACTGCGCCAGTGCTCCCTCGTAGTCCCCATGGGCGGCCCGGACCAGGGCCAGTTTCTCCCGCATGCCGACTTCAAAGGAGAGGTCGGGGGCGGCGTCTATGGCGGACTGGTAGGCATCGGCGGCCGCGGGGTAGTCCGCCCCGGCATAGAGGGCATCCCCCAGCCACTCGTAGATGTACGGGGCGATGGCCGTCCCCTCGTTCAGGTAGGCCCGGTACTGCTCCGCCGCGCCCAGCGGGTCGCCCTGGCCCATAAGTGCCTGGGCCAGGAGGAAACGGGCATCGTGGGCCTCCGGCGCGGCGGGGAAGCGCGTCAGCAGTTCCTGGAGGACGGTCGCCGCTCTGGGGTAGTCCTCGTCCAGGAGAAAGGCCCTGCCCAGGTTCAGGAGGGCACGGGGGGCGTGCTCACCGTTGGGGTCGGCGAAGTAGGCGGCCTGGAGGGCCGGGAGGGCCTCCCCGGTGTCGCCGACGGCCAGCGACTCCTCCCCCTGCCGGAGGAGGACGTCCGGGGACGGGGTGGGGGTGGGGGTCGGGGTCGGCGTGGGCGTGGGGGTGGGCGTTGGCGTGGGGGTGGCGGTGGCCGTGGGGGACGGGGTGGGCGTGGGTGCCAGGACCGGCAACCCTTCCAGGCGGCAGGCCAGGGTCGCCAGCAGGAGGAGCAGACCGGCCCATGCCAGGCGGAGGAATTTGCTCTGGAGAATCGGCCGCGAGGACACCCTTTTATCTCCGAACCAGAGGCAGGTAGGCCGGGAATATCTCCGCAGCCACGATCAGGCGAACCGGCACGGCCACGGGTGCGATTTCGGGCCGGTTCACCGCGGAAACGGTCACCGTCCCCGAATAGGTGCCCGAGGGCAGACCCATCGGGTTTGCCTGTACCCGGATGGTATCGCCTGCCACCTGCAGGTCCAGCCAGGACCGGTCGTCCGTCGCCTGCCAGGAGAGGGAGAGGCAGGGGGAAGAGACCCGCAGCGGGAAGGCCGGAGGTGGCGGCCCATCCTGACGGGCCAGGAAGGTCAGGGAGGCCGGGGAGACGACCAGGTAGGGCAGTGTGCTGACCGCCTCCGTAATGGCGGACCAGCGGGTGCCGTCGGTGTAGCGGACCCAGATTCCCTGCCCCCGGTAGTTGCCCCCTGGTACCGTCCAGGTCAGCGGTGCGGTGACGGGCTGGGGGGCCGTGAAGATAGAGACGGCATCCACGTAGAGGTCGGCCGCGCCGCTACGCCAGAACCGGAAGATGAGAAACGGGTCCTGGGGGGTCGGGTGGAAGGTGAAATTCAGGGCGAACTCCTGGTACTGGTTGGGAGCCGCGAAGTCCGTGCCCCGGAGGCTCCGGGGGCCGTATTCCGTATCTCCACCCCGCACGGAGACCCGCGCGACTTCGCCGGAAGAGGAATTGTCGTTGACCTTGAGGCGGAAGTAGGCAACCAGCGGGACGTCCCGAATGGGAAACATGTACTCCCAGACCCAGGCGGCGGATTCGCCGTTCCCCGGATACAGGCGGTAAGCGGTGCCGCCCCACGCGGTCGGGTCGTTGACCCGTTCGCCGTTGCCCCAGAGTAAGCCAAAGGTACCGAACGTATCGTCCGCCAGCCAGCCCAGGCTGAACTGCACGTTCGGGAGACTGCCGCCGTCCAGGCCGTAGAGGGTGACCTGGGAGCGGGGCGGCGGCGCGGCGGTGGTATCCAGTTCTTCCAGCGGGACGGCGGTGCCCAGATAGATGGTGTCGCTGACCGTCAGGGTACGGCTGAAAATGTCGCGGGTCTTCACGTAAACGGACCGCCAGCCGGATGGGCCGCTGAAGGTCCAGGTCCGTTCAGGCCGGTAGGGCTCCCAGGCGGCGTTCAGGAAGCACGGGTCTTCGCTGATCATCATCTGGACGGCGGGGCTCAGTCCGACGAAGCCTCCGCTGCCCTGGCGGTCGTAGATGTACAGGCTCACGGTCGGGTTTGTGGTGGAGATGGTCTCGTTTTCCATGACGACGGGAGCATAGACGGGGTCGTTGCCGAAGTCCTGGGTGACGTAGCCCCGGCCGTCGCCTGGGCGCTGGTAATAGCCCAGCCCGACCTCGCGGGAGTTGGGGTCCAGCAGGTTCGCCCGGTGGCCAGAACTGTTCATCCAGCCCTGGATGGCGTATTCGGGGGTAACGTAGCCGCAGAAGGCGTTCTCCGCGCCAGCGTTGCCCAGGTATCCGAACATCCGGGCGCGGTCACCGGGCCAGCCGCCCTGGGAGTCCTGATGGCCGCAGAAGTCTGGAGGGCGGTTCTCGGTGGAGTCCCAGGAGAACCAGCGCGCGGCGTAGGTCAGAGGACGGTTCCAGCGCAATGGGGGGACGCCGTTCTCACGGCGGGCCAGGTTGCCCAGGTAGACGGTGCGGGCCTCGTTGTACTGGAGGAGGGCGGACTGC
>JBBIKR010000132.1:0-9672 GCA_037445395.1 Thermoflexales bacterium
GGGGGGGGGGGGGCGTTGCGGGCGCCCGCGGTGTTGGGGGGGCCGGCCGGGCGCCCGCAAAACGTTATTCCTCCTCAATCCGATAGGAGGTGGTGATGGTGGCCGTTTTGGCCAGCATCGCCGAGACGGAGCAGTACTTGCTCTGGGAGAGTTCTATGGCCCGCTCCACGGCCTGAGGGTCCACCCCTTTGCCCTTCACGACGTACTCCAGATGAATCTGGGTGTAGACTTTGGGATGGTCGCCCGCGCGCTCGGCGGTGGCGTGTACCTCCAGGCCCGTGAAGGGCTGCCGCTTTTTCTGCAGGATGGAGACCACGTCCATCGCCGTGCAGCCGCAGAGGCCGATGAGGACCACCTTCATCGGCGTGGGGCCGCTCTCGGGCCGGTCCTCCCCCTCCAGAACGTGGTCCAGGATGATGGCAGGGCCCTCGGCCTCACCCACCAGCCGCAGGCCCGGCCCGACCCAGGTCACCTGTGCTTTCGTTGTCATCATTCCTCCTCTAATCTTACGTTTCGCGTTTTTCGCGCCTTTCGCGTTTTTCGCGCCCTTCAGCGTGCCTTCCGGATGAGTTCCTGTTTCAGGGTCCACAACCTTTCGGTCAAAGAGACATGGTAGACATGGGGGTTGATGAGCCGCTTGACCCCCGCGTCCAGCCGCTCCATATCTGCCTGGCGGAGACGGCGGATTTCTTCAATGGGTGGAAATTCGTAGACCAGGCGGCCTTCCCGGATCACGTCCACCAGAAGCGGCTCCACCTCAGAGATGTCCTGACGCGTCAGGACCCGGAACGCGGTGTGGTCGGTGGGGTGACGCAGGACGACCCGGTCCATCTGGCGGGGGTCCTCGTCCTGCAGACTGAGCAGGTCGGCGGTGGCCTTCCCGCGCCGGTCGTAGAGCCGCCAGACCCGTTTGTCGCCGGGGTTGAGGGTCTTCTCGGGCGTCTCGGAGATTTTGATGGCCGGCACCCACTGCCCGCCGTCCCGCACCGCCACCAGTTTGTAGACGCCGTCCAGCGCGGGTGCGCCCTCCGAAGTGATGAGCCGCGTCCCCACCCCGTAGACCAGACGGTTGATGAGCCGGTCGGGGTCCACGCCGTAGCGGGGCGCCTCTTTCTGAATCTGGGTGATGATTTCCCAGATGACCAGTTCATCCAGTTGGTTGGAGAGGACGATGACGGTGTCCGGGAACCCGGCCTCGTCCAGCATTCGGGCGGCCTGGATGCTCAGGTAGGCCAGGTCGCCGGAATCCAGCCGGATGCCGACCGGCTCGTGTCCTTTACGGCGGAGTTCTTCAAAGACCCGGATGGCGTTGGGGATTCCGCTCTCCAGGGTGTTGATGGTGTCTACTAAGAGGAGGCAATCGTCTGGATAGACGTCGGCGTAGGCCCGGAAGGCGCCCAGTTCGCCCTCGCCCAGGGCCATGAAAATCTGCACCATGCTGTGGGCGTGGGTACCTTTGGGGGGATAGCCCAGGACGTGGGAGATGCCGACGTTGGAGGTGAAGTCGGCGCCGCCGATGAGGGCCGCCCGAGCGCCCGCGAGGGCGGCCCGCTCCTGGGCCCGCCGCAGGCCGAACTCCAGCAGGGTCCGGCCCCGCCCGATTTCGTGGATACGCGCCGCTTTGGTGGCGATGAGCGTCTGGTAGTTCAGGTGGTTCAGGAGCGGGGTCTCCAGAATCTGGGTCATCGCCAGCGGCCCCCGCACCACCACCAGGGGGACGTTGGGATGGACCACTCGTCCCTCGGGGATGGCCTGTATGGAGATGGCACCGAAGTGCCCGTTCTCCCGCAGCCAGTCCAGAAAGTCATCCCCGAAGAGGCGGCGCCCTGTCCGCCCGACCTGTCCCCGCAGGTAGGCCAGATCTTCCTCCCGGAACCGGGCTTCCTGCATCCAGTCCACCAGCCATTCCAGGCCGGCGTTGATACAGTAGCCGGCCCGGTGGGAGCCGTAGTTGGGGTAACTGCGGAAGAAGTAGTCAAACTGCGCCCATTTCTCGTGAAGGCCCATCCGGTAGTAGAGTTGGGCCATCGTGAGTTGGTACTCGTCCGTATAGAGAATTCCCTCGGCAGTCTGTCGGTCGGAAGATTTCATCGCTCCTCCGGGAATTCCAGGAACTCCGGCGGGATTGTTTTGACCAGGTAAGTGGACTCGTCGGCCTGGTAGAAGATGATGCCTGCCCTGGCGGCCTCCGCCGCGCGGACGGTGAGAATGACCGGTTCAGGGGCGTGGCGCGCACCAACCCGGGCCGCCGTCTCTGGATCGGCGGAGAGGTGGACGTACTGGCGGCGCATAGGCCGGAGCCCTTCCTGCTGGATGTGTTTCAGCGCGCGGCAGGAGGTGCCGTGGTACAGGCGGTCCGGCGGGGTGCAGGGGGACAGGTCGGCCTGCAGGGGGACGGAGTGGCCGTAACGGGCGCGGATGCGCTCCCCGGCCACCTCAAACCGCCGTTTCCCGTCGCCGCTCCCCTTCTCCACCAGTTCCAGGACATCGGCGCGGGTGGCCCAGCGGAAGTTGGGCAGGCCCCGCAGGATTTCCAGCACCTCCGGCAGAGATGCCCATCCCTCTTCATCCAGCCTCAGCCCAAAGCGTTCCGGCTGATGGCGGAGGATAAGGGAGAGAAATTTGCTCAATTTGACCATCTGAACCGGCCGGGTCGGCATCTTTCCCTCCGGCCCCGCATGATAGCACGGAACAGGGGGAGAAGCAAGAAGCGTGGCCCCCATGCCAGATTGCCCAAACCCTTTTCCCATGCTAAAATAGAAATCTGTCAACCAGAGGAGACCTGAAAAACCCATGCCCTTTGCACCGATTCTTGCACTGACGGCGCCCCTGTGCGGGCTGTTGATCCTGCTGGCGGTATCTTCCGTCTATCCCCTGCGACCTTACCGGCGCTACGTGGTATCGCTGGGAGCAGGACTTTCGTTTTTGGGCGTCCTTTTCGCACCCTGGGAAGACCCTCGACCGTTTCTCCTTTCCCTCTGGCAACCTCTTCCCCTCTTCGGCACGTTCCCGGTTCTGCTGGCAGACCGCGCGGTGTGGCCGCTGGCCCTGGCCTGGTCCGGTGCGGTGGCGGGAAGCGCACTGGTCCAGATGGGCCGTCCGCAACTCCCGCGTTCGGCCATCGGCGCCGCCGTCCTGGCGATGCTGGCTTTTGGCCTGGGCGCCCTCTGGGGAGAGAATTTGCTGACGGTCCTGCTGGCCTGGGCGGGCTTTGACCTGGCCTGGGGGATTGGCATGGCGTCGGCGGGCCTTCCGGGCGAACGGGTGGCCTGGGGGGTCGGGAGCGGAGTTGTGGCGACGGCCTTGCTGTGGATCGGCGCGTTGTCGCTGGAGAGGGCCGGGAGCGGGCTTTCGTGGTTGCTGATGACTCCTGCCGGCCAGGGAGAGACGTTTCTCCTGCTGGCGGCCCTGGTCCGGCTGGGTGTCTATCCTCTCCATTTCGTCGTTCCGACCGAGATGCGGCGGGGGCGCCCGCTGGCGGTCGCACTGCTTCTGGAGCCGATGCTGGCCTGGGGCCTGCTGGCCCGGATGTCCTCGCAGGCCGGAATCTCCGTACCCGGCGGGGGAGTGCCGGAAGCGCTGGCGGCGGCGACTTTTGTGGTCGGCGGGTTTCTGGCCTGGACGGCGACAGACCCGGACCGGAGGACCGTCTGGATTGGGATGGCATCGGCGGGGGGTGTGCTCTGGGCTGGCCTGCGCGCAGGCCATGCATCGGGTGGTGCCTGGGCGGCGGGAGGTACGGCCTGGATGCTGGGCCTGACCCTTCTCTATCTGGGGCGAGGTTGGGAGAGGACATCTCCGTTGCGGACGGCGGCGTCCGTCCTTGGCGGATTGGCCCTTCTAGCCGCCCCGCTGGCCCTGGGGGGTATCCTTTCTCCGCCGGATGTGCTGATGGCAGTTTTGTTTCCCCTGGGGCAGGCCCTGCTGACGGCGGCGGTGGCGAAAGAAATTCTGAGGCAAACGGCGCGAGAGGAACCGGTCGGTTTGCTTCCTGCCGTCGCTCAGGTAGCAGGTCTGGCGACTTCAGTTATCGCTCTGGTCCTGGCCTGGGGCGCTGCGCCGAAGGCGGCCCCGACCCCGACGGGGTGGGGGGCCTGGGGCGCCGGTACACTGCTGGGGGGCGGATGGGCCGCTCTGGAGTTTCTCAGGCCCTGGGCGCGTCGCCGGTCGCTTCAGGCGATTGCCGAGGCCCTCCGTCCGGAATGGGCCGGACGACTCCTGGTTTACAGTTTGGGCCGGTTGACCAGTTTTCTGGATGCGGTGGCTGACGTTGCCGAAGGGCCGGGTGCCGTTCTCTGGGCGTTGGCGACTTTCCTGCTCATCCTGGTGATGGTGACGAGGCGCTGATGGGAACTTTCCTGGAGTGGGTAGAACGAATATCTGCTCTGGCCGCGCCTCCTGCAGTGATGGGGCTGATCGTTGCCCTGGGGTTGGTGCTGGTGGCCCGTCGCTGGCCCTTCCAGGTCGTCGGGATGGCGGTAATGTACTTCTTTGTGGGTGTCCTCCACACCCAGATTATCCGGCCCGAAGTGGTGCTGGTGAAACTCCTCATCGGCGTGGTGGTCTGCCTGGCCCTAGCGGCCACCGGACAGGCGGCTGCGGGATCGGTGACCGGAGGTGACAAAGGTGGGGCGGGTAATGCGGAAGGTGAGGGGGAAACCGAAGGAGCGGCATCTCCTTCCCGGGGGAGAAACTTTCTCCGGCGGTTCCCCCTGGGGTCGGACGACGCCCCTCTGCGGGCACTGGCCCTGGGCGCGGCCCTGCTGGTTGCCTACGCGGGGTCGCTTCGCTTCCCGTTGCCTCAGGTATCCCCTCTCGTCGGCCTGGCATGTTACCTCCTGGGGGTGGTGGGGCTCTTCCTGGCAGGGATGGCCGAGGAGCCTCTGGGGGCAGGTTTGGGACTGCTGGTCTTTCTGAACGGGTTTGACCTCTTCTTCGGCGCTCTGGAGCCCAGCCTGGTGGTGGCCGGGTTGCTGGGACTGGTACAGTTTCTGATTACCCTGGCAGTGGCGTATCTGGCACTGGCCCGGACCGGATAAAGGAGCAGGAATGCTGGCTCTGATCGGAGTTGGATTGTTGCTGCTGGCGATGATTCCGGCGTATTTTCTGCGCCGCCAGCGCGGGGTGGCACTTCTGCTGGCCGCGTTGGTCTCCGCCGCTCTGGGGTTTGGAATCGCTCTCATCCCGATGGAACGGACCTTTACCCTGTGGGGGCGGGAGTTTGCCGTCGGCGGGGCAACGACGTTTTTCGGACGCTCCATTGTCCTGGATTCCCTCTCCCAGACCGCGCTGGCGTTTCTTTTCCTGATCGGTGCGGCTCTTTTCCTGCTGGCATGGCCGTTGGAATCCGGGGAACTCTACGCTCCCATCGGCCTGGGGGTACTGGGGCTTCTAGCGGCCGCGCTGATTGTCCGTCCCCTGATCTACGCGATGTTGCTTCTGGAACTGGCGGTGGCCCTTTCCGTGCTTCTCCTGCGCGGTGGGGTGGGGGGCGCGCGGTATCTGACCTTCTGCGTTCTGGCACTGCCGGGCCCCCTGGTTGCCCACTGGCTGCTGGACATGTACGCCCTGACTCCTGATCAGGCCGGGTTACTGTATACTGCCAGTCTGCTGATTGGCCTCTCGTTTGCTTTGATGTTGGGACTGGTCCCGTTTCACCCCTGGGTGCCCGCTCTGGCCCGGAGAGAGTCGCCGCTGGCGGTTGCTCTCATCTTCTCCGCGGTGGGTGGGACGGTGTGGTTCCTCCTGCTGGACTATCTGCGGACCTATCCCTGGCTGGGTCAGTCCCCGTACTGGTCGTCTGCCCTGACCGTACTGGGTGTCGGGACGGCGGTCGTCGGTGGGTTGCTGGGCACAACCCGGCGGGGGTGGGGCGCGCTGCTGGGGTATGCGGTGATGGTGGATACGGGGATGCTGGTGCTGGCGCTGGGGAGGGGGGAGGCAGTGGGGCTGGAACTGGAGCGGGCGATGATGCTCACCCGCACCTGGGGGGTGCTGACGATGGCCGCCGGATTGGCCGCGGTCGGTGTCCGGCAGGAGTCGGCGGAGACGGGATGGTCGCCGTGGGGGGCGGTGGCGGCTGCCGCGGGATTGCTCTCCCTGGCCGGTTTCCCGCCCACGGTGGGGTTCGTCTCCCGCTGGGGGCTATATCGGCTCCTTTTTCAGACACAACCGCTGACGGTGGTGGCGCTTCTCCTGGCGTCGGTGGGGCCTGTGGTGGGGCTCCTGCGGATGCTTCCCACCTCTCTGAAATCGGGCATACCGGCGCGCCGGGCGATGACGTTGACGGACCTGTGGCTGGCGCTGGCCTCCCTCGGTGCGGTGGGCCTGGGCCTGTTCCCTCAGTTCCTGATTTACCGCTGACGGGAGTAAATACCCACCCTCCTCGGTCGGTAGACCTATTTTGACCCTCTCAACTCGGGAAGAGAAGGGGGTTTTGGGGCGGCGGCTTCGCCGCCGCCCCAAACCCCTCCTCTCCCCCCTCTCCTGGCCCTCGGCCAGGAGAGGGGAAGGGGTAGGGGGGAGGGGTGAGGTATAGGGATGATTCGCGTCAACAACAGAGATGAAATAGAATGGGAGCCAGGGTTGACGGTGACGGAACTCCTGCGCCGGTTCCGGTACACTTTCCCCGCCATCGTCGTCACAATCAACAGCGAGGTGATTCCGGAGGAGGAATTCCCCACCCGTCAAATTCCCGATGGCGCTGACGTGCGGGTGATTCATCTGATCGCTGGAGGGTGATGACCGAGCGACCTGTTTCCCGTGCCCGTGCGGGTGACCTGGCCCTGCTGATGGGCCCGGATCGTCGCTGGCAGATTGTCCGGCTGGAGCCCGGGCAGAGTGTTCACACCCACCGGGGGGTACTGGCCCACGACGACCTCATCGGCCGTCCGTGGGGAAGCCGGGTGGTGTCCCATACGGGGCAACCTTTCCTGCTGCTGACCCCGTCGCTCCACGACCTGATCCTTCGCCTGCGGCGCACCACTCAGATTGTCTACCCCAAAGAGGCCGGGTACATTCTGCTGAAGATGAACATCGGGCCGGGGCGTCGGGTGGTGGAGGCCGGGAGCGGCAGCGGTGCGCTGACGGCGGTGCTGGCCCATGCTGTCCGGCCCGATGGACGGGTTTATTCCTACGAAGTCCGCCCGGAGATGCAGCAACTGGCCCGCCGCAATCTGGAGCGGCTGGGTCTGGCCGATGTGGTGGAGTTCAAGACGCGCGATATCGCGGAGGGATTTGACGAGGTCAGCGTGGACGCGCTCTTTCTGGACCTGCCCAATCCATGGGACTATCTGGACCAGGCCCACGCGGCGCTGGCGAACGGTGGGTATCTGGGCTCTCTGTTGCCCACGGCCAATCAGGTCACCCGTCTGCTGGCGGCGCTGGAATCGCCCCGATGGGGGCTGGTAGAGGTGGAGGAGATTCTGCTGCGGCCCTACAAGGCCGTCTCCGCGCGCTTTCGTCCGGAGGACCGGATGGTGGCCCATACGGGTTTCCTGATTTTCGCCCGCGCGCTGGTGGAAGAGGGCGCTACCAGACCGGAAATCCCCGAAGGCCCCGCGACTTTTCCGGAGGATGAAGCGTAGAAATAACGGAGTACGGAATACTCAGAGTTTCGCTACGAAAGGAGGGTTCTATGGATAGTCGCGCCCGTACCCAACTGGCCCTGGGCCTGTTTCTCATTCTCATCGCGGCGTTTCTGGCCGCGCTCCGATTCTATCCCCCGTTGCGTGCCCTCATCCCACCCTTTGAGTGGCCGATGTGGGTGGTCATTGCCGGAGGGGTGATTCTGCTCATCGGCCTCCTGGTCGGGGCGCCGGGGATGGCGGTTCCGGCCTGCATCGTTGCCGGTATTGGCGGCATCCTCTATTACCAGAACGCGACGGGCGACTGGGCATCGTGGGCCTACATCTGGTCGCTCATCCCGGGCTTTGTCGGGGTGGGCACGATTCTGGCGGGCCTTTTCGGTCAGAACTTCAGACAATCCGTCCGTCACGGCCTGAATCTGATGGTCATCAGCGCCATACTGTTCCTGATCTTCGGCTCGGTGTTTGGCCGATTGGCCGTTCTGGGGCCGTACAGGGACTACCTGCTGGCGGCTCTCTTTTTCCTGTTGGGCATCTGGCTGATTTTGCGTGGCCTGACACGCTCCAGGAGGGGGTGAGATGTCCAGTTCACAGCGCTGGCTTCTGTTCTGGGGGGCTGTGTTGGTCTGGCTGGCCCTCTGTTTTCTCTTCAAGGCCCTGGGGGTCATCGGCGATGTACTGGGGTATTTCTGGGCCGGGTTTCTCATACTGGCGGGCATCGGGTTGGTGGTCAGTGCCCTGATCCCCGCGCGGCCAGTACCCGGAGAGGAAGTGGTCATTGTAGACCTGCAGGGTGCCCGGCAGGCCAGTGTGGAGATTGAGCACGGGGCCGGACAGATGGAGGTGACCGGCGGGGCGCCACTGGGTGCTGTGCTGACGCTCAACCGGGGTACTGGCATGAGGGTTTTCAGCCGCATGGAAGGGGACCGTCTATCTGTGAAAGTGGAGTGCGGCCCCTCCTTTGCACCTGTCGTCGGGCCGGAGAGCGGGGTCTGGTACTTCCGCCTCACCGACCAGGTTCCGCTCACCCTGAGTGTGGAGGGCGGGGCCAGTCAGATGAGGCTGGACCTGCGGGACCTGCCTGTCACGTACTGCAAACTGGAGACCGGGGCCAGTAGTGTCACGCTGATCCCACCGGCGCGCGTGGCGAATGCTCTGGTGGACGTGGAGGCGGGCGCGGTGCTCCTGAACGTGCAGATTCCGGAAGGCGTCGCGGCCCGCATTCGTTTCAAGGATGACCTCTCCGCGCGCAGTATTGACCAGGAGCGGTTTCCCAGGCTGGAAGAGGGCATCTACCAGTCAACCGACTACGATAGCGCATCGTATCGGGTGGAACTGCATCTGGAGGCGGACGTCAGTTCGGTCACCGTTCGCTGACGGGAGGGACTTATGAGACGGATAGACTGGCGCATCATCGTGGGCCTGCTGCTCATTCTGGCCGGGGCGATTTCGCTTCTGGAGAGGGTCGGGGTCATTCCGCCGGGGATTGACCTGTTCTGGGGCATTGCTGGCATCGGCGGAGGGGTGGCCTTTCTGTACGTGTTCTTCGCCAATCCCCGCGCGCAGTGGTGGGCGGCGATTCCGTGATTCACTCTACTGGGGCTGGGGGCGGCGGCGTTTCTGCCCAGGGGCCTGGACGGATTGGCCTTTCTGGGAGGAATCGGGCTGTCCTTCTGGGCGGTCTATCTGACCAACCGTCAGTACTGGTGGGCCATTATCCCGGGGGGCGTGTTGTTCACCCTGGCTGTGGTGTCCGCGCTCCCGGGAAGGGTGGGCAACATAGATACCGGCGGTGTCTTTTTCCTGGGCCTGGGCCTGACCTTTCTGCTGGTGGCCCTTCTGGCGCGGCATTCCTGGGCCTACATCCCGGCTGTTATCCTGGTGTTGTTCGCGGCGGCGCTGGGGTTGGGCCTTGGCGGCCTGCTGGACTGGCTCTGGATCGGGGCTCTCTTCCTGGCGGGCCTGATCCTGATTCTCTTTGCCCTGTTGCGGCGGAGATGAGGGTGGGGCGCCTTTGGGGGGGGGGGGGGGGACCCCCCCCCCCCCCACCCCCCCCCCCAAAAAATATTTTTTTATAAAAAAACAC
>JBBIKR010000133.1:0-9647 GCA_037445395.1 Thermoflexales bacterium
CGCCGCCACCCCCTCCCCTCTCCCGAACGAAGTTCGGGAGAGGGGAGGGGGCAGGAGGTGGGGTGAGGCTGAACAGTTATGTTCAAACTTCGTGCCTTCGTGCTTTTCCAGCGGGTCAGAGTTCCCCTTCCTCCCCCCGCAGCAGAGTTCGCCCCCGGGCCAGGGTGTCCTCCGGCGGCGTCGCCCGACGCCCCACCGACTCGTAAAACGCCGCGTCGTAGGATCGGGTCCGCACCACCACCGGCATGGGCACCGCGTGCCCCAGGATGAGCGCCTGCTGACGGGTGTCCAGTCGGGCCAGAACCTCCCGCAGCGGCGCCGCCCCCGCCACTCCGGAGAAGACGGCCCGGATGTCCGCCTCGTCGTCCAGGAGACAGGTGACCCGGGTCCCGATCTGGCTCATCACCTCCGGGTCTATCCCGCTGGGCCGCTGGTCCACGATGAGCAGGGTCACGTTGTATTTGCGCAACTCCCGGGCGATGGTGCCGAAAATCGTGTGCCGGGCGACGGCGGGGTCCAGGAACTTGTGCGCCTCCTCCACCGTGATCACCAGTGGACGGGGCTCTTCCCCCTGTCCGCCCAGCGCCGCCTCCTTGCGGCGGACGTAATGCTCGTGGATGCGGCGGGTGATGTAGTTGGCGACCAGGATGTACGCTTCCAGGCTGTTCCCGTACCGCCCGAACTCCAGGACAACGTTTACCCCCCGGTCCAGGTACTCCAGAATCCGGCGGACGGGGTCCTCGGGCACCTGGTCCCGCAGGAATCCGAACCGCCGGAAGAGGCCCAGTTTCCGCTGGATGGCCCCCAGGGTGCCGCCGTGCAGGGTGCCCTTCTCCAGCGCGTCCTGCAGTTCCTCCAGCGGGTCCTCCTCATCCAGCAGGCGGGCCAGCCAGCGACCTCCCAGCCGTCGGTGCAGGAAATAGAGCGCGCCCACCTGGACGTCGGTGAGGGCCAGCAGGGCGGAGAGGCCGTCCACGTCCTCCGGAGCGATCTGGTCGTAGCCGATGTAGACGGCCCCGTCGGTCTTGCTCCCCCGCCGCCGGGACGACTCCTCATCCAGGGTGAAGACGGAGACCTCGCCGGTGGGGAAGAGTTGCCGCAGCCCCTTGACCTCCCGGCGGGCCTCGTCCTGACTTTTCCAGCCGTACTCGTTGTGCATGTCAAAAACCAGGGTGACCGCGACCCGGGCCTGGATGATGCCCGCCAGCAGGAGACGGGTCAGGAAGGTCTTGCCGGTGCCCGTCTTCCCGAAGACCCCCGCCGAACGCTCCACGAACCGTTCCAGGTTGACGGTGACCGGCACTCCCGCCATGTCCAGCGGCTCACCGATGACGAAGTAGCCCGGCTGCTCCTCCTGTCCGAAGACCAGCGCGACCTCCTCCGGTGACGCCTCGTAGACCTCGGAGAAGTGCTCCGGCACCGTCTTGACGGGTTTGGGCTCTTCGGCGTCGGGCTCCAGCACCAGCATCGGCGCGACGTGAATGCGGCCGAAGGCGGATGTACCCCGGATGACCTGGGCGATGAACGGGTCGGAGACGTCGGGGGGCGTCTTCTCTATCTGCGGGTTGGTGGCATCCAGGGCGACGTCGTTGATGAGGGAGAAGAAACGCCGTCCGGTGCGCCCGCGGATGACGACGTAGCGCCCCACGGCCAGCCCCTCAATGACCGTCTGCGGGTCCAGTTTCACCTCCAGCCCTTTGGAGAGACTGCCCCCCACCACAATCCCCAGCCGCCGCCCGGGTTCCCGTTGCGGCGGGCGGGGAAACCAGCGATCCAGTTCTTCTGCCATATTTCCACCTACATAATCTCTGCGGACTCTGCGTCCCGGCGGTGAATCTGTACCGGAGTGCCCAGCACCCGGCGCATCTGGAGCAGACGGCGGAGCGGGTGGAATCCGGCGGCGGCGAAAAGCGGCTCCAGCCGCATCCGCACCCCCGGCAGGGTGGTGACCGTCTCCCATGCGGGGCGGCGGGCCAGGAAGGCCAGCACCGTCGCCACCAGTGGGCCGCCCAGGTCGTCCATTCGCGGGGGGCGGATCAGGACCTCCACTTCATGCCAGCGTCCCGGGCGGTACGAGGTCAGGCGCAGCGCGCCGGTCAGGCCCCCTTCGTCTTTCAGCACCCACCAGTTTTCGCTGCGGCCCTCCAGCCAGGCGGAGACCCGGGCTTCCCAACCGGCCCGGTAGGCGGACGGACGGATTTCCAGCACTTCCTGGTGGGTTCGGGAGAGGCCATCGCGGGCCAGCAGGTAAAGGGCGTGGCTTTCGGCCGCGCGGGCCCGTCGCATCGGCAGAGGCTGTGAGCCAGTGGCGCTTGGCCAGGGCAGGCTCTCCGAACGGGCCAGTTCCAGCGACTCCCCGACCGGTTCAAAGCCCAGGCGTTCGTAGAGGCGGCGGGCGGTCGGATTGTCCTCCCGGACCTCCAGCCCCACCCAGATACCGCCGCGCGCGGCGATGTCCTCCAGCGCGGCCTCCACCAGTGCCCGGCCGATGGATCGGCCCCGCCACTGGGGGTGGACGGCGACGTTGCCGATCATCCAGCCGCCCGCCGTGGCGGCCCGCCGGAACGAGATGTTGCCCACCACCCGCCCGTCCTCCACCCAGACGAAGCCCGGCGACTCCTGATCCAGGTCCATCCCCCAGATCAGAAACCCCAGCGCGCCCCAGCGGGCCATGCGCTGCATCCGACGCAGGGTCTGGCGGGCCCAGGGCCCCAACTCCCCGCCGAACGCCTCGGCCATAAGGTCCGCCACCGGCCCCAGGTGGCGCAGCGGATGGAAGGGCACCAGCCCCTGCTCAGCCCGACGGAGTACCGCGGTGGTCATCCCGTATTGCGTGCTCCGTATCCGATGCCTATTCCGGCGCCTCGGCGGGAGTAGGCGGTGCCTGCGTCGCCTCTGCCTCCGCGCTGGACTCTACCGGGCGCGGCCGCATCCGTTCCAGGTCGGCCCGGGGCACCTTCACCAGATGGCGGCAGCGAGGACACTCCACGCCGTAGTGGCTTTCGCCCTTTTCGGACAGTTGGTCCAGCGCGGCCACAACCTGGTCTACGGACAGGGAAAACATATGGCCGCATCGCTGACAACGAACGCCTCGCATGATCTCCTTCCCGGGTTTGGAAAGTTGAGCAGAATTGACGTTGACGAGCGCGGATTCCGCATGCAGCAATTCCCATTATAACTGAACTGGGAGGGAAGGCAAATATCCCGGAGGGTGGCTTGTGCAGCGCATTCTTTGCGGGGAGCGCCGCGCCTATAGAATGCTGAAGCGCCCTCGCTGCTGGCGTAGCGCAGGATTTATCCCAATGGCACTAACTTTTCGCGGTTCCGCAAGACTCACTTTATGGGCATGCGATATGGCCCTGTTCCGTGTCATTGCGAGGGCGCAGAGCGCCCGAAGCAATCTCCTGAATGGCTTGTGGAGATTGCTTCGCCGCCTTTGGCGGCTCGCAATGACAGAGTGAGTTTTGCGTGATCGCCTTTGCGGGATGCCGGCAGGCTCAAAAGCCTGCCCCCACGTCCAAATGTTAGCGCCATTGGGATTTATCCTGCATTGGACAGGATAAATCCTGTACTACAGGGCCACAGCGTTAATGCCAAAGATCGGCATGGTGAAGTAGTGGTCAGTAGTGCAGTGGATGTATCGCTTTCTCCCCCGCTGGCGGAGGGGAGGGGGATGGGGGGATTTGCGGGCGGGCTACGCCCGCCCGCAAAACCCCCTCATTGGGGAGGGGCCAGAAGAAGGGCGAGGGTGTCTCCCTGCCGAAAGGCGGGTGGGAGAGAATGGAGGTAGGGGGCAGATCAACGGCACTTTCCACTACGGGCTCTCCAGTACCAGCAGGTCCTCCGGCCCGTAGGCGTGTCGGGCGGTGAAGGCGACCCGGCGACCGTCGGGGGAGAGTATGGGGTCCCCGAAGTGGCCGGGAAAATAGCCCGGCGGCGGGAAGCCTGCCTGCACAGTCAGTCCCGGCGTCACACACTGGCCGGGATTGCAGGTCCGGCGGTAGAGGGACGCAGGGTCTCCCTGAAATGGCACAACCTGTCCCGTTGCGACCGAATAGGCCAGCGGTGGACCGGCTGCGCCGGGGTCCCATTCGCTGCGGGCATTCGCCACGTCCACCCGAAACTGTCCCCCGCACCACTTCCGGTAGACCAGGGTTTCCTCATCGGCCCACCCCAGGGGCTCATACTGGCATTCCCCCCGCACCTCCGCAGCGGCCCGGCATGCGCGGACAAGTCTTTCCAGAGGGCCGGGGGGTTCTACCATCCGGAGCGTCTGTCCCGGCGCGGCCTCCACAGCAGGCTCATAGGAGACCAGAAAGGGCAGGGCGACGACCGTGGTCAGGGCCAGGATCAGGGCCCAGAAGCCGGCGCGGCGGGGTGCGGCGCGCCGCTCCACCGCAACCAGCCAGATCAGCGCGGCCAGCCCCAGTCCCAGGGTGGTCAGGCTGAGTGCCAGGTATCGTTCCATCTGGCTGAACAGCAGCGCCGTAAAGAACGAGGGAGCGAGCAGACTTGCCACAAGAGGAGTCGGAAGGCCGGTGAGCCACCGGGAGAATTGGGGCCCCACGGCCCGGCCCGCCAGGTTCGCCGCGCCGAGGATGAAAAAGGGGAGAAACGCCAGGAGAGCCGGCACGGTGAGAATGGAGTATTTCCGTTTCATCTCATTCCTCAAACCCTCCCACTCGGGGCCAGCAGGGCCTGGGGGGAGAGCAGGGTGGAGGCTGATAGGGCTGCCAGCGGCCACTGGCATCGCGGACCAGGGTCCATTCGGTTGGGATACCGCCCGCCTGTACAATGAGCCACAGGCTACCCCCATCGGTCTGCCGGATTTCATCCAGGGCGAATCCCACGGCTTCCAGGCCGGCCCGGACAGTTTCAGGGTCCCCGGACAGTTCGGGGTGAGTGTTGAGGTGGGCGGTCAGTCCGGCGGGCGGGTAGAGGATGTCCGTTGAGTAGAGGGGGAAACAAAGGGCTCCTCTGCCACACTGCTCCTCCATCCGATACCAGAGTTGAACCTGCTGCATGGCGGCGATACAGTGGGCCGGCGCGTCGGGGGAATCCTCCTCGGTCCCTGAAAGGCAGGCTGCCGCCAGTTCCCCCAGCAGGTCATCGGCGTACGCGTCGGCCACGGCGCGCAGTTCTGCCCGCCCCTCGCTGGTCCGGCCCACTAGGAGGAGGATTTCCCCCTGGCGGAAACGGGCCACGCCTGCCCAATCCGGCTCCCCCGATTCCCGACTCCAGCCTTCCGCCATCGCCAGAGCCCGCTCGTATTCCTTCAGGGCCGTCTCGTAGTCGCCGGACCGGAAGGCTGTCTCTGCCTCGTTGATTTGCCAGCGCAGCCGGTCGCCCATCGTGACCGGCGCCTCCGGCCCCCAGCCGCTGTGCTCCCGATCTATCCCCTTCTCTGCCAGCACAAAGTGCCCCACTGCTTCATCCCAGCGCCAGATTTGCCATCCCAGGGGGTGGTTGACCATTTTGTGGTCAAAGCCATCCCGATAGAGGTGAGGATAGGTCAGGAGGAACTGCTGGCGCCCGGGGGCAGTGGGGTCCGGCTGGAGAACCCAGGACGACGGCCCGGCCCAGGTAACGAGGTCCGCCCGGAAGACCAGGGTGGGGCTCATCTCGCGCCAGTGGAAGACGTAGAGCAGTTCGGTGGACATGCTCCCGCCGGAGACAGTGTAGGTGATTACCGTCTCAGGCCGCCCATCGCCGGTGAGATCGCGGGAAAGGAACCCGCTGCCGAAGGTGGGCAGAGGTTCATCAAACATCGGGGGCAAAGTCAGACCCAGGTGCCGCCCGTCCTTCTGTCGGAGAAAGGCCATCACAGGTAGCCCCATCAATTGGGTCTGAACCAGGACGTCTTCCATGCCGTCACCGTTCAGGTCGGCCGGGTCCACCGTGGGCTGGACTGTCTGGAGTTTGGGGAAGGTGCGGAGAAGGCCTGGGAGAAGAGAGGGGTCGTTGCTGCTGGAGAGCCATCCGGCGATGCCGGAGGTCAAAGCCTGGAGGATTTCCGGCGTGGCGTAAGGCGGCTGGTAGGAGTCCAGTGCAATATAGGCTTTGCGCAGAAGACCGGCAAGTACTGCCCCCTCGGATGTCGGGGAGAGGGTGGGAGAAACGGCGCCGCTGGAGGATGGGGAAAAGGAGGACACCGTCGGCCCGGCACCGTGAGCCGTGCACGATGCCAGCAGGATGAGCAGAACCGGGATCATCCTGAACGCTCTGGGTATCATGGCTGCCAGGGAAAGCAATGAACTGTTCATTTTCCGGGCCTTTCCGGACCGGCCGATGGATTTCCGGGTGAAGGCCAGGAGAAGGGATGGCCCGGCTGTATCCAATCTGTTGTCTCTATTTTATCAGGAGGTCGTACGGTTGTCTACTGTAAGAATTGACAGGTTTTCTGCGGCCGATATTCGTTGCCGACGAAAAGATATGTTATGGGGCGGCGAAGCCGCCCCATAACATATCTTTTCATCTTAATAACAACCGGGAACCGCGCCATTGGAGAACTAAAACCGTGGACAGCCGAACTCCATTGGAAGGTTGTAGCCACCGGGCCCCTTCACTTCTGGGGGAACATCCACAGCGTTTCCAGATAATGCTCCGGCAAGCCGATATCGTACCGCTGTCCGTCCACTATCAGTCCCAAAAACCCGTCCTCCTGTCGCAACCGATCCAGCGCTGAAGTCAACTGGAATTCGCCCCGCTCCCGCACGTTGTGCCGGATGTGCTCCTCCAGGTAATCAAAAATCTGCGGCTTGATGATATATTGCCCGAAAATGGTCAGGTATTCGCCCTCCGGCAACCCCGGAACGCGGAGGTTGGAACGGGCGTAATCCACCGTCGGCTTTTCCACGAATTCGGTGATGCTCAGCAGACGGTCTGCTTCCAGCCAGTTGCCGGTGACGGTACCGAAGTTGGCAATTTCGGATTCCGGTGTGCGGCGTAGCCCCACCACACTGATCCCATGTCGATTGTAGGCCTCTATCAGTTGCTGAGCACAGGACCGGCCGCTATCCGACCGATAGATGTGGTCTCCCAGCATCAGCAGGAACGGTTCACTGCCCACCGCTTCGCGCGTACAGTAAACGGCATGGCCGAACCCCTCCTGAGTCGGCTGGACGACAAAGCGAACATGGCGGCCAATCTCCAGGATGCGCCGGGCATATTCCTGGAAATGGCGGGGCAACTTGTTGTAGTTCTCAATGGAGACCTGTTCGTGGAAAAACGACCGAAAGGCCGGTAAGTCCTGCTCCTGGACGATGATGATGACTTCATCTATTCCAGCTCCCAGGGCCTCCTCCACGATCAGCAGGATGGCCGGCTTGGCAATACCATCCCGGTCCACAATGGGGAAGAGTTCTTTTTTGGTCGCCTTGGAGGCCGGGAAGAGGCGCGTGCCAAACCCCGCAGCCGGGATCACGGCCTTGCGTACCCTGGGACTGGCGCGCAGGGTGAGCGGCAGAGCCTTCATCCCCAGGTCCCGTTCTATAATTTCTATGACTGCCTGCTGGTCCGCCTGACTGCGCGCAATGAACTGGGCACACCCATCCCCCTGAGAACCGATGCCCTTCCCACCCCAGATGTGGGGCTTGAGAGGTTCGTAGTTGAGTACCCGGTGCAGCACCGGCGCGGTGAGTTCCTCCGGACAGGCAGGGATTGCGTAGCGGTCAAAAAATGCCTGTGCTTCGGTCATCAGGGCTCCGAGCCGTTCCGCATCGCCAGCCTCCAGGGCCTCCACCGCCTGCAGCACGATCCGCTTGTTGATTGGCCCCAAAAGTTCCTGAACCCCACGCTCTATCTCGTTCTCTGCGAAAGGATACGCCCGGTTGAGCCGGGCCAGGATTTCCACCGTATTCTTCTGGGCATTCAAATCCACGATGACCAGATAGAGGTCATGGGGAACACGCAATTCAATGACCTCCAGGCGGTCGCCGTCGTGAATCATCAGAATGGGCCGGTTGCCGTACGCGCATCCCTGATCCATCCGCCCGCAGCGAGAGGGAGTGGTGATCTCACCCAGATAGGCCAGTTCCATCTCCCCACGGGTGGTCAGTTTCAGGTCGTATATACGGTTGAACGCGCGAGCGGTAAGCACGCAGATGGCCGCGCTGGAAGAAAGCCCTTTCTTCATTGGGAGGTCGGTTTTGTAATTATCTATCACCAGACCCCGTACATGGTAGTTGGTGAGAACCTGATAAGCAACACCGGCAATATAACTCCAGAACCCCCCGCGCTGGGCCTCCTCCAGGAGGGCGCGGGGTTCCATCGGAATCTCATACGGGCCAATCCGCTCCCCCTCCGGGGTGGTGGAGGTGAGAACCAGCGAGGTGGGGTGAGGTTCAACCTCGGCGTAGATGCCCTGATCGGTACCGGTCAGCAGAGTATACCCTTTCTCCAGGTCCGAGTTGATGCGGCGGTAGCCGCCGGCCCAATCGGAATGCTCGCCGAACAGGCAGACACGACCGGGGACCGAGATCTTCATCTTTCCCTCCTGATGGAATGAAGCGCTCACTGGCAACGACAATAGGAAGATATAACTATTTCGGTCGGGCATGATAGCATCATCTACCGCGCTGTCAACTCCCTGGAGGACAGAGGGCATCGGCACTCACTTCAGCGCCGGGTGTCGGCTCGCGCCGGTGGTCCTCCCGCCGGACGGTCAACCTGGGGCAGGGGCAGGCCCTGGGCAGGGGGCGTAGGGGCAACCCTTTGGGCCATCTGTCGTGAGCCGAAATCAATTTTGGCCCACAGGGGGTCAGTTTGTCTAAACATGAGCATTCAAAACAAAAACCGCATGGCCTGCGGAGGGGCCATGCGGTTTTGGGTTTCGTCGGAAGAGGATCGGGTTTAATAGCGTCGCCGCTCTCGGCGCCGTTCTCCTCGCGGCTCCCGGGCTTCCTGCGGGCGCGCTTCGGCAACCCGAATGGACCGCCCATCCACCATCCGACCGTTCAACTGGTTGATGGCGTTCTGAGCCGCCTGGTAATCAGCCATCTCCACGAAGCCGAAGCCCCGGGATTGCCCGGTCATCCGGTCCGTGACGATGCTTACCGAGACAACCTCGCCCACGGTCTGAAAGAGATCAGAGAGCGTGGCCTCGGTCGTGGCGTAACTGAGATTTCCGACATACAGCCTGGTAGACATCTCTCCTCCTGCGGCCTCAGGGCCGCTGAGTGCATCGGCCTAAAGGACGCGCACCTGAGTGGCGTGCAGTCCCTTGGGGCCCTTCTCTACGGCGAATTCCACTCGCTGGCCTTCGCGCAGCGTGCGGAACCCATCCCCCTGGATAGCGGTGTAGTGGACGAAGACGTCCTCGCCGTCATCCTGAGAGATGAAGCCGTATCCCTTGGCATCGTTGAACCATTTAACGGTTCCGGTCACTTTACTGCTCACGTCTTCTACCTCCTTCTGATTGTGAAACGGACAGATACATGGCGAAGGGGCCGGTCCATACAAAAAAGACCACCCGGCCTCCGCAAGCCTGGTGGTCTCTTCGGACGGAACCAGAACTTACTTCGCCCTGCACAGAAGTAGTATACCACGATTCTAAAAAAAGTCAAACGACCTTCGGCGACCAGGTCTGTCCCAAAATTGCAGGGCAACCCCGATGCGGCTTCCGCTTTGCCTTCGCCCGCTTTTCGCCC
>JBBIKR010000134.1:0-9589 GCA_037445395.1 Thermoflexales bacterium
AGTGGGGGGCCATGCTGGCCGAGGGGCGAGCCTACCTCCGGGATGCCCCCTGGGCGGCCGTTGCTCCGGGCGCGGCCCTGACCCTCACCGTACTGGCGGCGAACATCCTGGGGGACCGGGTTCAATAAGGGGGATCGGCGAGCGTAGCCTGCCCGCAAAGCCCCCATCCCCTTTTTGCCCACGGAGAGCGGGTGACTGCACAGACGGGGCGCCTGGCCACTTGCGCCGGGGTGGAAATGGGCTATAATATTAGCCGGAAAAACAAAAACGCCTCGCGGCTTGCGTGGAGCCCGAGGCATTGGCCGAGGCGGTGGGCGGACCGCCTGGCAGAAGGAATTCTACCACAAGGCCCGCCAGCCGTCAAGTCGGCTGCGGGCCTGTTGATTTGTGGACAATGGAGGGGTGTGTGTTGGGCGGGGCGATCAATGTCGCCGGTGTCCAGGTGTCCATCGCGCCGGGAGGCGGCTACTGGATCACCCTGGGCGGGCTGGTCCTGGTGACGGCCGGGGTCTTCTTTTCCGGCAGCCTGGCCCGGGCGCTGGAGCGGTGGACTCAGATCCTGGCTCAACTGCGGGAAGGATAACCGGTGGGACCTGCCGGGCCTGAGGGCCTGGCAGGTTTCCTCCAGAGGAAGGAGGTGGTTGAAATGGAAGAGAGGTCGGGTCGCGCCTGGTTGCCGTGGGTGATTCCGCCCCTGGTGGCGCTCTGTGTGGCGGCCGTTGTCTGCGGGCTGGTGGGGATGATGGCCCTCTCCCGACCCGGGACGACGCCGGCCCCACCGGGGGCACGGGAAACGGCCACTCCGAAGGAGATTACCTCCCTGCCTCCATCTCCTGTCCCCTCGCCCACCCCGATTCCGCCCTCCCCCGCGCCGTCTCCGACTCCGGCCCCCTCGCCCACCCCGACGCTGCGGCCGACGCCTTCCCCCACCTGTCCGCCGGTCAGCGGCCCGTTCGCCGGTGTATGGGCTCAGGTCCGGAACCGCATCGGCTGCGCTACCGGAGGGGCGATCCAGGGGCTGGTGGCGGAGGAGAACTTTGAGGGGGGCAAGATGTTCTGGCGAGAGCCGATAGACCTGGCCCAGGCGGTGGTGCTGTTCGGTGATGGGACCTGGCGCATCTACCGGCACTCGCCGTATCCGGGAGAGCCGGAGTTCTGGTGTCCCGACGCCAACACGCCCCCTCAGTGCCCGCCGACGCCGAAGCGGGGTTTTGGGATGATGTGGTGCGACATTCCCGAAATCCGGCGGCGGTTGGGCAACGCCACCGATTGCGAGCGGGGTTACCAGGGATGGATGCAGTCGTTTGAGCATGGCTTTATGATTCAGACCGATGCGGGTGTCACCTATCTGTTTTTCACCGATAACGGGACCTGGCAGCGGTGGTGAGAGGGATAGCCGGGAGCGGGTAGCAGGAAGCCGGTAGCAGGAAGCGGGGAGCGGGAAGCGGGAAGCGGGAAGCAGGAAGCAGGAAGCGGGGAGCGGGAAGTATTGCAGTTTGTTCCAGCGAGACAACTCTATCAACCCCAATACCCAACACCTCAACTGCCCTACCGGCTTGCTCTTGGACGCCAGCAATCATCCGGGTTGAATCTTTGCAGCGGCTGGAGGCCGGGGTCATTGGGCCGAAACAAACGGGCCGGGGCGGGCTGATCAGCCCGCCCCGGCCCGTCTCTATTGTTTGGCTTTGCTGCTGGAGCGCCCCCGGCGCGACTCGAACGCGCAGCCAACGGATCCGAAGTCCGTTGCTCTATCCAATTGAGCTACGGGGGCATACAAAAATGGCACGGCATCGCCGTGCCTCTTGTGGGGTGGATGGTGGGACTCGAACCCACAGTCTCCTGGGCCACAACCAGGTGCCCTAACCCTTGGGCCACACCCACCGTGCACTGTTATTTTACCACAAATGGCGGATTTGACAACCCGGCCGGGACGAAGATAATATACGGTGATGCCCCTCAGCGTTGAAATACATTCTCACCCATCGGCCTTTGACGCGCTGGCGGATGAGTGGACGGCGTTACTGCGCTGCTCCGCCACCGATGTGCCGTTTCTCACCCCGTCCTACCAGCGGGTCTGGTGGCGCCATCTGGGGGAGGGCGACCTCTGCCTGCTGTCGGTGCGGGACGGTTCCCAACTCGTCGGCGTGATCCCGCTTTTCCTGACCCGTCCGGAAAGGGGGCCTACCCTGCGGTTCACCGGTTGCGTGGACGTCTCGGATTATCTGGACGGGATCATCCTTGCCGGGCGAGAAACGGAGGTCTGGGACGCTGTCCTGGAGTTTCTGGACAGTCCCCATGCTCCCAACTGGGAATGGATGGACCTCTGCAGTATCCCCACAGCCTCTCCCACCTGGCAGGTGCTTCCGGCTCTGGCCCAAAAGCGAGGATGGATGGCGGATACGGAGGTCCAGGAGGTCTGTCCGGTGGTTCCCCTCCCGGATACCTGGGAGGCGTATCTGGCCATGCTGGACGGGAAGGACCGGCACGAACTGCGTCGCAAGTTGCGCCGGGCTCAGGCCCGCCCGGACCTGAACTGGTATATCGTCGGGCCAGAGCACGACCTGGAAGCAGAAATAGAGGATTTCCTCACCCTGATGGCGAAAAGCAGCCGCGCCAAAGAGGCATTCCTCACCCCACCGATGCGCGCCTTCTTCCGGGAACTGGCCCGGGTGGCCTTTGACCAGAACTGGTTGCAACTGGCGTTCCTGAGGTTGGGCGAGCGGAAAATCTCCGCCTACTTTAACTTTGTCTACAATAACCGGGTCCAGGTTTACAACTCCGGCCTGGACTGGCGGGCCGACCCCGGCCTGGGCGCGGGCATCGTCCTTTCCGCCTTCCTGATCCGCCATGCCATTGAGGAAAAGCGAGAAGCCTACGATTTCCTGCGCGGGAGCGAGGACTACAAGTACCGTCTGGGCGGCAAGGACGTGCCGGTGTATCGGGTTGTCGTGGGTAGACGTCTCAGGAGGGCTTGATGCACCCATTGTATAACGAAGCCAACGAGGTGGTGGAGAGGCTACGGGCGGCCCGGCTGGAGGTTGCCCGGCTCTCCTCCGAACTGGCCCGGGCAGAATACGACCTGCGCGTGACCCAGGCCCGGGTGGAGCGAAAGTGGATCAAGAAAGCGGGCGGGGAGAAAGCGCTGGCCCCCACCGCCGAGGACCGGGCCCGTATCCTCCTGGTGGCCCTGGACGCCGATGAGGAGTACAAAACCGCCCTCCAGCGGCGGGACGAACTGGCGTTGCGCCTGGAGGAGGCACGGGTGGAAGCGGACGCGCTGCGCGACCGGCTGAGCGTCATCCTGGCCGCGATGCGGACGGAAGAGATGTAGATGCTCCGGTAGAGAAGCGCTATGGAACGGGTCTTTCAAGGCCATTTCTCCCCCGAAGACCGGGAGCGGGATGAGTTTCCCCTGATCCCCTTTGAGGTACCGCCGGGCGTGGTGCGCCTCTCCGTCGCCTATGAGTTCAGCCGTCCCCTGAGCGCCGACAAGGCCGGCTGGGAAGAGGGCAACATCCTGGACATTGGCCTCTTTGACCCGCGCGGGGCGGAGTTCCCCAACGGGCGGGGCTTTCGCGGTTGGAGCGGCTCCGCCCGCCGGGAGTTCACCCTCTCCGCCGCCGACGCCACTCCCGGCTACCTGCCCGGCCCCATCCTTCCCGGTACCTGGCACATCCTGCTGGGCCTCTACCAACTGGCCCCCGAGGGGTGCGACTACCGTATCACCATCCGGCTGGAACCGGGTGAGGCGGACGGCGCCCCTTTTCCCCTGCCCTGTCCCTACGACCCCGCGCCCGTCGCGGCCGGCCCCCGCTGGTTCCGCGGCGACCTGCACGCCCACAGTGATCACTCCGACGCCACCGCGCCGCTGGAAGACCTGGTCGCCGCCGCCAGGGCGCAGGGGCTGGATTTCTTCGCCGTCACCGAACACAACACCGTCAGCCACCTGCCCGAACTGCGCAGGCAACCGCCAGGGTTGCCCCTGCTGATCCCCGGCGTGGAAATCTCCACCTACCACGGGCATGCCAACCTCTGGCCCGTCACGGACTGGGCCGATTTCCGGTGCTGGCGGGATGACCAGATGCGCCGGGTCCGGGAATGGGCGCGGGAACACGGTGCGCTGTTCTCTGTCAACCATCCCAAAGACGACGGCCCGCCCTGGGCCTTCGGCGATTTCTTCGGGCCGGACTGTATGGAGGTCTGGGGCGCGCCCTGGTTCATCTCCAACTACCAGGCACTGGCGGTCTGGGATTCCCTGCTGCGGGAAGGCCATCGCATCACCGCTGTCGGCGGCTCCGATAAGCACCAGGGGCCCTTTACCGGCGAGTTGGGCTGGTACGAACTGGGCACCCCCACCACATGGGTTTGGGCGGAGGAACTCTCCATTCCGGCCATCGTGGCGGGCCTGCGGGCCGGACACGTCTTCATTTCCGAAGCGCCGACCGGCCCACTGGTGGAGATGACCGCTGAGGCCGGCGGACGCCGGGCGGTCATGGGCGACGAACTCCCCCTGCCGCCGGGCGCGGCGGTCCGCCTGACCTGCCGGGTCCGGGGCGCGGCGGGGTGCCTCTTGCGGCTGGTCTCCGCCCGGCGGGTCCTCCAGACCGAAATCTCCGCCGATGACTTCACCTATACCTGGGAGGTGCTCCCTGAGGGCGACCGCTATTTCCGGCCCGAGGTGATAGACCCGCCGGAGGCGCCGCTGGACGAAGAGCCGGGCGCGCTGATGATGCGCGCGATGGGCAATCCGGTCTACCTGAAATATGGTCATCGGTCTCTGTCGCATCCAACTTCATCTGCCGGGTAACGGTTCCCTGAAGGAGAAGCGCGGCCGTCTGAAGCCCCTGCTGAACGGCCTGCGCAAGGAGTTCAACCTGGCCGCCGCCGAAGTGGACGACAATGACCTCTGGCAGTCGGCCGTCATCGCCATCGTCACCGTCGCCAATGATGCCGCCTACACCCACGCGGTCCTGGAGCGGGCCATCCACTGGATAGAGACCACCCGCCCCGACCTGCAGGTGGTGGACTGGGAGATAGAACTGGTGTAAACTGCGACCTGCGCTATGATCCCGTGCAAACTTTCCCTCACCAACTTCATGCCCTACCGTCAGGCCGAACTGGACTTCGCGGGCATCCACGTCGCCTGCCTGAGCGGGGAGAACGGTGCCGGAAAGTCGGCGCTGCTGGATGCCATGACCTGGGCCATCTGGGGCAAGACGGCCCGGTCCCGACGGGATGACGACCTCATCCGCCAGGGCGCGGACGAAATGACGGTGGACTTCATCTTCCGCCTGGGCGATGACCTCTACCGGGTCGTCCGCCAGCGGCGCGGCGGCAAGCGCGGCGTCTCCCTGCTGGACTTCCAGATTCACGATAACGGCCGCTGGCGTTCCCTGGCGGAAACCCGTATCCCCGACACGGAGAAGAAAATTGCCCGCATTCTCCATCTGGACTACGATACTTTCGTCAACTCCGCCTTTCTCCGCCAGGGCCGCGCCGACGAGTTCACGGTCAAAACGCCCGCCGAGCGCAAACGGGTCCTCGGCGACATCCTGGGCCTGGACATCTGGCAGGAGTACGAGGAACGGGTCAAAACTCGTCTGGTCCAGATTCAGAACGAGTCCCGCCTGAACGATATGCGCCTGGCGGAGATAGACGAAGAACTGGCCCACCGTCCGGAGTACGAGGCCCAGTTGGAGGACGCCCGGCGGGAAGCGGAGCGGTGGGGCGCCGAACTGCGTCGTCTCCGGGAGGCCTGGCAGGAAATGGAGCGGGCCCGGGGCGACTACCGCCGCGTGCAGGAGCAACGGCAGGAGTTGGCCGCGCGCCTGGATCAGGCTCGGCGGGAACTGGACGCGCTGGAGCAGGAGCGGCGGGAGCGAGAGGCGCGCCGGGCGGCATATCGCGCCCTGCTGGACGAGGCGGAGGAGATAGAGCGCGGGTACGCCGCCTACCAGGACGCGCTGGAGCGGGAGCGGCGCTACAGTGAGAAACTCTCCGCCCTGGCGGAACTCCGGGAGCGGCGCAGTGCGCTGGAAGAGAAGATTCGCCAGGCCCGCCACGAACTGGAACTCCGGCGGGAGCGGGCCGCCCAGCAAATCCGGATGCTGGAATCTCGTCAGGTGGCCCCCGACATCCTGCGCCGTCACGAGGAACTGCAGGCCCAGGTGGCGGCCCTGAAGGAACTCCGTCAACAAAACGATGCCGCAAAGCAATCCCTGAGCCAGATGGATCTGGAAATGACGGAACTCCGGGCGGTCAACCAGTCCCTCAAGCAGGAAATGGACGTCCTGAAGGAGCGGATCGCGCTGCTGGAGCAGGCGGAGGCGACCTGCCCGCTCTGTCGGCGTCCGCTGACGGAGCCCGACCGGCGGCGCCTGCTGGAGGAGATGACGCGGGAGGGGAAGGCGAAAGGGGACACGTATCGGGCTAATGTCGCCCGTCTGAAGGAAATCACCGAAGAGGCGAAGCGCCTGGAGGCGCAGATTCAGGCCGACGGGGCCCGGCTGGAGGAATTACCCCGTCTGGAGGGAGAGGTAGCGGCGCTGGCGGAGCGCATCCGCGCGGGCCAGGAGGCGGAGCAGGAACTGGAGACGGCGCGGGCCGAACACGACCGCATCGCGGCCACCCTGGCGGCGGAGGACTACGCCCATGCCGAGCGCGCGGCGCTGGAGGAGGTGCGCGCCCAGGAGGCGGCCCTGGGCTACGACGCCACTGCCCACGAGGAAGCCCGCCGGGCCGTCCGGGAACTCCAGGTCTACGCCGAACGACGGGAGCGCCTGACGGAGGCCCGGGCCGGTCTGGAGCGTGAGGAGCGGGAACTGGCCCGGCTGGCGGAGGCCCGGCGCCGTTGGGAGGAGCAGGTTGCCGCCGACCAGGCCCGTCAGGCAGAACTGGAGAAGACGGCACGAGCGCTGGAGGCGCGTCTGCGGGAGGCCCCGGCGCTGGAGGAGGAACTGCGGCGGGTGGAGGAGGCGGAATCCCTGGCCCGCCAGCGTCTGGGCGCGGCCGAGCAGCGGCTGGCTGCCTGCGACGAACTGGCCCGCCAGAAGGAGGCCCGTCTCCGGCGGCGGGCAGAACTGGCCCATCAGGAGTCCCTCTACGCCGAACTCCGCACTGCCTTCGGTATACAGGGCGTCCCGGCGATGATTATAGAGGCCGTCGTGCCGGAGATAGAGGCGGAGGCCAACCGTCTGCTGGCCCAGATGACCGGTGGGCGGATGCACGTCCGGCTGGAGACCCAGCGGGAGATTCTCTCCGGCGAAGTCCGCGAGACCCTGGACATCCGCATCGCGGACGAACTGGGTGAGCGCCCATACGAGAACTACTCCGGCGGCGAGCAGTTCCGGGTCAATTTCGCCCTGCGGGTGGCCCTTTCCCGCCTGCTGGCCCGCCGGGCCGGTGCCCAACTCCAGACGCTGTTCGTAGATGAAGGCTTCGGCTCCCAGGACGCGCAGGGCCGGGAGCGTCTGGTGGAGGCCATCCACGCCATCCAGGATGAGTTTGCCTGCATCCTGGTGATCACCCATCTGGAGGAACTGCGGGACGCGTTCCCGGCGCGGATTGAGGTCACCAAAACCCCGCAGGGTTCGGTGGTGACGGTGGTGTAACATAGAGAAGCAGGAAGCAGGAGGCAGGAAGCAGGAAGCAGGAAGAATGGACACCAATTTGCCAGAACTCAAACCGATTTTGGCGGCTCTGTGTGAATATCTGGCGGCGCAGCCGGATGTGGTGGCGGCTTACGTCTTCGGATCGGTGGCCCAGGGCCGGGCCCGCCCCCAGAGCGACGTGGACATCGCCGTCCTGCTGGCCGCCGACCTGGATGAGGAGACCCGCTTTGACCGTCGGCTGCGGATTGGCTGGGAGGTGGAGCGCATCATTGGCCGTCAGACCGACCTGGTGGTCCTGAACGACGCCCCGCCGCTCCTGCAACATCAGGTCCTGAAGCACGGACGGTTGATTTTTGAGCGGGACCGGGCCGCGCGGGTGGAGTTTGAAGTCCGGGCAGGCAAAATCTACGCCGACCTGAAGCCGATGTACGCCTTCTTTAAGACGGCGCTGCTCAAAGAGATTCGGGAGGTGGGCCTTGGAGGACGCCGACGACGTCATCATAGAACGATTGGCATATCTGCGGAATGAACTCTCTTATCTGAAGCAGGAGCGGGATAGAGTTCGTTCGTTCCAGCAGTACGTGGAGGACGTGCGGCTCAAGAAAGCCATAGAGCGGAGTCTCCAGGTCACCGTTGAAGCCTGCCTGGATATTGGCCGTCGTCTGATCGCCTTAGAGGGATTCCGCTATCCGGAAGACAACAAGGATGTGTTCCGGGTCCTGTACGAGGAGGGCGTAGTACCGGAGGACCTGTTGCCTGCGCTGGTGGATATGGCGCGCTTCCGGAACCTCATCGTCCACGACTATGCCCGGGTGGACGACGCCAGAGTCTACGGTATCCTCAAGAAGCGCCTGACCGACTTTGACGCCTACGCCCGGGCCATCGTGGCCTATCTGGAGCGGGAGGAAGGAGACCGTGGCGGATGAGGCCTCACTGGCCTACCGGGCCGTGCGGGAGATGATGTGTTCAGTCCGAAATCATCAGGTTGGTGGGTATGAGAATCATCTGGACACGACATGCGGAAGAACGCCAGGAAGAATGGCGGAAGAAATTGGGCATTACTCGCCAGGAAGTAGAAAATGCGCTGAGTGCGCCGGAACAAGTTGTGCCAGGTGACCTCGGGGCCTGGGTCGCTCAGGTACGGCGAGGAGAGGGCCTGTTGAGGGTAGTCTTTGTGGAATCAGAGGGAGCATATAAGATGCTCACCGTGTACTGGACAAGCAAAGTGGAGAAATACTGGCGAGAGGAGTGAAATGCGAATCCGTTATGATCCCGAGGCGGATGTCCTGCTGTTTGTGCTGAGAGATTTACCTCCGGTGGACGCCGTAGAGGAGCCCGGTGGTGTAATCATCAGTTACGGGGAGGACGGGGAGGCTGTCTCCGTGGAGTTTCTGCATGCCTCTGCCCGCCGCCTGGTTGGTGCAGGGGAACTCATTGTGACCATCCAGGCAGGCCAGGTACTGGAAAGAACTCTCACACCTGTTGTGTAGGAAAGGGTGGAACCGAGAGGTGGTCCAGCGCATGGGCGAGCCGTCCTCCTCCGAGGCCCCCCTTGCCTACCGCGCCGTCCGCGGAGGCTTGTGGGTGGCGCTGAGTTCGTACTGGACCATCGCCTTCGGCTTCGCGGCGAATATCGTCCTGACCCGGTTGCTGGCGCCGGAGGCCTTCGGCACCTTCGCGCTGGCGATGTTCTTCGCCCAACTGCTGCGGCTGGAGCCCAAATTCGGCATCGGCCAGGCGTTCGGGCAGTACAAAGAGACATCCGGCGAAGCGGTCGGCACCTACTTTGCCCTCAATGTCCCCATCATTCTGGGCGGTCTGCTCCTGACGGTTCTGGCCGTCCCGGCCCTTTTGCGGCTGGGCTACGATGGGCTGACGGTCCGGATAGCGCTGGTTCTGGCCGCAGCGGCGGTGCTGGAAAGCACCGGCGGGCTGGCCGGGGTGATGCTGGATAAGGAACTGTACTTCGGCCCCACCAG
>JBBIKR010000135.1:0-9509 GCA_037445395.1 Thermoflexales bacterium
CAGGAGAGGGGAGGGGGTGCCGCCGCAGGCGGCGGGGGAGGGGTGAGGAAGCCTGAATAGTTATGTGCCCGGCCCATTCGGAGGTGTGGAGTGCTTGCGCCGTTTCGCGTCCTGGACCTCTCCCGTCTCCTGCCCGGCCCGTACTGTTCTCTCATCCTGGCGGACTTCGGCGCGGAGGTCATCCGGGTGGAGCCGCCGGGCGGCGGCGACTGGACCCGGTATGTCCCCCCGCTGGCCGCCGACGGCCAGAGCGTCCTCTTCCACGCCGTCAACCGGGGCAAGAAGAGCCTGACCCTGAACCTCAAGGCCGGGGAGGGCCGGGCTGTCTTCCTGCGCCTGGTGCAGACCGCCGACGTGCTCCTGGAGAGTTTCCGGCCCGGGGTCATGGAGCGGCTGGGGCTGGGGTACGACCGTCTGGCGGAAGTCAACCCCCGTCTGGTCTACTGCGCGCTCAGCGGGTACGGGCCCCGAGGCCCCTACCGGGACCGGGCCGGGCACGACCTGAACTATATCGGGCTGGCGGGGCTTCTGGACCTGACCGGTCCGCGAGAAGGGCCGCCGGTCGTCCCCGGCGCGCCGGTGGCGGACCTGGCCGGCGCGCTGTGGGCCGCCGTGGGCATCCTGCTGGCGCTATTGGACCGGGAGCGGACGGGCCGGGGGCAGCGGGTGGACGCGTCGCTGCTGGGCGGGGCTCTCTCCCTGCTCCCCATCGCCGTCTCTCACCTGCAGGGTGGGTCGCCGATGGCCCGGGGGGCCAGCAACCTGACCGGCGGTGTCGTCTGCTACAACGTCTACGAGGCCGCCGACGGTGGGTACGTGACCCTGTCGGCGCTGGAGCCGGAGTTCTGGGCCGCGTTCTGCCGCGCCGTGGGGCGGGAGGACTGGCTGGGAGAGCAGTTCGCCCCCGCCATCCCCGGCAACCCGACCTACGAGGGGATGTGCGCGCTGTTCCGCACCCGCTCCCGGGCCGAGTGGGCGCAGGTCATAGCCGGAGCGGATGCCTGCTGCGAGCCCGTGTACACCCTGGCGGAGGCGCTGGATTCGCCCCCGGTGCAGGCGCTGGGGATGGTCCCGCCCCCGGGCGGAGCGGGCCTGCTCCCCCCGCTCCTCTTCTCCGCCGCTCCGGCCCCCCAGCCCCGCCCCGCGCCCGCCCCGGGAGAACACACCGCCGACATCCTGACCAAACTGGGGTACGATCCCGAAACCATCGCCCGCTGGCGGGCGGAGGGGATCATATAGCCCACGGAACAAAAAATACGGTGACTCCTTTCCGTATCGCTCAGATCAGCGTCCACACCTGCCCGCTGGCGACCCTCGGGGGCAAAGAGACCGGGGGGATGAACGTCTACGTCCGGGACCTGACGCGGGAACTGGCCCGGCGAGGGCATTGGGTGGACGTCTACACCCGGTCCCAGGACCCCACCGTCCCCCGCATCAGCACCGCGCTGGGGCGCGGGACGCGGGTCATCCACATCCCCGCCGGTCCCGAACAACCCTACCCCAAACACCGGGTCTACGATCACCTGCCGGAGTTTGTGGCGGGAGTGCTGGCCCAGGCGGAGGCCGAGGGCATCCGCTACGACGTCATCCACAGCCACTACTGGCTCTCCGGCTGGGTGGCCCGGGAACTGCGGCGCGCCTGGGGCGCGCCCATCGTCCACATGTTCCACACCCTGGGGCACATGAAGAACGCCGTCGCCCGGACGCCCCAGGAGCAGGAGCCGCCCCTGCGGATAGAGGTGGAGACGGAGATCATCCGCTTCGCCGACTGCATCATCGCGGCCACGCCGGTGGAGGAGGAGCAACTGGTCCGTCTGTATGGGGCCGACCCGGCCCGTCTTCGGGTCATCCCGCCGGGGGTGGACCTGGAACGGTTCCATCCCATCCCCGCCGCCCAGGCCAGAGCGCAACTGGCGCTGGACCCGACCTGTCGGAGCATCCTCTTCGTGGGCCGGATTGAGCCACTGAAGGGGATAGATACGCTGCTGCGGGCCATCGCGCGGATCGCCCGTCGGCACCCCGAACTGGTCTGCCGACTGTGCGTCCCCATCATCGGCGGCAACCCGTACAGCGTGGAGGACAACGACGAAATGATCCGCCTGCAGGAGTTGCGGGAGGAATTGGGAATCGGGGATGTGGTGACCTTTCTGGGGGCACAGGACCAGGACATGCTCCCGTACTACTACTCCGCCGCCGAGATGGTAGTGATGCCCAGCGACTACGAGAGTTTCGGGATGGTTGCATTGGAGGCGATGGCCTGCGGCACTCCTGTCATCGCCTCGGATGTGGGCGGGCTGGCCTACCTGGTCCGCCACGGGCAGACGGGGTACCGAGTACCGGCGCGGGACGAGGAGGCGCTGGCGGCGAAAATCGTCCGCCTGCTGACGGATGAGGGGCTCCGGCGTCGGATGGGGCAGCGGGCGGCCTGCTGGGCCGAGGGGTTCGCCTGGCCCCGCATCGCCGACCGGATTGAGGAAGTGTACCGGTCTTTAGTCCGATGAAGCATCCACTGGTCACCGTGGTCATTCCCAACTGGAACGGCGAGGCCCACCTGCCGACCTGTCTGGAAAGCCTTCGTCGCCAGACCTTCCGGGATTTTGAGGTCATCGTCGTGGACAACGGGTCCACCGATGGGTCGCTGGCCCTTCTGGCGCGGGACTATCCCGAGGTGCAGGTGCTGGCGCTGGGAGAGAACCGGGGCTTCGCCGGGGCCTGCAACGCCGGTATCCGGGCCGCGCGCGGTGAGTTCATCGTCCTCCTGAACAACGACACCGAGGCCGAACCCCACTGGCTGGAGGAGGTGGTGGCGGCCTTCCGGCGGCACCCCGAAGCGGGCCTGGTCGCCTCTAAGATGCTCCTCTTTGACCGCCGCGACGTCCTCCATACCGCCGGGGACTACTACCGGGTGGACGGCCGTCCGGGCAACCGGGGCGTCTGGGAGACCGACCGGGGCCAGTACGACCGGGAGGAGTACGTCTTCAGTGCCTGTGGGGGGAGCGCGGCATACCGGCGCGCGATGCTGGAGGGGGTGGGCCTGCTGGATGAGGACTTTTTCTACTCCTGCGAGGACGTGGACCTGGCCTGGCGGGCACAACTGGCAGGATGGCGGTGCATCTATGCGCCGCGCGCCGTCGTCTACCACAAGTTGAGCGCCACCGGGGGCGGGGTCACGGCCAGTTTCTACGACGGGCGGAATTTCATCTACCTGCTGGTGAAAGATTATCCGGGCGACCTCTGGCGGCGGTACTGGCGGGCCATCCTGCGGGCGCAGTTTCGTCTGGCCTGGGAGGCGCTGCGGGCCTGGCGGGGGGCGGCCGCGCGGGCCCGACTGCGGGGCATGGTGGCCGGCCTCCTGGGCATCCCCCGCATGCTCCGCAAACGGCGCGCCGTCCAGCGGACCCGCCGGGTGGATACCGACTACCTGCTGTCCGTCCTGACGAAGGATGAGCCGGGCCGTTGACGGCCCATCTCAGGAGAGGTACTGCGGCCGATTCCTGCGCGCAAAAACGCTGAAAAGGTGCAGGGGGTCAAAGGTTGCTTGACGAAATCTTCTCAATGGAGTATCATTAAGGAGAGCCTTATCCCCGCAGGATTGGAGCGCTATGACCGAACAGACACCCTTGACCTTTGACGAAGGCCTCTCGGAACAGACGGGTAGCCTGTGGATGATCTATCTGGTCTACCTGCCTCTTCCCCTGATGGCTATCCTCATCCCCATCGGTATCCTGGCGCTTCTTTTCCCATCCCCGCTAACCTTCTGGCCCCTGGCCCTCGGACTGGCCCTTTTGATCGTCAATTTTGTGCTGTTCTTCCTTATGAGTCTGGCCGTGAAGGGCCGCAGGTGGGTCGTGACCGTCGGCCTTTCCATTCTGACCGTTCTCTGGCTGATATGGGTTCTGGCGATTGTGCCACTCCCCCAGGTTCAGAAGACGGCACTGCTGGCCGCGGAGTTTCTTCTGTTTCTGGCGACCTTCCTGATCGGGCTCTTTGTGCTGGGAGGCTTTCTGCTCCCATTCCCACTGCCCGACGGCTCCCTGTCCCGGGGAAAGCGCTTTCGTCAGCGCGTCAGAGAACACTGGTATGTGTTCAAAATTCTCCTGGATGTTCTTCTGGGGCAGAATTATCCCTTCTGGGTGGTGACCGACGAACCCCGAGAAGAGGACAAGATTGAACAGCGGGGGAAGGGGGACGCTCTGCCAACCCTGCCGCCCCTGGGAACCGGCCTCATCATCTCCGGCTGTACCGATGCCGTGGCCGTCTCCAGTGGGCTCCAGTTCAAAGGGGCTCAGGGGCCGGGGCTCTCCTTCACCGGTTTTGCCGAACGCCCGATGCGGACCCTGGACCTGCGCCCCCAACTGCGCGCGTTCACCGTTCAGGGCCTCACCCGGGACGGCATCCAGGTCAAGGTGCTGGCCTTCACTCCTTTTCAGATTGACCGGGGGGAGCAGTCGCCACGCCTGGGCGAGCCCTTCCCGTACCGCAAAAGTGCGGCCTTTCGGGCCATCCACGCCCAGATGATGGCCCTCCCCGGAACTCCCGACCCTTCCCAGCGCTCCTGGGATGAACTGCCCCAAATCTACGGCACCCGTATCCTCCAGGACATCCTGGCCCGGTACGACTTTGACGACCTCTACCGCTATGACCCCGGCGAGGAGCCGCCCCGGGTGCGCATCGCCCGGGAGTTCCGGGAGCGCCTGAAGGCGGTGCTGGAACCCTTCGGCATCCAGTTAATCGGCGGCGGGATTAGCAACCTGTTGCCGGTCCGGGAAGAGGTTCTGAAGGAGCGCGTGCGGAACTGGCGGGCCGGGTGGGTGCGCCGGATTCTGGTCAAACAGGCCGAAGGCCAGCGAGAACGGCTCTGGCGCATAGAGCAGGCTCGCGCCGAAGCCCAGGCCGGCCTGATCCTGGCGCTGGGGGAACAACTGGCGGGCCTGGACCGCCCCGACACACCGGCCACACCCGAAAAGGTCGTTCAGCAGTTCCTGCGGATTCTGGAGGAGATGACCCAGCAGCCGATGCTGCGGCGCTATCTTCCCCGCGAAACTCCGGAAGACCTGCGCCGTCTGGAAACAAACATTGCCAGGGAGGAACAGGGATGATTGCACCCCAATGGGCCTTCCGACATTTGAAACGGGTCCTGCCCTGGTGGGGGCCCGTGGTATTTCTGGCTCTCCTGCCGGGCCTGTTGATCGCCCGAATGGTTCACAGAGGAGTCACCTCCGCGCCGCTCTTCGCTTTTCTGGGGGTAATGTACGCGCTGCCCATTTTGCTGGGACTGGCGCTGGCCGCTCGCCACGCCGCGCAGTTCACTCAGACCCTCTACAAGATTCAGACTCTGGAGGAGGCCGCGTCTTTTGTCTACCGCCGCATTTTCGGGCTCTGGAAATTTGCCCCTTACCTGCTGGTTAAAGAAGGGAAAATTGCCTCCGGAGAGAACTCCGTCCTGCACCGGGTGGGCGGCCCGGGGTACCTGGTTATCTACAACGACACGGCCGTCGTGACGGAACGGTGCGGACGGTTGGAACGGGTCCTGAGCGCCCATCTCCCCAAACCGAAGAATTACCCATACCTGGAGCCGTTTGAGAAGGTCTGGGAAATCATAGACCTCCGGCCCCAGCAATGGACCTTCCCGGTCAAAGGAATGACCCGGGATGGCATCCCGGTCACCTGTGAGGCCGACATCCACTTCAAGATAGACGACCGGCCTGTCGCAGGCGGGCCGCCGAAACCACCGACGGAGGACGAGCCGTACCCGTTCACCCCTGAGGCGGTCTTCAAAGCCGCGACGGCCCGCTGGGTGCGCGAGCCGGACTCCAAGGCTCCCCCAATGGACTGGCGGGGGCGGGTGGTGGTGGGCTTCACCGAGGGGATTCTGCGCAACACCCTGGCGGAGTACTACCTGGACTGGCTGCTGGGCCCCACCGGGGAGGATACCGAACATCCGCGGGAAGTCATCCGCCGTCGCCTGGAGGAGGAATTGCAGAAGGAAGCGCCGAAGGTCGGTGCGCGCATCCTCAGCGTCCAACTGGGGGAGATCAGGGTAGAGGATGAACAAATCCCCACCCAGTGGATAGAGGCCTGGCAGGCCGAATGGGAGAGCCAGGCGGCGGCAATCCGGGTGGAAGGAGAGGCAGAACTATTGCGGATGGAGGCGGTCCGCGCCCGGGCCCAGGCGGAAATGCTCATCACCCTGATCCGGGAACTCCAGAGTGTTGCCATCAGCGATGCCGAACTCCGTCCCTACCTGCTGGCCGCCCGCCTGGCCGAGACCCTGCGCTGGATGTCCTACGACCCCTTCACCCGTGCCTTCCTGCCCCCGGAGGCCATCCGCACCCTCCGCCGTCTTCAGGAACTCCTGGGTGGAGAGCGCATGTTGCAGGAATTGAAATAACCCTGCGACTCACCCGGTCATAAAAATATTAGGAGTTACGCAGTTGCGCATTGGTGTGAGGAGATTGCTTCGCGGCTTCGCCGCTCGCAATGACCCTTCCGATCCCGGAAAGATGTCATTGCGAGGCACGAAGTGCCGAAGCAATCTCCAGGTGCGTAAGTCCTAAATATATTTCGTCTATATCCGTGGGTAAAAAGGCCAACTTGAAGAGGGGAGAACGCCGAAAGAGTCAACTCCTTATGTTTTCCCGGTGGGAGGGGAAAGATGCCTGACCGCATTTTCTGGGCCATTCCGGCAAGCGCGCTGTACACCGGCAGAGATCCGGACACAGCTGCAGTCCGGCTGGTGCTTGGGGGATTGGATGCCCTGAAGGCAGGCCATCTGGATGATGCGGAGCGACTGGCGCAGGAGGCACTGGAAACCGCCCGCAGAGGGCGCCACGCTCTCGGCGAGGGAATCGCGGCCCTCTTTTTCAGCAATCTCTGCTGGGGGATGGGCCGCACCCAACCGGCCCTGGAACTGGCCGAGCGGGCCCGCGATATATTGAAACAACAGCCCGGCCCTGACCAGCGACACAACGAAGCCATCGCGGCCCTCAATCTCGGCCTGGTCCGCCACCTGATGGGCGATTATATCGGAGCCCTTAACGATTATTATGCGGCCCGGCGGTTGCTGGATGTTGCTTTTCGGTACTGGACCACTCAGAAAAAGTCGGAGCAGGTCCGGCAGTGTGAGCAGTTGATCCAGTGGGTTGAGCATCTGACCGGACGGCTGATAGACTCCGCTCCTCATGAGAGAGGGCTTACCCTTTTCCTGCCGGTTTCTTTTGCCAACGGAGCCACGGCGACTCTCTGGGGAGAGTATGACCGGGACGCTTCTCTGATCCTGAACGGGAAAACCCTGCAGGTTGTCCCATTGCGGGACTGGCTGGTCCTGACGACCGATTGCTGTGTTTTCCCCGTCCCTGACCCGCAGGTGCATCAGTTGATCCAGCAACAATTGGGAAAAAACAGCGACTACATTCTGGCTCAGCCCGGTGACCCTCTTCCGGATGATCCTTTCTACATTTCAGTGGATTCGCAGGGCATCACGAACTTTATCCGCCAGCCGGGTGGCTCTGTGAGCCCCACCGTTCAGAGTGTCCGAATACTGGGCGAAGCCCGGTACCGCCCGGTGGCCCTGGTGGTTTAACCGGTTGCCTGACCGTTTTGTAGGCGAAGGATGCAGCAGCGGGATTGCCCCAGCACTCAGAGAAATCATCCGTGTTCATCCGCTTTTCCCCGCGCCGACCTGCGTCCCATTCCCGATGTGGCCACTGCGCTGCGGGAGGGGGCCGCGGTGCTGGCCGCCGTCACCGATACGCCCCGGCTGGAGGCGGAGGTGCTGCTGGCCCACGTGACGAGGCTCGCCCGGACGACGCTCCTGGCCCACCCGGAGCAGCCCCTGAGTGCCGAAGAGCAGGCCCATTACGGGGACCTGCTGGCCCGCCGGGCTGCGGGAATCCCCCTCCCCTACCTGACCGGGCGAGTGGAGTTCTTCGGCCTGGAATTCGTTGTCACACCCGACGTGCTCATCCCCCGCCCGGAGACGGAGATGCTGGTGGAGCGGGCCCTGGAGCGGGGCCCGCGAACCGTGGTGGATGTGGGGACGGGGAGCGGGTGTGTGGCGGTGGCACTGGCGGTCCGGTTGCCCCGCGCCCGCATCTACGCCACCGACCTCTCCCGCGCCGCACTGCGGGTGGCAGTGGAGAACGCCCGCCGTCAGGGCGTGGCGGACCGCATCCACTTCCTGCAGGCCGACCTGGCTTCACCGCTGAGGGGCCCGGTGGACCTGGTGGTCAGCAACCCGCCCTATGTGGCCGAAGAGGAATGGGCATCGTTGCCGGAGTCGGTACGGGAGCACGAGCCCCGGCTGGCGCTGGACGGCGGGCCGGGGGGATTGCGGGTGATCCGGCGGTTGCTGGCCGACGCCGCCCGCCTGCTCCGTCCGGGAGGCGTCCTGCTGGTGGAAATCGGCGCCGGGCAGGGCACGGATGCCACCGTCCTGGCCCGCGCGGCGTTCCCCCAGGCGCGCATCCGGATTCACCCCGACATGGCCGGTCGTGACCGGATACTGGAGGTCATTCTGTGACGACCCGAATGGTCCGGGCAGAAGAGCCCGACGCCGTAGAACAGGCCCTGGCCGTGTGGCAGGCAGGAGGACTGGTCGCTATCCCCACCGACACCGTGTACGGACTGTCGGCCCTCCCCACCTGCACCGGGGCCATGCGTCGCCTGTGGCGGATCAAGGGCCGGGATGACGGCGCCTTTATCGCACTGCTCCTCGCCGACCTGGACGAACTTCCCCGTTTTGCGGTGTTGTCGGAGGCGGTCCAGCCGCTGGCCCGGCATTTCTGGCCGGGCCCGTTAACCCTGATGCTCCCCCGGACCGAGGCCGTCCCGCCGGAAATCGGGGAGGGCTCCCGGGTCGGCGTTCGTCTGCCCGCTCTCCCTCTGGCCTGTACACTGATCCAGGCGGCGGGAGGGGCGCTGGCCGTCACCAGCGCGAATCTCCCGGGCTATCCCCCTGCCCGGACCGCTCAGGAGGTGCTGGCCCAACTGGGTCCGGAGGTGGACCTGGTGGTCAACGGTGGATGGGTGCCCATCGGGGTCTCGTCCACCGTAGTGGATTGCACCCGATGGCCCCCCATTGTCGTGAGGGAAGGGCCCATTTCGGAGGCAGACATCCGGAGGGTGCTGGGGCTGATCCGTCGGGATGTTCCGTAGGGGATAAAAAAAACGGGGGCGGTACGGCAAAAGGGCCGTACCGCCAGCCCGTTTTTATGCCCGCGGGTTTACCGCCGGGAACTGCAGCCAGCGCAGGAAGTGGCCGAGCAGGAGGTGCAGGAAGAGCCTCCGCCGGCAATGACCCCCTCGCTGCCGATGGCCGCAAACAGAGAGATCGCCCGCCGGGTTTCCTGACTCCCGCAGTGCGGGCAGGCGATAGGGGCATCGGCGCTGGACATCGGTCGCAGCGCGTCAAAACGGCGCTGACATTGCTGGCAGATATACTCATACAGCGGCATCTTCCACCTCGCGTTGAGGATTTTACCTCCTCTGGCCCGAAAAGTCAACCCCAA
>JBBIKR010000136.1:0-9501 GCA_037445395.1 Thermoflexales bacterium
GTGGGGGGGAGCGAGGGCGTTATGCTTTTTGTTATTAGGGGTTGGGGCGTGGGCCGCCCCCCGCCGCCCACAACCCCATACCTCTTTCCTGCCCACAGGAAGCAAATTGCGGCACAAGCCCGAAATTGGCATGCTCACCGATTATGGTATAATGACTCCGTCTTTCCTTTTCGGCAAATCCCGATTGTAATCCGGAGGTTCAACCGTGAAACTGCACGAATATCAATCCAAGCGTATCTTCGCCCAGTACGGCATTCCTGTCCAGGAGGGCGAGGTCGCGTCCACTCCCCAGGAAGTGCGCACCATCGCGGAACAGATCGGCGGCCCCGTCGTGGTCAAGGCCCAGGTGCTGGTGGGCGGGCGAGGCAAGGCCGGGGGCATCAAACTGGCCCAGACCCCTGAGCAGGCCGAAGAGGTCGCATCCCGCATCCTCTCTATGCAGATTAAGGGCCTGCCGGTCCGCAAAGTCCTGGTGGCCCGGGCGGTAGACATCCGGCAGGAAATCTACCTGGGCATCGTGGTGGACCGGGCGGCGGCCCGCCCCGTGATGATGGCCTCCTCGGAGGGCGGCGTGGAGATAGAAGAAGTCGCCCGCACCAACCCGGAGACCATCAAGAAGGTCCATATTGACCCCTTTGCCGGCCTGCGGACATATCAGACCCTCTGGCTGGCGAAGGGCATCGGCCTGCCCCCGTCGCTCCACAAGGAGTTTGGACGCATCGCCCAGGGGCTTTACCGCTCCTTCGTGGAATGCGATGCGTCGCTGGCGGAGATCAACCCGCTGGTCATCACCCCCGAGGGGACGTTGCTGGCGCTGGATGCCAAGATCGTGCTGGACGACAACGGCCTCTTCCGCCACCCCGACCTGGCAGCGATGCGGGACATAGACGAAGAGACCCCCTCGGAGCGGGCCGCGCGCGAGGCCGGTCTCTCCTTCGTCCAACTGGACGGGGACATCGGCTGTATGGTCAACGGTGCCGGTCTGGCCATGGCGACGATGGACATCATCCAGCACTTCGGCGGGATGCCCGCCAACTTCCTGGACATCGGCGGGGGTGCCCGGGCCGAGCGGGTGGCCACGGCGCTGCGGCTGATCCTGGCCGACCCCCGGGTGAAGGCCGTCCTCTTCAACATCTTCGGCGGCATCACCCGCTGCGACGAGGTCGCCCGGGGCATCATCTCGGTCCTGGACGAAGTGCGGCCCAATCTCCCCATCGTGGCCCGGCTGGTGGGGACCAACGAGGCGGAGGGGCGGCAAATTCTGGAGCGTTCCGGCTACCGCATCATCACCGCGACAACTCTGGCAGAGGCGGCCCAGAAGGCCGTCGCCGCCGCCCGCGGCGCCTGATCTCACGTTTCACGATTCACTGGAGGCACCATGGCAATCCTGGTAGACAAAAACACCCGTCTGGTCGTGCAGGGCGTGACCGGGCGCGAGGGCGAATTTCACACCCGACAGACCCTGGATTACGGCACGCAGGTTGTGGCGGGCGTCACCCCGGGCAAGGGTGGACAGTTCGCCTGCGACGGCCGCGTCCCCGTCTTTGACACCGTCCGGGAGGCGGTGGAGACCACCGGCGCCAACACGTCGGTCATCTACGTCCCGGCCCCCTTCGCCCCGGACGCCATCATGGAGGCGGCAGACGCCGGGCTGGGCCTGGTCGTCTGCATCACCGAAGGCATCCCGGTCAACGAGATGATCCGGGTCAAGGCGTACCTGGATATGAAAGGGGTGCGGCTGGTGGGGCCGAACTGCCCCGGCCTGCTCACCCCCGGGCAGGCGAAGGTGGGCATTATGCCCGGCCATATCGCGATGCCTGGCCCCGTGGGCGTCGTCTCCCGCTCCGGCACCCTCACCTACGAGGTCGTCTACGCGCTGACCGCGCTGGGCATCGGGCAGACGACGTGCGTGGGCATCGGCGGCGACCCCATCATCGGCACCCGTTTCGTGGACGTGCTGGCCCTCTTTGAGGCGGACCCGGAGACGAAGGCGGTGGTGCTCATCGGCGAAATCGGCGGCAACGACGAGGAGGTGGCAGCCCGCTTCATCGCCGAACGGATGACCAAGCCGGTGGTCGCTTTCATCGCCGGGCGGACCGCGCCGCCGGGCAAGCGCATGGGGCATGCCGGGGCCATCATTGAGGGCGGTACCGGGACGGCGGCGGAGAAAATCGCCGCGCTGGAGGCCGCCGGGGTGCGCGTGGCGGAGCACCCCGAGCAGATTGCCCGAATGGTAGCAGAGGCCATACACGAATAAGGGCACGAATACACGAATAGCACGAATCACGAATCACGAATCACGAAAGGAGGGCCCATGCCGGACCTGGTTGTGGATGCGACCGGCAATGACCTGACCTATCGTATCATTGGGGCGGCGATGGCTGTGCACAATGCCCTGGGGCCGGGCTACAAGGAAGAAGTCTACGAACGGGCGCTGGCTACCGAACTCCAGAGGCGGGAAATCGGCGTGCAGCGGCAGGTGCCAGTACAGGTATTCCACGAAGATGCTCCGGTGGCCTTGTTCTATCTGGACCTGCTGGTGGAAAAGACGGTGGTGGTGGAAGTCAAAGCCTTCAGCCATCAACTGACGACCGACGAACTGGCTCAGGTCATCAACTACCTGAAAGCGACGGGTGCTCCGGTAGGCCTTCTCTTCAATTTTGGGCGACGACGTCTGGAATGGGCGCGCGTTTTCCCCAGCCAGGACAAGGGCCCTGTGCGGCGGGTGGGAAGAGACGACGTTCGCAAATCCCTGCGCCGCCGCTAATTCGTGCATTCGTGCATTCGTGTTCCATTCGTGTATTCGTGCCCCATTCGTGTATTCGTGTATGGCCCACTCTCTCAAGGAGGCGACGATGCCACGAGGAGGCCTGTACACCCCTCAGGACTGCGATGACTTCCTGCGCGGGTGCCTGTGGATGGGCACCGGCGGCGGTGGTGGCCCCGAATGGGGCCGCCGGGTGCTGGAAAGAGCCCTGGAGGACGAGCTCAGGCTGGAATGGGTGGACCCATCCAAAATCCCCGACGATGCCTGGACCTGCACCGCGTACGGCATGGGGTCCATCGCCCCCGTCTCCGAAGAGACGAAGGAGACCATCCGCCGCCTGGGGCTGACCGACCGCTACGGCGACCAGGCGATGGAGATGGCCGTGAAGGAACTGGCCGCGTACGCCGGAATCCAGATGGGGGCCATCGTTCCTTCCGAACTGGGGGCCGGAAATACCCCCGCCCCGCTGGTCACCGGTGCCCGCCTGGGCATCCCGGTGGTGGACGGGGACTACGCCGGGCGGGCCATCCCAGAGGAGATGCAGGGGACGCCGTACCTCTACGGCAAGAACAGTTGGCCCTTCGCCAGCGTGGATAAGTGGGGGAACATCGCCATCGTCAAAGAGACCTGCAACCCCTACATGCTGGAGCGGATCGGCAAGATGCTGGCGGTCGCCGCCTTCGGCACCTGCACCATCGCGGCCACCCTGCTTCCCGGGCGGGAGATGAAAGAAATCATCGTCCCGGGGACGTTGACCCGTTGCCTGGAACTGGGCCGGGCCATCCGGCGGGCACGGGAAGCCGGGGAGGACCCCGTTCGCGCGGCCGTTCAGTTCACCGGGGGGTGGCTCCTCTTTGAAGGGGTGATCACCGGCAAGGACTGGGAGGACCGGGAGGGCTACATGTTCGGCACCTCCCACCTGCGCGGCACAGGGGACTACGCCGGGCACACGATGGACATCTGGTTCAAAAACGAGAATCACGTCTCCTGGCTGGACGGCCGGCCCTTCGTCTGCAGTCCCGACCTCATCGTGGTGGTGGACCGGGAGACAGGCGAAGGCATCACCAACACCGACCTGGATGCCGGGATGCAGGTGGCGGTGGTCGGAGTGAAGGGACTGGAGGCCTTCCGCAGCGAGCGGGGACTGGCGGCAGCCGGCCCGCGCTACTTCGGCTTTGATATAGACTATATCCCCATTGAGAGGCTGGTGGTCTGAAATGGAACTGGCCTACGGCACCGAACCCCGCGCAGAGTTCTACAGTTTTGAACTGGCCGCCGCCGCCCACAAACTGGTCACCGAGATGCGCCCGGTCCATCCGGGCCAGCAGGTGGCCATCACCGCCGACACCCTCTCCGACCTGCGTGTCGTGGAGGCGACGGCCCGCGCCGTCTACGCCGTTGGGGGTATTCCCTCGGTGTTCCGCTACCCGGCGAACCCGCAACCCTGTATGGACCCTCCGGCCCCCGTTGCCGCAGGACTCCCCCGCTCCGACATCTGGATTGACTTCGCCGTTGCCTACCACCTCTACAGCCCGGCCTACCACGCCGCCGTCGCCGCCGGATGCATCTACGTCTGCCTGACCGGCATGGATGCCGATATGATGGTCCGGACGGTCGGACGGGTTCCCTACCGGCCCCTGCGGGAGATGGCAGACCGTCTCTACCGCCTCTCCCAGGCAGCGGACGTCATCCGGGTGACGGCCCCCTCCGGCACCGACCTGACCATGCGGGTGGACAAGGCCGGGGACCCCTTCTGGGAGCCGCCACCGGAGTCCGGCGGCTACCCCCAGATGCTGGGGGGACAATCGGGCTTCATGGCGGTTCGGGAGAGTTTTGAGGGGGTCCTGGTCTTTGACGGCGCGCTCTGGCCCCCGGCCGAACTGGGCATCCTGCGGCATCCCGTGCGGCTGACAGTGGAAGGCGGGCGAATCGTCCGGATAGAGGGCGGCCACGAGGCACAGGTCTTCCGCCGCTGGCTGGAGTCCTTCGGACATCCGGCGATGTTCCAGATGGACCACGCCTGCTACGGCTTCAACCCCGGCGTCACGCGGCCCAGCGGGCGAATTCTGGAGGACGAGCGCATCTTCGGCTGCATGCAGTTCGGCATCGGCCCCAGCGATTGGGGCGCACCGTCCCACACCGACGGAGTGGTGCTGAATCCCACCGTCTACCTGGACGGGGTGCCCATTGAGGAAGAGGGCCGCTACGTCCATCCTGACCTGGTGGCGCTCTGCCGGGAGATGGGCGTGTCCGGCTACTGATGTGAGGAGGCCAACGATGACCTGGGCTGACGAAGAGAAAATCACTCCCGGTGTCCGCATCATGCTGGAAGTCAACATGGGCTGGCGGCCCGACGAGCGGTTGCTGGTGGTGACCGACGTCCCCCGGCCGGAGGACTGGGCGACTCAACCCCTCCCCGCGCTGACGGGGATGCTGGAACGGGCCGTTCTGGCGCGGCAGGTGGCGGAGGTCGCGCGCCGGATATGGCCCGAGGGGGCGGTGGATTTCGTCGTCTATCCGGCGACGGGGGGACACGGGGCGGAGCCCCCGGCGGACCTGGCCGCGTGCCTGCTTCAGGCCGATGTGGTCATCGCCCTGACGACCTACTCCCTCTCCCATACCGACGCGCGGGAGGCCGCGACGCAGGCCGGGGTGCGGCTGGCCAGCATGCCCGGTTTCCTGGCCGAGATGTTCTACCCCGACGGCCCGATGGCAGTGGACTACCGCCAGGTGGCGGCCGAAGCGGAGGCTATCGCCCGGCAACTCACCGATGCCCGGGAGGCCCACGTCCGTTCCCCTGCGGGCACCGACATCCGCTTCTCGCTGGCCGGGCGCGCCGGAATGGCCGACACCGGCCTCTACCTGCAGCGGGGGGAGTGGGGCAACCTCCCGGCGGGGGAGGCCTACATCGCCCCGGTGGAGGGGACGGCAGAGGGCGTTCTGGTCGTCCAGGCTGGCTGGCATCCCGACCTGACCGAGGAGATGCGGTTGGTGTTCCGCGCCGGGCAGGTCGTGGAGGTCCTGGGGGGCGGCCGAGTGGGGGAGGAACTCCGCCGGTTCCTGCGCCCCGGCGACGACGGGCCCCTTTATACCGCCCGGCGCAACCTGGCCGAACTGGGCGTGGGGACGAATCCGAACGCCCGCCGGCCGGATAACATCCTGGAGGCCGAGAAGATTCGCGGCACCGTCCATATCGCCGTCGGCGACAACGCCCATATGGGGGGCCTGGTGACGGCCGACTTCCACGAGGACTTCGTCATCCCCCAGGCGGAACTGTGGCTGGACGGGAAGCGGGTGTTGTAGCCTGCAGGACGAACCCTGTGCTGCGGCGCAGCGCAGGGTTTTGCGTCTTAACGTAACGACCTACCTCACCCCTTCTCCTCTCCTGGCCTTCGGTCAGGAGAGGAGATGTGGTTGGGGCTGACAAGTGTAGGTTTTTCAGTAGCGAAGCGGTTGGGCTCGCCTGACGGCGGCGGGAGAGGGGAGGGGGGTACAAAGAGGGGTGAGGGGCGGCAAAAGCCTTCGGCACGAAAAGGGTCAACCAATGTTAAGCCACCCCATCCGGCGTTATGGTAATTCACACCAAGCGTTGAAGCGTCGGGCAGTTGCCATTTGTTTTCGGGTATTGTAAAATACGGACGGAGGGCAACGATGGGTATGATGAGAACGGTGAATTCTCAGGAGATGGCCGATACGGCCCGGGCCCTGGCCGACATCGCCCGGGAACTGGGTCGCATCAGCGGCGCGCTGGCCGCCTGTGTGAAAGGGAACCCGGCGGAGGCGGAGGCACTTGCCTCCTCGCAGGAAGCGCTGGACCGCATCTCCCGGCAACTGGACGAATGGCCAACCCCCAGAGCATCCAGCGAGGAGAGGTTGCGTCGGGAGATTCTGGACACCCTGCGCCGGAGTGGGCCGGCCCTCTTTCCCGAACTGGCTGCCGCCACCCTCTCCCTCCCCGACGAAATCCGCCCGGTCCTCCAGGCGATGGAGCGGGAAGGGCTGGTGGAAATCCGGACAATGCAGGGATGGCCGCTGGTTTCCCTCACCGAGCGGGGCCGTCGGGAAGCGGGCCGGGCGTAAGCCGCACGGAACACGCAATACGGAATACGCAATACGCTGTTTCGCACTCCGTACTCCGTACAACCTGCTCCTCCGATGAATGCCGAAGACCTGCTCACCGACCTGGGCCCATACCTGCTGGTGGTGGCCCTCTCCCTTCTCTGGGCCCTGACCGAGGTCCTCCAGACCTTCCGGAGCGACATCCGCCGGGCGCTGCGGAGCGGGTGGAGCGCGCTGCTGATCGGTGTCAATGTCATCTTTGCCCTGCTCATTTTTGCCCTGGTGCGCCATCTCACCCCCTCTTCGGTGAATCCCTACCTTCTGGCCCTGGGCGTGGGGGCGGGCTGGCAGGCCCTCCTCCGTACCCGCATCAACCTCCTCCAGCCCCTGACCCCGGAGGCCGGTGAGGCCATCTCCCTTTCCATCTCCGACCTCTACGGCCGCTTTCAGGGGTTCTGCCGGGAGCAGATAGACCGGAGCCTCCTCTCCGGCCGGATTCGCCTCCTGGAACAGGCCATCCGTCTCCCCGTGGATGAACTGGAGTACCAGGTTCGCCTCTTCGCCCATGCCTCCGTCCTTCGCTCTCCCGAAGAGGTGGAAGCCTACCTGGAGAAACTGCGGGGGCAGAGTCCCCAGGAACGGGCTCTGGCCCTGGCTTCCTTTTTCCTTGCCCACGGCGGCTATGACCTCCTTCAGGACCGGCTGAAAGCGATGGAGAAGAAATAGAATGCCCCCATCGGACCAACCCCACATTCTGATGCGCGGCAGGCAGCGGCCATCCACGAATAGGACACGAATACACGAATTCACGAATCACGCTTCACGTTTCACGAATCCGAGGTGCCTATGCCCACCATAGACGAACTCATCACCCAACTCCGCCAACTCCGCCAGCAGACGCGGCTGGGCGGCGGTCAGGAGCGCATTGACCGCCAGCACGCGCAGGGGAAACTGACCGCCCGCGAGCGGATAGAGAAACTCCTGGACCCTGGCTCCTTCCGCGAACTGGATATGTTCGTCACCCACCGGGCGACCGGGTTCGGGGTGGAGAAGCAGAAGTACCTCTCCGATTCCGTCGTCACCGGATGGGGCACCATCAACGGCCGCCTGGTCTACGTCTTCTCCCAGGACTTCACCGTCTTCGGTGGCTCCCTCTCCGAGGTCCACGCCGAGAAGGTCTGCAAAATCATGGACCTGGCGATGAAGAACGGCGCGCCGGTCATCGGCCTCAACGACTCCGGGGGCGCCCGCATCCAGGAGGGGGTGGTCTCCCTGGCCGGCTACGCCTACATCTTCCTGCGCAACGTCCTGGCCTCGGGCGTCATCCCCCAGATTTCGGCCATCATGGGCCCCTGCGCCGGGGGCGCCGTCTATTCCCCCGCCATGACCGACTTCATCCTGATGGTCAAGGATACCAGCCATATGTTCATCACCGGCCCGGATGTCATCAAGGCGGTGACGCGGGAGGAGGTGACCTTTGAGGAACTGGGCGGAGCGATGACCCACGCCACCAAAAGCGGCGTGGCCCACTTCGCCGCCGAGAACGAGGAGCACTGCTTTGAACTCATCCGGAAACTCCTCTCCTACATCCCCCAGAACAACATGGAGGACCCCCCCTTCGTCCCCACCGGCGACCCGGAGGACCGGATGGACGAGGAGTTGAAGACCATCATCCCCGAAAGCCCCACCCGTCCCTACGACGTGAAGGAGGTCATCCGGCGGGTGGTGGATAACGGGGAGTTCCTGGAGGTCCACGAGCACTGGGCGCAGAACATCGTTGTGGGCTTCGCCCGTCTGGGCGGCTTCTCCGTGGGCATCGTCGCCAACCAGCCGCTGGTGCTGGCGGGCGTGCTGGATATAGACGCCTCCCGCAAGGCGGCCCGCTTCGTCCAGTTCTGCGACTGCTTCAACATCCCCATCGTCACCTTCGTGGACGTCCCGGGCTTCCTGCCGGGTGTCAACCAGGAGCACGGCGGCATCATTATCCACGGCTCCAAGTTGCTCTGGGCCTACTGCGAGGCCACCGTCCCCAAGGTGACGGTCATCCTGCGCAAGGCCTACGGCGGTGCCTACGACGTTATGAGTTCCAAACACATCCGCGGCGACATCTCCTACGCCTGGCCGACGGCGGAGATTGCCGTGATGGGGCCGGAGGGGGCCGTCAACATCGTCTTCCGCAAAGAGATTGCCGCCGCCGAGGACCCGGAGGCGGAGCGGGAGCGGCTGGTGCGGGAGTACCGGGAGCAGTTCGCCAATCCCTACGTCGCCGCCGCGCGGGGCTACATTGACGATGTCATTGAACCCCAGGAGACCCGTCCCCGCCTGATTGAGGCGCTGAAGATGCTGCGGAACAAGCGGGACGCCAACCCGCCGAAGAAACACGGAAATATCCCGTTGTGAACCACGGATTGCACGGATTACACGGATTTTGATTTGACTCTGCGCTCTCCGCGCCTCTGCGGTGAATCCGATGAGAATGCGGTCTCTCTGGCTGACGGCCGACCGTACCCTCAACATTGCCCATCGGGGGGCCAGCACCGCCGCGCCGCCGAACACCCTGGCGGCCTTCCGCCGCGCCGCCGACCTGGGCGCCGACGGTGTAGAACTGGATGTCCATCTCTCCGCCGACGGCGTCCCGGTGGTCATCCACGACTTCACCGTAGACGCGACCACCG
>JBBIKR010000137.1:0-9433 GCA_037445395.1 Thermoflexales bacterium
GCACGGCAGGGCTTGTCATAGAATGAGCAATATGGGGGTTTTGCGGGGGGGCGGCGCCGGCCCGCAAAACCCCCATACCCCCTCTTGCCCACAGGGGGCGAATTGGTGCACAAGCCCCGGCACGAAACGCGAAAGGGAGTGAGGATGAAGGAGACGGTTCAACCCAAAGGCCGCATAGAAGTTTCGCCGAACGCGATTGCCAGCCTGGTCCACCAGGCCGTCACTTCGTCGTACGGCATCGTGGGCACCGTCCCGAAGAACCTGGCGACGGGCATCGCCGACGTCCTTTCCGGCGGTGGTCATCGGGGCGTCGTCGTCCAGGTGCGGGACGGGAAAATCATCATCCACCTCTACGTCGTGGTGGAATACGGAACGCGGATTGCCGCCGTGGCCCGCAGCGCGATGAACGTGGTCAAGTACACGGTGGAGAAGTGTTTGGGCATTCCCGTGGCGGAGGTGAACGTTCACGTGGAGAAGATTCGCATTTCGGACCTGGATTGAGGGGGGATTGCGGTGACGGATGCAAGCGTTGTAGATGGGGAACGGTTCAAGCGATTGGTGTACGCCGGCCTGGTCTGGCTGCGGCAGCACCAGGAAGAGATCAACGCGCTGAACGTCTTCCCGGTGCCCGATGGCGATACCGGTACCAACATGGTGCTGACGATGCAATCGGCCTGGGAGGAAGTGGCCGGTGTGGATGAGAACAACGTGGGGAAGGTGGCCCACCGGGTGGCCCATGGCGCGCTGATGGGGGCGCGCGGCAACTCCGGCGTCATTCTCTCCCAGATATGGCGCGGGATGGCCCGCCACCTGGATAATAAGGAATGGCTGACGGCGTCCGACCTGGCCGCCGCGCTGGAGGAAGGGGTCCGGACGGCCTATAAGGGGGTCATTCGTCCGGTAGAGGGCACCATTCTGACCGTCGCGCGGGAGGCGGCCGAGGAGGCGTCTCTGGCGGCTGGACGGACGACGGACCTCAGCGTTGTGCTGGAGCGGGCGGTCCGCCGGGCCTGGGATGCCCTCGCCCGCACGCCGGACCTGCTGCCGGTGCTGGCGGAGGCCGGAGTGGTGGATGCGGGCGGGCAGGGACTCTGTGTGATTCTGGAGGGGATGATGCGGGCTTTGCGGGGAGAGGTGGTGGGCGAACCGGCGGCAGTGGCGACAACCGTTATAGGTCCGGCGTTCGCTGCCGAGGCGGTGCCCGAAGAGGAGTACGGCTACGACGTCCAGTTCCTCATTGTCGGGCAGAACCTGGATGTGGAGGCCATCCGGCGGGATATAGACGCGATGGGCACCTCCACGCTGGTGGTCGGGGACTCGGAGACGGTCAAAGTCCATGTCCACGTTCCGGACCCGGGGGTCCCGCTCAGTTACGCCGTCCGGCTGGGCTCTCTGCGGGATGTGGTGGTGGAGGACATGCAGGCCCAGTACCGGGAATTCGTCCGCGCGCGGGAGCAGGCGCGGCCCGCTCCGGCGATGATGGTCTCCGGGGCGCCGCCGCGCGAGGTCGGCGTGGTTGCCGTGGTGTCGGGGGATGGGCTGGAGAAGGTCTTCATGAGCCTGGGTGCGTCTGCCATTGTCCCCGGCGGCCAGACGATGAATCCCAGTACGGAAGAAATCCTGCGCGTGGTGGAAAGTCTGCCGATGCCGAAGGTGGTCATCCTGCCCAACAACGGCAACATTATCCTGGCGGCCCGCCAGGCCCAGGAACTGAGCCGGAAAGCGGTCGTGGTGGTGCCCACCCGCAGCATCCCGCAGGGTGTTGCGGCGCTGCTGGCCTTTAACCACCAGGCCGGCCTGGAGGAGAACGCCAGAGCGATGGCCCGCGCGATGGAGGATGTCCGGACCGGGGAGGTGACGACGGCGACCCGGGACGCGAAACTGAACGGGGTCACGGTGCGGCAGGGGCAGATCATTGGCCTGGAGGACGACCAGTTGGTCGTTTCGGGAGACGCAGTGGACGAGGTGGTGGAGGCACTGCTGGACCGGATGGGCGTGGCCGACCTGGAAATCGTCACCCTGTACTACGGGGCGGATGTCCGGCAAGAGGAGGCGGAGGCCCTGGCGGCCCGTCTGCAGGAGAAGTACCCTGACCAGAGTTTTGAGGTGGTCTACGGCGGACAGCCGCATTATTTCTATATCCTCTCGGCGGAGTGAAGAGGCAAGAGGCAGGAGGCAGGAAGCAAGAGGCGGGAAGCAACGGGAATTTCCTTTGCGCCCTGCGACTTGTGACCCTGCGACCTTGCGACCTGCGCCCTGTGTGCGCCCTGCGACCCTGCACTTGAGGAGGTGTTGTGGCACCTGTACGAGTGGTCACCGACGGCGACGCGTATCTGCCTGCGGCCTGGACGCGGGATACGGACATCACCGTTGTCCCGCTCACCGTTCAGGTCGGGGATGAGGTCTATCGGGACCGGGACGGCTCGCGGAACGAAATGCTGCTGGACCAGATGGCCCGGGAGCGGGTCCGGCCGATGGTGGTCGGGCCGACGGTGGAGGAACTGGAAGAGGTCTATGCCCGTCTGAGCCGGACGACGGATTCCATTCTCTCCATTCACTCCTCGGGTCCGCTGAGTCCGATTGTGGAAAACGCCCGTCAGGCGGCGATGTCGTTTCTCGGGCGGTGCGACATTATGGTCATGGATTCCCAGTGTATTTCCTTCGGCCTGGGGATCCTGGTGCGGGAAGCGGCCCGGATGGCCCGGGCCGGTCAATCGCTGGGCCAGATTGTCCGCCAGATCCGGGGAATGATCCCGCATATCTACGTGGTGATGTTCACCGATTCGCTGGATTATCTCCAGCGCAGTGGGCGGATCAGCCGCTCCCAGTGTATTCTGGGGACCATGCTGGGCATCCGGCCCTTCCTGTCTATGGAGGAAGGGGAGATTATCCCGATGGAGAAGGTCCGCAGCCGGGAGAAGGGGCTGGATAAACTGGTGGAGTTCGCCGGGGAGTTTCTGCGGATTCAGGAGATGACCATTCTGCAGCCGGTCTCCTATCCGACCAACGAGACGGCGCTCCTGCAGGAGCGGCTGGGGACGATGTTCCCGAAAGTCGCGCCGTTTCCCATACTCGTCTACGGCCCGGTGCTGGCGTCCCATGTCGGCCCGGATGGGCTGGGGTTGATCGTGTATGAGGGGATGGGAGAAGAGTAGACGGCTTTGCCATCGGGGTAGTTGTTGGGCTCAATGAGAGGATTCGGCAGGATTTGCAGAGGGTTGACGGGGAACAATGACCTCTCGGATCCGTATTCTCACCGATAGCACGTCCGACGTGCCGCCGGAACTGGCCCGGCAGTTGAACATCACCGTCGTCCCGGCGTATGTCCAGATAGAGGGCCAGAGCCTGCGGGACGGGGAGCAGATTACGCGCGAGGAGTTCTACCGGCGGCTGCCCTCGCTGGCGAAAGTGCCCACCACTGCCGTTCCGTCGGCGTATGAGTTTGCTGCCGCGTTCCGGAGCCTGGTCGGGCAGGCCGATGAGGTCATCGCCATTCTGCTGGCGGGCGCGCTCAGCAGTATGATCTCCGTCGCTGAACTGGGGGCACGGGAGGTGCCGGAACTGAAGGTCCACTCCGTGGACTCCCAGCAACTGGCCATGGGCATCGGCTGGCAGGTCATTATGGCCGCCGAGGCCGCCGCCCGAGGGGCCAGCGCACAGGAAATTCTGGCCATGCTGGAAGACGTCCGGCCCCGCATCCGTCTCCTGGCGGTGCTGGATACGGTCAGGTATCTGGTCCACAGCGGGCGGGTCTCCTGGGCGAAGGGGTTCGCCGCACGCCTGCTGGACATCAAACCGCTGATTGAGTTCTGCCAGGGGGAGGCCATACTGGTGGGGCAGGTGCGCACCCGCCGTCGGGCTATGGAGCAACTGCTGGAGATGCTGACGAAACTGGGCCCTCTGGAGCGGCTGGCGGTCATTCACTCCTGCGCGCCCGATTGGGAGCCCTTCCACGCCCGCGTTCAGGCCCTCTTCCCGGATCTGGGGGTCCCCGTCAGCGAGATCGGGCCCGTCATCGGCACCCACATCGGCCCGGCTGCACTGGGGGTGGCCGTGATTCTGGGACGGTGAAGGGAAAGGGAAAGGATATGGCCCAGGTGAAGGCGTTCTATGATCGGGAAGGAAATACGCTGACTGTCTGGTTCGGTGATCCCCAGGATGAGTACGTATGTGAGGAGACGGGGGATGAGATCGTGCTGGTGAAAGATCGCTCGGGCCAGGTCATCGGTTTTGAGAAACTCAATTTCCTGACCCGAGAGGCAGAGCCCGTGCGATTCGCGTTTGAGACGATAGCGGTATAGAGGGATCAGCGCTGATGCCCAGCCCTGCAGAGACTCTTCTCAAAATCCTCCGCTCGGAGGCAAAGGAATACGACTATCGGGACCGCGCGGTCATTGGTGGACTTGCCCGCTTTGCCGATACCTGGCTTCAGCAGGCGAGCCAGGAATACGGCCCGGAGGCCGCCTCCTGGATACAGGAAATCGCCCGTCGCCTGAGGGCATATAGTACGATTTCCCCCGAAGAGCGCCGATCGGCCCTGCAGGAACTGGCCCAGCTGGTGAAGGCCGGTCCTCAGGGGATGGGAGCGGAGGTGGAGGCCGCCCCCGCGGAGGCCGCACCGGAGACTCCACCCGAACCATCCCCGGCGAAGCCGCCGGAACCGACTCCGTCCGCCACTCCGGTCTCTCCGGCGGTGGCGTCTTTGCCCTCTCCGGCCGCCTCTCCGATCCCGGCAGCCGTCGCTCCCTCCGCCCGACAACGGGTCGCCGCACAGCCTGCCTCCCCGCACCCGGTGTCCGAACCCCCGGGCCTGAAGGCCCCCCTCACCGCCATCCGGGGCGTGGGCCCGAAACAGGCTGAACGGCTGGCCCGTCTGGGCCTCCGCACCATCCGGGACGTCCTCTATTTCTTCCCCCGCCGCTACGATGATTACTCCTGCCTCAAGCCCATCAACCGGCTGGAGTACGGCGAGGAGGTCACCATCATCGCCCGCGTCTTTGAGGCCGGGACCCGGGAGAGTCGCGGCGGAATGCCCATCTTCAAGGCCATCCTGACCGACGGCACCGGCTTCATCGAGGCCACCTGGTTCAACCAGCCCTTCCTGAGCGAACGGATCCGGCCTGGACAGCAGATAGTGGTCAGTGGACGGGTGGACGAGTACCTGGGCCATCTCTGCTTCACCTCCCCGGAGTGGGAGTACCTCCAGCCGGAACTCCTCCACACCGGGCGGCTGGTCCCTGTCTACCCTCTGACGGAGGGAGTCAGCGCCAAATGGTTGCGGCAAATGGTCCATCGGACGGTGGAGTACTGGGCGCCGCGCCTGCCGGACCACCTGCCGCCCTCTCTGCGGGAGGAATACGGCCTGGTGGACCTGAGCACCGCGCTGCGGCAGGCCCATTTTCCCGATGACCGGAAGGCCCTGGAGAAGGCCCGCTACCGGCTGGCCTTTGACGAACTCTTTATCTTCCAGTTGGGCGTCCTGCGCCAGCGGCAACTCTGGCGCGCCGTGCCCGGGCGACAATTGCCGGTGGACCCCTCCATGCTGGATGCATTGCTGCAGAGCCTCCCCTTCTCGTTGACGGGCGCCCAGCGGCGGGCACTGGAGCACATCGTCGCCGACATCTCATCCACTCATCCGATGAACCGTCTCCTTCAGGGCGACGTCGGCTCGGGCAAGACGGTGGTGGCGGCGGTGGCCATGGCTCTGGCGGTGGCGGCGGGCGCCCAGGCGGCCCTCATGGCCCCCACGGAGATTCTGGCCGAACAGCACTACCGGACCCTCTCCGCCCTCTTCGCCCGCTTTCCGGGCCGGCCTATCCAGGTCCGTCTGCTCACGGGCAGCGTCACCGGCGCGGAACGGGAAGCCATCTACACCGGCCTGGCCGACGGCTCCGTGGACGTCGTGGTGGGCACCCACGCCCTCATCCAGGAGTCCGTTACCTTCCACAACCTGGCCCTGGTGGTCATTGACGAACAACACCGCTTCGGGGTCCGGCAGCGGGCGGCGCTGCGGCAGAAGGGCTACAACCCCCACCTGCTGGTGATGACCGCCACGCCCATCCCTCGCTCCCTCCAGTTGACCATCTGGGGTCATCTGGACGTCTCCGTGATAGACGAGATGCCACCGGGCCGCCAGCCCATCACCACGCGCGTCATCATGCCCCGGGAGCGGGAGCGGGCCTACGCCTTCGTCCGCAGCCAGGTCGCTAAGGGACGTCAGGCCTTCATTATCTGCCCGCTGGTGGAGGAATCGGAGAAGATTGAGGCGAAGGCCGCCGTGGAGGAGTACGAACGGCTGCGGCGGGATGTTTTCCCCGACCTGCGCCTGGGCCTCCTGCACGGGCGGATGAAGGGCGAGGAGAAGGACGCGGTGATGTCCGCCTTTGCCCGGGGGGAACTGGACATCCTGGTGGCGACGTCGGTGGTGGAAGTGGGGATTGACGTCCCCAACGCTACGGTGATGCTGGTGGAGGGGGCGGAACGGTTCGGCCTGGCCCAACTCCACCAGTTCCGGGGCCGGGTCGGTCGGGGTGAGCATCCCTCGTACTGCCTGCTGGTGGCCGAGTCCGCCTCGCCCGAAGCGGAGGAGCGCCTGAAGGCTGTGGAGGCTACCACCGACGGCTTCGTCCTGGCCCAGAAGGACCTGGAACTGCGAGGGCCCGGGGAGTTTCTGGGCACCCGTCAATCCGGCCTCCCGGACCTGAAAATGGCCTCCATCGCCGACCTGCGGCTTCTGGAGCGCGTGCGGGAGGCCGCCGCGCGCTTCCTGGAGACGGACCCGTCCATAGAAAAGCCGGAGCACCGCCTGCTTGCCCATCGGGTCGCAGACCTTTGGGCCTCCGGTGAAGGAGAAGTCAGTTGAAACGCATCGGCGAACCCGGAATTCAAGAGCAAAGGAGACATTTCATGTGTCGCGCCCTCTACCCCGGTACCTTTGACCCCATCCACTTCGGTCACATGGACATCGCCATCCGCGCGGCGACCATCTTTGACGACCTGGTCGTGGGCATTTATGACCGGCCTTCCAAAAGTTTGCTCTTCTCGCTGGAGGAACGGATAGAACTGGCCCGGGAGGCTCTGAAGGACATACCCAATATCCATGTCCTCCCTTACGGCGAACTGACGGCAGAATTCGCCCGCCGCATCGGCGCCAAAGTCATCGTTCGGGGACTGCGGGTGGTCAGCGATTTTGAGTGGGAGTACCAGATGTCTCTGACCAACCGGCAACTGGCTCCGGAGATAGAGTTTGTCTGCCTGATGACCCGACAGGAGCACGCGTTTCTCAGTTCCAGTATCCTGAAAGAGGTGGCACTCCTGGGCGGCGACGTGACCCAGATGGCTCCGCCCAACGTCGTCGCCGCACTGGCCCGGAAGCGCGCCGAACTGGAGCAACAACGGGGCCCCGTCCCCCTGGTCTCGCTGAGGGATTAGAGGCTTTTATATCCCTCACGAGGCAAAAAGGCCGAACTTTAGGGAGGGGGCAGGGGGACCGTCCGAACCCTGTACATCGGACCAGCAGTGACCGGGGGCGCGATTTCCCCGGTCAACACTGGAGGTGACTGATGGACATCCTGCACCTGGTGGACCGGCTGGAAGAAACGTTAAAGAAGAGCCGTCGGCTGCCGTTTTCATCCGTCCGGCTGGTGGATGAGCGGCGGATGATGGCGCTGGTGGAGCAGATGCGCATCTCCATTCCCGAAGAGGTGCGCCGTGCCCAGCGGGTGAACCAGGAGCGGGAGCGCATCCTGGCCCAGGCGCGTGAGGAGGCGGAGCGACGGGTCCGGGAGGCCGAACAGCGGGCGGCGGAACTGACCGCCGAGCACGCGGTCGTCCGGGCCGCCGAGGCCCGGGCCGCTGCTATCCGCGAACAGGCGGAGCAGGAGGCCGCCACGCTGCGCCGCGAGGCCGACGAGTACGTTTTCGGCGTCCTCTGTCAACTGGAGGAGGAATTGCACCGCACCCTGCGGGTCGTGGAGAACGGTCTGCGGAAATTGCAGAAGGATGAAGTACGGAGTACGGAGTAGGGAGTACGGAATACGAAGTACGGAGTATGGAGTAGGGAGTACGGAATACGAAGTACGGAGTATGGAGTAGGGAGTACGGAATACGAAGTACGGAGTATGGAGTAGGGAGTATGGAGGCCATTCGCCTGCTCCACTTCGCCGACCTGCACATCGGCATGGAGAACTACGGGCGCCTGGACCCGACCACCGGTGTCAACAGCCGGGTGCGGGATTTCCTGGACCGGCTGGATGAGGTGGTGGAGTATGCCCTGAACCACGAGGCCGACCTGGTCATTTTCGCGGGCGACGCCTACAAGACCCGCGACCCCAACCCCACCTACCAGCGGGCCTTCGCCCGACGGGTGAAGCAACTGGCCGACGCGGGCATCCCCGTCCTTCTCCTGGTGGGCAACCACGACCTGCCGACCATGCCCCAGCGGGCTTCCAGTGTGGATATTTTCCACACCCTGGCGGTCCCCAACGTCTACGTGGGCCGGGAGGAGGCCCTTCTTCGCATCCCCACCCGGCGTGGCCCCGTGCAGGTGGGCGTTGTCCCCTTCCCGGTGCGCCAGCGGCTCCTGGCCCACGAGGAGTTTCGCGGGCTCTCGCTGGAGCAACTGGACGAAGCCCTGCGGCGGATTGTCACCGAGAACATTCAGGCCCTGGCCCGGCAGGTGACCCCGACCATTCCGGCGGTCCTGGCGGCCCACCTGAGCGTCTCCGGGGCGACCTACGGCTCCGAGCGCGGGGTGATGATCGGGCGGGATACGGTGGTCCTTCTCTCTGCCCTGGCCGACCCCGTCTGGGACTACGTCGCGCTGGGCCATATCCACAAACACCAGAGCCTCAACGGCGACGGGTATCCGCCGGTGGTCTATGCCGGTAGCCTGGAGCGGATAGATTTCGGCGAGGAGCGGGAGCCGAAGGGCTTCTGCTGGGTCCAGTTGCGGCGCGGGAAGACGACCTGGCAGTTCGTGGAGGTGGCCGCCCGCCGTTTCGTCACCGTCCGGGCCGACCTGCGGGAGGAGGCGGACCCGCTGGGCGCGCTGCGGCGGGCCGTCGCGGCCCACGACCTGCGGGATGCCGTCGTCCGCGTGGAGATGAAACTGCGCCCCGAGCAGGAGCGCCTGGTCCGGGATGCCGACGTGCGCCCCCTGCTGGCGGAGGCGGCCTTCGTCGGCGGCATCAGCCGGGAAGTGGAGCGACCGGCGCGCCTGCGCCTGGGTACGCTGCGCCCGGAGGAACTGACCCCGCTCCAACTGCTGGAGCGGTACCTGGAGGCGAAAGAGGTCCCTCCGGAGCGCCGCCGGGAATTGCTGGCGGCCGCGGAGGGGATTTTCGGCGAATCTTCATAACGACCTCACCCCACCCCCTACCCCCTCCCCTCTCCTGAACTTCGTTCAGGAGAGGGGAGGGGGTGGCGGCGCAGC
>JBBIKR010000138.1:0-2225 GCA_037445395.1 Thermoflexales bacterium
CCCCTCTCCCACCCGCCTGCGGCGGGGGGCGCGGGGAGGGGGAAGATAGGGGGATTGCGGCGGCGGCCTGCGGCCGCCGCCGCAATCCCCCTTCAATTCCCCTTCCCCCTTCCCCGGCCAGTAGGCCAAAGGGAGAGGGGGACGTAGGGGAGTAGGGAAGGGGGAAATAGGAGGGGTTTGGGAGCGGCGGCTCCGCCGCCCCCAAACTCCTCTCCCAACCCCCTCCCCTCTCCTGGCCGTCGGCCAGGAGAGGGGAGGGGGAGATCAAGAGAAATCAATGAACCTGGGGGCAGGGGGAGAGGTGAGGTAAGTCGTCACGGCACATCTGCCCAGAATGGACCATTCGGCCCTTCCGCTCACCCTGGCGATTCTGGTCGCGGCCGTCCTCCTGATCCTCAGCGACCGGCTGCGGGCCGACCTGGTCGCCCTGCTGGTCCTGGTCGCTCTGGCGGTTGCCGGCATCCTCTCCCCTCAGGAAGTCTTCTCCGGCTTCAGCCGCTCCGCCGTCATCACCCTCATGGCCATCTCCATCCTGGCGGAGGGCCTCCGGCGCACCGGGGTGACCGACCGGATGGGCGACCTGCTCCTTCGCCTGGTCGGAAAACGGGAATCCGGCCTGGTGGTGGGAGCAATGCTGGCGGGGGCGACGCTCTCGCTGGTGATGAACAACATCGCCGCCGCTGCCATCCTGCTCCCCACTGTCTCCTCCGCCGCCCGCAAGGCGGGAATCCACCCCACCCGCCTGCTGATGCCCCTGGCCTTCGGCACCCTGCTGGGCGGCATGGCCACGCTCCTGACCACCACTAACATCGTCATCAGCGGACTGCTGATAGACCGGGGGTTGCGGGGGTTCGGCATCCTGGACTTCGCCCCCGTCGGCCTGCCGCTGGTCGCCATCGGGGTGGCCTATATGACCCTCTGGGGCCACCGACTGCTCCCCACCCAGCCCATCCGCGAACGCACCGAAGGGGTCCGACCGCCGGTGGAGGACCTGGTCCAACTGTACCGCTTAGGGGAACGATTGTTCCGCGCCCGGGTGCCCGCCGGGTCGTACCTGATTGACAAGCCCCTCTCCCGGAGCACGTTCCGGGAAATCTACGGCCTGAACGTCGTCGGGCTGGAGCGGAACGGTCGGGTGACCCTGGCCCCATCCCCTGACTTCGTCTTCCAGCAGGGGGACGTGGTGCTCCTGGAGGGGAACCTGGAGGAATTCCGCCGCCGGGATCGTCCCCCCTATCTGGAGATTCTCCCGCCGCGCGAGTGGCGGGAGGAAGACCTGGAGTCCCCGGCGGTGATCATCGTAGAGGCCGTCCTCTCCCCTCGCTCCGGCCTCATCGGCCAGACCCTGCGGGGTGCCCAGTTCCGCGAGAAGTACGGCTTCACCGTCCTGGCCATCTGGCGGGCCGGGCGTCCCATCCGAACCAACCTCTCCGATCTGCCCCTCCAGTTCGGGGACGCGCTGCTCCTCCAGGGCCCCCGGGAGCGACTCTCCATCCTGCGCGGGGAGCCGGACCTGATCCTGCTGGTGAATGAAAAGGAGATGTTGCCGGTAGCGGGGAAGGGGTGGCTGGCCGCTGTGATCGCCGTGCTGGCGCTGGCTCTGGCGGCCGTCCGCTATCAGGCGGTGGCGGAGGTGCTGCTGGGTGGGGCCCTGGCCATGATGCTGGCCGGCATCCTGACGATGGACCAGGCCTACGAGGTCATTGAGTGGAAGACGGTCTTCCTGGTGGCGGGGATGATGCCGCTGGGGATTGCAATGACCAAGAGCGGAGCGGCGGCCTGGCTGGCGGAACAGGTCCTGAACGTCATCGGCCCTGCCGGCCCGCTGGGGTTGATGGCCGGGTTGTTCCTTCTGGCCATGGGGCTATCCCAGGTGATGCACGGGGCCGCCGTTGCCTCCATCATCACCCCTCTCGCCATCCAGGTCGCCCGCCAGACCGGGCTCAGCCCTCAGGCGCTGGCGATGACCGTCGCCCTGGCAACTTCCACCACCTTCCTGACCCCGCTGGGGCATCCCGTCAACGTGCTGGTGATGAACGTCGGCGGCTACCAGGCACGGGACTACCTGCGGGTGGGCTGGCCGCTGACGCTGCTGGTCTTCGGCGCCGTCATGGCGCTGGTGCCCGTCTTCTGGCCGCTGAGATGAGATGCCGGATGGCGGCGGGGGGGGGGGGGGGGCGGGCCCCCCCCCCCCCCCCCCAAGAAAAGGGACCGCGGGGGGGGGG